>NZ_SGPD01000004.1:0-61162 GCF_004208935.1 Pseudoalteromonas sp. CO109Y
TTGTTAAAGAACGTTGCGACGTTGTCGCTAGGGATGCGTATAATACATCCTTAATTTTTCGAGTCAACACTTAATTTCAAACTTTCTTTCGATTATTTGAAACTGAAGTTTCACTTAACTCTCTGCTACGTTGTTCAGCGTCTTTCGTTGCTGCCCGCCGTGTCAGTGGGGTCGCATTATAGGGAGATGGATTTTTTACGCAAGCACTTTTTTCAATAAAATTTAAAAAAACGTACTGTTCGCTCACCTTTTGAACTAAACACCCTAAAACTGGGTGTTTTGCAGTCAATTTAGGCCTGTTTTGGTGTATTTATTTGCTTCGCTGTTACACTAGACTGAGCGCATTTTAAAATTAAAAGGTGAATTTATGACTATCCGTTCTTATAAAGGGATCACTCCGACATACGATAATAGTGTTTATATTGATGAGTCATCGGTTTTAGTGGGTGATATTACGCTTGGTAAAGATTCAAGTGTATGGCCTCTTGTTGCTGCGCGAGGTGATGTTAACTATATACGTATTGGTGAACGTACGAACATTCAAGATGGCAGTGTTTTACATTTAACTCGTGCCTCTAAGTCAAACCCCGATGGCTACCCTCTTATTATTGGTGATGATGTCACTGTTGGTCATAAGGTTATGCTACACGGTTGCCAACTTGGTAATCGTATACTTGTTGGTATGGGCGCAATAGTAATGGATAACGCAGTTGTTGAAGATGATGTGATCATTGGTGGTGGTTCACTGGTACCACCTAACAAGCGTTTAGAGTCTGGTTACCTTTATGTAGGTAGCCCTGTTAAACAGGCTCGCCCTTTAACAGAGCAAGAGCGCGCCTTTTTAAAAATCTCTGCTGATAATTATGTTCAGCTTAAAGATGAATACTTAGCTGAGGGCTAAAACACTTCGGTTAATTCAATTTGTCCTGCCGAGTTATACTGCTCATCTTCGATCAGTTGCTCGGCGAGCTCTTCGTAATCGAAACGATAAGATTCAAAGTAATTAACCGCACTGCTTTGATCTGCAAAATCATACTTGCTGGTATCAATAACACACTCCACCATCAAACCACTTACTTGGGCAAAAAATACCAACTGCTTTTCTTCAGGCTTAAATTCGAGTCTGTCTATAAATTGGATAGCTTGATTCACGCAATTTCTCCTGCTTTAAGCGCGGTAACAACGGGAATAATTTCTGGCATTTTATTGCGCCATACAAAATAAGCTTGTGCTGCTTGACCAACTAGCATGCCACAACCATCGAGTGTTAAACATGTTGGGTTATTCGACTTAACCCAACTGATAAATGCGGTATCGTCATTGGCGTAAAACATATCGTAAGCGCACAGACACTTAGCAACATGGTCTTCAGCTATACCCGGCAGGTCTCCTGTTACACTACTTGAGGTTGAATTAATCACCACATCATAGTTGTTTGCTGGGATATCATTTAAAGCAAAGCCCTGCACATTTATTTCACCATTAAAATGACTCGCTAGCGCCTTTGCTTTTTCGGCGGTACGGTTGGCTATTGTTAAGCTTTCTATATGCTCATTCAATAATGGCTGAATGACACCTCGCGCTGCACCACCGGCGCCAATAAGAAGTACTCGCTGCCCTTTTAAGGTGACATTATTAGCTAAAAGATCTTTAACAAGTCCTACACCATCGGTGTTATCACCCAGTAGGCTGCCATCGTCAAGCTGTTTAATAGTGTTAACGGCTCCAGCAATTTTCGCTTGCTCTGTTAGTTCATCGACCATGGCAAACGCTTGCTCTTTAAACGGCAAAGTGACATTAGCCCCTTTACCACCAGCAGCGAAAAACTCAGCGACAGTTTTTTCAAATGCATCTGTTGGTGCTAAAATGGCGCTGTATTGTATTTGCTCGTTTAATGATGCAGCAAATTGTGCGTGTATTGCGGGTGATTTCGAATGTTTTATTGGATTTCCAAAAACCGCGTATTTGTCCATAGTGAAGCAACCTCTTCGCCCTGTAGAGCTTTATTAATATTATGATTAAACGACTTTTTTCTAAATCGAAACCAACGCCTGAAACACCTACCCCAGAAAAAACACCTTACGAAATTATTGGCGGTGAAGCAGGAGCTCGAGCAATTGCAAATCGATTTTACGACATAATGGCCACAGATGAATACGCCAAACCATTATATGATATGCATCCGCAGCCTTTAGATAGAATTCGCCAAGTCTTCTTTGAGTTTTTATCTGGCTGGCTGGGCGGTCCTGACCTATTCGTTGAAAAATATGGTCACCCAATGCTAAGAAAGCGTCACATGCCTTTCCCTATTGATCAAGACTTACGTGACCAATGGATGCACTGTATGAATAAAACGCTTGATATCGAGATTGATAACCCACTACTTCGCGAAGGGTTAAGACAGTCGTTATCGCAACTCGCCAGCCATATGATCAATCAAAACTAACTAAGCTTTGCGCTATATCAATGTACGCTTTTTCTAAATAAAGATAATAAATTTTCCTTAATTTAGAAAAAGCGTCGTCGAATGAAGTCTATCCAATTTAAAATTTATGCCTTGTTAGCACTAACAGGCGTATTGGTATTATTTGCCAGTATATTTAGTAGTGCCCAGCAACAACATGAATTAGCAAGAGATACCGTTGAAAGTAACATAAAACTGCTTGCCGATAATTACTTTGATTCTATTAATACCATGATGCTGACAGGCACTATGGCTAATCGCGAAATTCTAAGTACTAAATTAAGAAGTCATCCTAATATTGAAGACGCTCATATCATACGTAGTCCAATCGTTAATAAAATTTATGGGCCAGGAAATGCCAACCAAGTTGCGACTAACGATGCTGAGCGAAATGCACTAACAGGCACTGAAGCACTATTTATTGATAATCAAAAAAGTACGATGACTTATCTAAAGCCTATGTTTGCTCGCAGTGATTATAAAGGAACAAACTGCTTAGGCTGCCATCAAGCACAAGAAGGCGATGTGTTAGGTGTAGTAAAAATTAGTTATTCGCTGGCTGATATTGAGCAAGAAGTATCGCAAAACACCTTAATGAACACGCTACTATTAGCGGCTATTTTCATTTCGGCTTTCTCACTACTAGCAGTGATGTTTAGAAAAATTTTCATCAAACGCTTAAAAGTCATTAGCCATACCATGCACTTGGCAACCACCAATAAAGATTTAAGCCTCACGGTAGATGACAGTAATAATGACGAGCTTAGCTCTCTTGCCACCAGCTTTAATCACATGATTGGTGCGTTTAAAGATAATATTGCTCAAGTTTCTCATTCTTCTAAGGTATTGATCCACTCTGCCGAAAGCATTTATGCCTCAGCGGATGCAACCGAGCAAGCGATCTTAAAGCAAAAGCAAGGGACAGATTCGGTCGCTGCCGCCATCAATGAACTAGAAAGCTCATCAAGCGAAGTTAAAAACACCACCCATTTTGCATCTGAAAAGTCAGAGCACAGTAATCA
This sequence comes from Pseudoalteromonas sp. CO109Y, assembly GCF_004208935.1. Lineage (NCBI taxonomy): Bacteria > Pseudomonadati > Pseudomonadota > Gammaproteobacteria > Alteromonadales > Pseudoalteromonadaceae > Pseudoalteromonas > Pseudoalteromonas sp. CO109Y. Next base: position 3,487 of record NZ_SGPD01000004.1, read on the forward strand.
ACTTGCACAACAAAGCTTACATGTTGCTGAGCACACTGAGCAAAGTATTAATCAACTTGCGGCAGATGTTAGAGCAGCTGCCGAGCAAGTAAGTCAACTGCAAACCCAAACGTTAGACGTTGGTAAAGTACTCGAGGTGATCAGTAGCATTGCCGAACAAACAAACTTACTTGCACTTAATGCAGCCATTGAGGCGGCTCGTGCTGGTGAAGCTGGCCGAGGCTTTGCTGTGGTAGCCGATGAAGTACGTACTTTAGCGACCCGCACCCATGACTCAACCGACGAAATTCGCCGCACTATCGACAAGCTACAAAGTGAAGCAGCACAAACCGTTAATACCATGAATAACTCTTGCGAAGAAGCAGACGAAAGAGCAGTTCAAGTTAAGCAAGTAGCTAAAGCATTACGTGATATTTCTTCACAAATGAGTGAGATAAACCAACTTAACGTGCAAATTGCTGATGCTACTGAACAGCAAAACCTCGCGGCTGAAGAAATTAACCAAAGTGTTATTGCAATTAGTGACAATGCCGAGCACTCATTAGTCGATGCCCATGAAAACCAAAAAGTCAGTGAAGAGCTGTTGTCGTTAGCTCGTTCACTTGATGAGCAAGTAAGACGCTTTAAATTAAGCTAAATTGCGCGCTTTTCGTGCAACTGCTAGAGTTGTTATATGCATTTCATAGTAAATAAGGATGTTTAAATGAAATTTTTAACAACTCTTTTAGTCTGTATTGGGGTTATTGCGGCGTTACTATTTACCTATCAACACAGCGTGAATGAATCTGCTGATCAAATAAGCACTGTTAATGAATATATACATCGTGATGATATTCAACAGATTGCTCAATCTCTTCTCAGCCAAGATAAAACCTCACAAAGCGATAAGTATGAACAAAGTATTGTTGGTGGTTTTGATAAGCTTATTCAGCACCCTGAATATTTTGAGGTGAAACTTGATTTCTATGCCTGTGATATCAGTCAATGCTTAACACAGGTTAGCGCACCTATTGATACAACACCTGATAAGCTAAAAATATTAAAAGCAGAAGTGCTATTTAGTGTCTTGGCAGAGCTGCCAAGCAGTGACAGTGTTGCCACCCTCGTAGAGGGTGACAACACAATGTTGGTTCGAGTGGTTTCAATACTTGATTAAAGCTGCCATTGACGTGCAACTAAATCAGGTTCTTTGCTATTTAACCAATCTTGCGGGCGTAAATAGTACTGATATAGCTTAGCTTCTGGACTATCTGCAGCAGGTACATAGTTATATTCCCAACGAGCTAATGGTGGCATCGACATCAAAATTGATTCAGTACGTCCACCTGTTTGTAAGCCAAATAATGTGCCGCGGTCCCAAACAAGATTAAACTCAACATAACGACCACGACGATACAGTTGGAAATCGCGTTGCTGATCGGTTGTTGGCGTGTCTTTGCGGCGCTCAATTATAGGAAGGTAAGCATCTAAAAAACCATTTCCTACCGCCTGCATAAAGGCAAAGCTTTGTTCAAAGCCAAGCTCATTTAAATCATCAAAGAATAAGCCACCAACACCACGTGTTTCACTGCGGTGTTTTAGATAAAAGTAATCATCACACCAGTTTTTATATTTATCGTAAACCTCTGCACCGAATGGCTGACATAAATCGCTAGCCACCTGATGCCAATGTTGTACATCTTCAAAAACAGGGTAATAAGGGGTTAAATCAAAACCACCACCAAACCACCAAATTGGCTCTTCGCCTTCTTTTTCGGCAATAAAGAAACGGACATTGGCATGGCTAGTTGGAATATGTGGATTATTAGGGTGGATCACTAATGACACACCACATGCATGAAAACTACGACCAGCGAGCTCTGGACGATGTGCTGTTGCTGATGCTGGCATTGAAGCACCAAACACATGCGAGTAGTTTACCCCACCCTGTTCAATGACATTACCACCTTGGATAACACGCGTACGGCCACCGCCGCCTTCTGCACGTTGCCAATTATCTTCAACAAACTTTGCTTTGCCGTCAGCATTTTCAAGGCCCTGACAAATTGTATCTTGTAAGGCCATTAAATAGGTTTTAACTTGTTCGAGTAGCTCGCTTTGCATGTTTATCCTCTAAATACTTTACCGGTCGCTGCGTCTTTAATCACACTTGGTTGGCTGTTGCCACCTAACGGCTCATCAACATAAAAATCTACTGTGTCTGCAAATTCGCTTTTCGCTTGTGCGATAGTCATTACCGTTTCTTGACCGGTTAAGTTTGCACTTGTTGACACCAACGGCTTACCAAATTGCTGACACAGGGCTTTTACCGTTGGATGATCAGTAACACGTACCGCAATAGTATCAAACTGGCCTGTTAGCCACTTTGGCGTTTCTTTTGCTGCAGGCATCACCCAAGTGATAGCACCTGGCCATTGTGAAAAGATATCAGCACGTTTATCCATCGGGATTTTGGCATCATCTACATACTTTAATAACTGGCCATAATTGTCAGCAATTAAAATTAAGCCTTTTTCTACAGGGCGTTGTTTGATGGCTAAAAGCTTTTCAACCGCAGCTTGGTTATCAGGATCGCAACCAAGACCAAAAACAGCTTCGGTTGGGTAAACAATTACACCGCCTTGCTGCAAAGCGTCAATTGCATTGGCTGGTTGTGCAACAGGATCAGACAAAGAAACTCTCCTAAATAAACAAATTACAAGTGCATTAAGATTCGACTAACTTATGCATACACGACTTCTGCGGGCATTGTAACACAACACCTGAAGCTGTTTTCTTTTCGGTCATAATTGGCCACTGGCAGGCCGGGCACTCGGTCGCCACAGGTTTGTGATTAAGGGTATATTTACAGCGCGGATAGCCATCACAAGAATAAAAGGTTTTGCCAAACTTATTACTACGCGCAACCAGCAGGCCTTTTTTGCATTTAGGACAAGCAGGTAATTGAGGAGCATCGTCAGGCTCTTCATCATGAGCAATATAGTGGCACTCAGGATAGCCAGTACACCCAATAAACATACCGTAGCGGCCATTTTTAATTACTAATGGCTTACCACACTCTGGGCAGGCACTGTCTTCGAGTACTTTTATTTGTTGGCTATCGTGATGAGCTAATGGGCGGATAAAGTCACACTTTGGGTAACTGGCACAGCCTAAGAACGGCCCTGACTTTGAGTTGCGCATAACCAATTCAGAACCGCATTTAGGGCAAACCTCATACTCTTTTTCGAGTGCATGTTTATCTGCAGAAAAAAGAGAATGGTCGATTTTACTCATAAGATTCCTGTGGGGTTGGCTAATTTTCGCCTAATATACCCAAACTCAACAAAGATACAAGCAAAGTCGAATTAATGTAATACATCGGCTGGCTCGTCAAATATTAAGTCTTCCATTTGTGCGTAAGCTTGCTCTGACCCTGGTACATTAAATAACACCATTAGCACCACCCACTTTAGGTCTTCCAAAGAAATAAATGGTTTATCTAGAGCACAAAGTCTATCTATCACCATTTCGCGAGTTACGGTGTTAATTACACCTATTTGCTCGATAAACATTAAAAAGCCGCGACACTCAACACTTAACATTTGGCATTCACTATCAGTGTAAATACGCATAGCATGTTGTGGTTGGGCATTAAGGTACGGGTAGATATCGCTTTGTTGTAAGTCAGCAAGTTGCTCTAGCCAATCAAGGGCTTTGTAGATTTCAGGTTTATTGAAGCCAGCACGAACCAACTCATCGGTAAGTTCGTTCTCTTCAGTAAAGATTTCAGCTTCACTATGGATATAGTTTTCAAAAAGATACATGAGGATGTCAAACATGTTTATGTCCTCCTAGTCTTATATAACCATCTAGTACTCGTTCGATTTTATCTGCGAGCTCTAGGTCGAGTAACCGAGCTTGTACTTCGTCTACAGGTAATTGGCTGCGCTGTGTTATTTGATCAACACTTGTTACCTCATACCCTATACTTTTGAACACTGGGCAGTCGGGTTCATCTGCAATAGGCTGTTCTATACTATATAGACTGTTTTCACAGAAAAAGCTCACTTCATCAAGAATATCAGTAATATTTTCTGTCAATTTAGCGCCTTGCTTAATTAAAAAATGGCTTGCCTCTGATAGTGGGCTTTTTATCGAACCCGGCACGGCAAACACCTCTTTATTTTGCTCAAGCGCATAGCGCACTGTCACCAATGAGCCACTTTTAATTTGCGCTTCGACAATCAATACACCTAATGACAACCCAGAGATAATGCGGTTTCGGCGCGGAAAATTAGCGGCATTAGCTGCCGTTCCCGGTAAGAACTCAGAAACCAACAAGCCCCGCTCAGCAACCTGTTTAATGAGTAAGCGATGGCGTTTTGGATAAGCAATATCGATACCCGTACCAAGTACGGCAATGGTGTTTCCTGACCCTGCTAATGCGCCTTTATGGGCTGCACCATCAATTCCCATAGCCATACCTGACGTCACCGTCATGCCAACAGCAGATAATTGATGGGCAAACTCAGCAGCGACTTCAAGCCCTGTCGGTGTGGCATTACGACTACCGACAATTGCTATTTGCGGTGACAGTAATAGTTCTGTGTTACCTAAACAAAATAATAAGATAGGTGCATTGGCTATTTGCTTGAGTAAGGGCGGATAGCTGCTATCAAAATAGCTTATGACTTTGATTTTAAGTCTTGCTATTAACTCTTGGTAGTGGGCTACTAACTGCCAGTCAGTATTAACTAAGTTATCGGCTTGGCTTTGTGATAAACCCAGCTGCTGAAGCTCTAAACTAGATAGCTTAAATAGCTCATCCAGTGGCTGTCTTTGACTTAATGCAATAAGGCTTTTTATTCCAAGCCCTTTACATAAATAAAAGGCAAGCCAATGGGATAGCTTGCCTGAAACCTGTGCCATGCTCCCTCCTTAGAGCGCCCAAATTGTGAGTTAGTTTATAACTGCATAATCTCCAACTCGGATCGGGTGCTGATTCTTCACAATCAATGCGTAGCTAACGTTGTCATATACCTTAAACACCATTAACTCACCGACTTTTTCCTTTGGCATGTGCCATACATTGCTGTCTTCATCGCTTTCAATCCCTAACACATCATTTGCATCAGTCATGAATTTCTCAAGACTGTTAGAATCTTCGCGGTAACGCGGACCATTGCGGCCGTCATACACTTCAGGTGATTGACGCTGAATATCAAGTACAAAACCTGGTTTCACTTGGTCTGAACCTAAGTTTAGTACAACAATGTCCATGGTACTAAATTCACGCATTTCATTAGCTGCGGCGATAATAGTGCCATCTAAAGTAGCTTCAGGGCGTTTCATAGTGAAATAGGCTGGCAACATTTGCCCTTCCATCGCCGGCATTAAAAAGTCATGCGGCTTAATTTCTTGTTTTACCAGTTCAACTTTAACTGAGGCAGGTACGCCGTTTTCTACGTCACCGCTTCTAAATGCGCGAACAATCGCCACTAATTCCGCTTTATTCGCTAGTACTTCATTGGTATTTGGATCAACAAGATCATTGCCTTTACGGTATACGCCATAAGCTTCGTTAAGTGTTAAGTCACCTTTAACGTAAAGCGTATGGCCCATAGTATTCATTTTGGTATTAACACTGGCACCCAAAATATATGGTTTTTGTGCAATAACATCGGCGCTAATCGCTTGCTCATAACTCAAATATGGGCGCAGCAACTCCAAAGGCAACGTCGGCACTGCTTGCTTGCCTTTTGGTGTAATTCGCCCTTCTGGAGAGAGTTTTTTATAACGCGCATTTTTAACTAAACGAGGATTTCCGTCTTTATCGTAAATTAAAGTGAGCGCATCACCCGGGTATATTAAATGCGGATTCGCAATTTGCGGGTTCATTTGCCATAAATCAGGCCATTGCCAAGGTTCATCAAGATACACGCCCGAGATATCCCAAAGCGTATCGCCTTTTTTGACAACATATTGTTTTGGTGCATCTTTTTTAATTGTTAAAACATCAGCAGCTACCGGAAAAGCACAGCTAATGGCTAACAAAGCCGCAACTAGTGGGTATCTCATTTGGCTTCCTTGAGTTGTTTTTAGATTATTATCGACCAAAACCTGTTAAAGGTGAACACGAATGGCTAAAATAAGAGCATACAATACCCTAAATGAATCACAAGTGTAAAAGGTAACTATGGCTAGGTTAGAAGTTTTGAGATTTCCGGATGAGCGTTTACGTACAATCGCGAAAGAAGTACCAGAAGTAAACGATGAAGTTCGTCAAATCGTAAAAGACATGCTTGAAACTATGTATGACGAAAACGGTATCGGCTTAGCAGCGACGCAAGTAGATATCCACCAGCGAATTGTGGTGATCGACGTATCTGAAGAGCGCGACCAACCGTTAGTGTTAATCAACCCAGAAATCACCAAAAAAGATGGTTCAACGGTGAGTGAAGAAGGCTGTTTATCTGTTCCTTACTCATACGCAAAAGTTGACCGCGCAGAAACAGTTACTGTTAAAGCGCTTAATGAAAACGGTGAAGAGTTTAGCCTTGACGCTGACGAGCTATTAGCGATTTGTATTCAGCATGAGCTAGATCACCTTAAAGGCACCCTATTTATTGATTATCTATCGCCTTTAAAGCGCCAACGTATCCGTAAAAAGCTTGAGAAAGAAGCTAAGCTGGCTGCTAAATCATAAGTTAATCAATAGGAATATCTGTGACACAACCATTACGCATTATTTTTGCTGGTACGCCGGATTTCGCTGCGCGCCATTTACAAGCACTGATTGACTCAGAGCACGAAGTTGTTGGTGTATATAGCCAACCGGATCGACCAGCGGGCCGAGGTAAAAAGCTAAAAGCCAGTGAAGTTAAAGAACTGGCACTTGCTCATGATTTACCTGTATTTCAACCGCAATCACTAAAATCAGATGAAGCACTTGCAGAGCTTACCAGCCTGAACGCCGATATTATGATTGTGGTGGCGTACGGCTTACTGTTACCAAAAGCGATTTTAGATGCACCGCGCTTAGGCTGCTTAAACGTGCATGGCTCTATTTTACCGCGCTGGCGTGGTGCTGCACCGATCCAACGTGCTATTTGGGCTGGTGACAATGAAACCGGTGTAACAATAATGCAAATGGATGAAGGCTTAGATACCGGCGATATGCTGCATATCAGCCGTTGCCCGATTGATAGCACAGAAACCAGTAGCTCTTTATACGATAAATTAGCTGCACTTGGTCCTGATGCACTGATCAGTACAATCAATCGTCTTGCTGCAGGTGAAATCACCCCAGAAAAGCAAGATGACGCACAAGCAAATTACGCCAAGAAGCTATCAAAAGACGAAGCCAATATTGATTGGTCAATGGATGCTGCGCAAATTGAGCGTAATATCCGTGCCTTTAATCCATGGCCTGTTTGCTTTACTGAAATGGCAGGACAAACGGTAAAAATTTGGCAAGCCGAAGTTGTATCGCAAACTGCACAAGCCGGTAAAATCATTGCTGCTGATAAGCAAGGTATTACCGTTGGCTGTGGGCAAGATGCACTTAAAATCACCCTTCTTCAACCACAAGGTAAAAAACCAATGGCTGTTACTGACTTTTTAAATGGTCGCAGTGATTGGGTTGAACCTGGCTCAGTATTAGGTCAAAGCAATGAGTAATGTAAGAGCACTTGCTGCTGAAACCCTCTATAACGTGGTCGATAAAGGTGCGTCGCTAAATCAAGAACTACCTTTTGCAAGCCAAGGATTATCGCCGAAAGATAAAGCCCTACTACAACAAATTTGCTACGGTGTGCTGCGCTATTTACCTAGCCTAGAAAATTATTGTCAGCAACTTTTAGATCAACCACTTAAAGGTAAGCGCCGTATTTTTCAGTTCTTGTTGTATGTGGGTATTTACCAACTTCAACACATGCGTGTACCGCCTCATGCAGCAATCAGCGAAACGGTTAATGCGCTTCAGCAAATGCGCGCACTGGGTTTAAAAGGTCTGATTAACGCTATTTTACGCAGTTTCCAACGTGAACAAGCTGAGCTTGAAGAAAAAGCAAAGCAAATTCCTGTTTGCAAATTTAACCACCCAGGTTGGTTTATCAAACATGTAACCGCAGCTTACCCTGATAACTGGCAAGAAATTCTTGAAGAGAATCAGCTGCAAGCACCTATGTGGTTACGTGTAAACCAAGCGCAATATAGCACCCAAGAATACAGCGAAATGCTTAAAGCAAATGATATTGAGCATACCCTTAATGCTGATTTTCCTGATGGTATTAAACTAGCTAAACCGTGTGATGTGTACGCACTGCCAGAATTTGATACCGGTGCCTGCTCAGTTCAAGATGCTGCGGCACAATTAGCAGCACGCTTTTTAGATCCACAAAATGATGATGTCATTTTAGATGCGTGTGCAGCGCCAGGTGGTAAAACGTGTCATATCCTAGAGCTTGCTGATGCCGACGTATTAGCACTTGATAGCGACAGCGAGCGCCTAGAACGCGTTAAACAAAACTTAGTGCGTATTGGTTTAGCTGCTGATCTACAATGTGCCGATGCTTCACAACCTCACATCTGGTGGGATGAGCAGCAATTTGACCGTATTTTGCTTGATGTGCCTTGTTCAGCAACTGGCGTGATCCGTCGTCACCCTGATATTAAATGGTTACGTCGTGCATCTGATATTGAAGATCTGGCTAATTTACAAGGCGATATCTTAAATAGCATCTGGCCTCTACTTAAGCCTGGTGGTACGTTAGTTTATGCGACCTGCTCTGTATTACCGCAAGAGAACCAACAACAAGTTGCTAAGTTCCTTGCCAATAATCCAAGTGCTGAACACATACCTTTGCATGAAAACGACACCCCTACTTTACCTGGCCTGCAATTATTGCCTGGTGAAAGTGACGGTTTCTATTATGCAAAGCTAGTTAAAAAACACTAATAAGAACAAGCTATGAAAATAATCATACTCGGTGCCGGACAAGTTGGTGGCACACTGGCAGAAAACCTCGTAGGTGAGCAAAATGAGATCACCGTTGTCGATATCGACGGTAACCGTTTGCGTGAGCTACAAGATAAGTACGACTTACAAGGTGTTACTGGCCACAGTGCGCATCCCGATGTATTGCGTCGCGCAGGCGCAGAAGACGCCGATATGATTATTGCCGTAACCAGTTCAGATGAAGTGAACATGGTTGCTTGCCAGGTTGCTTATAGTATTTTTAACACGCCAACCAAAATTGCCCGTATTCGCTCAGAGCAATACTTAAAGTACCGTGAAAAGCTATTTCATAACGACGACTTACCTGTTGACCACTACATTGCTCCAGAAGCGCTGGTAACTAAGTATATTCGTCGCTTAATCGACTATCCGGGTGCTTTACAGGTATTACAATTTGCCGATGGCATGTTATCGCTAGTTGCAGTGAAAGCCTATTACGGTGGTTTGCTGGTGGGTTATGCACTTTCAGCCTTGAAAGAGCACATCCCGAATGTCGAAACCCGGGTAGCGGCTATTTATCGTCAAGGTAAAGCGATTAAACCACTTGGCACAACGGTTATCGAAGCGGACGATGAAGTGTTCTTTATCGCTGCAACAAAGCATATTCGAGCAGTCATGAATGAGCTGCAAAAACTCGAACGTTCATACAAAAAGATCATGATTGCTGGTGGTGGTAATATCGGTGCGGGCCTTGCGCGTTCACTTGAGAAAAACCACAGTGTGAAGCTGCTTGAGCGCAATAAAGAGCGCGCAGCACAGCTCTCTGAAATGCTTGATAACACCGTGGTATTTTGTGGCGATGCTTCTGATCAAGAACTGTTATCTGAAGAACATATTGAACAAGTGGATGTGTTCATCGCAGTGACTAACGACGATGAAGCAAACATTATGTCTGCGATGCTGGCAAAGCGTATGGGCGCACAAAAAACCATGGTGCTTATTCAGCGTGGCGCTTATGTTGACCTAGTACAAGGCGGTGAAATTGATATTGCTATTTCACCTCAGCAAGCCACTATCTCGGCGCTGTTAACACACGTTCGCCGTGGTGACATTGTTAATGTTTATTCGTTACGTAAGGGCGCAGCAGAAGCCATTGAGGCTGTCGCTCATGGTGATGAGCATACTTCTAAAGTTGTTGGCCGAGCAATTGCTGATATCAAACTACCTGCTGGAACAACCATTGGTGCAATTGTGCGTAACGATGATGTACTGATTGCCCATGACGATACGGTTATTCAGTCGGGCGACCATGTAATCATGTTCTTGATTGATAAAAAGCACATTACAGTTGTTGAAAAGCTGTTCCAAGTAAGTGCTATCTTCTTGTAAAAAAGCTTATAAACGAAAAAAGCAGCCATGACAGCTGCTTTACGACTCTTGAAGTGAAAGTACCTAACTTTTCTAAAAGATTCTATTGAATTTGAGCGAACTCTTCTTTTGAAAGTTCGCCATTACCATCACTATCTAGCTCTGGAAATAACTTTTCAAGCTGCATATTTGCAGACGCTTCCTCTTTGCTGATCACACCATCACCGTCAGTATCGAATGTTGAAAAGCTTACGCCTTGTGCAAAGGCTGCTGATGACGTTGCTAGTGCTAAAATTGCGATTGTTGTGCTTAACTGTTTCATAATAACTACCTTAAATTTGAAAAGAGTGAAATCCGTTTCTGAGATCCCTGTTTAGTGGAAATTGGTATAACTACGTATTAATTCAGTTATTCGGCTTCAGAGAACTCAGCTTCTGTAAGAACGCCGTCGCCATTCACGTCTAATGTTTTAAACTGCGACATAATTTTTGCGTCAACGGCTGCTTCACTTTTGCTAACCACGCCGTTACCGTCTACGTCTAAGGTGTCAAAATCAGTTGCTGCAAAAGCTGCTGAAGAAGATGCAAGTGCGATTAAAGCTAATGTTTTGTTTACTGTTTTCATAATCATATTCCTTCAATTTTAAGAGTGTTAGCTGATCACACTTCCAGTGTTGTCCTTTGTCACGGATTCCCTTATCCATTTAGGCTGTCTTTGGCAGCTCAGAACTAATCAGCTAAATAAACTGGTTTTGCTTAATCACATTAAGCTTTTGAAAATTCTTGTTTCGATAACTCACCGTTACCGTCAGTGTCTAATTCACTGAATTTGCTCATTAGCTCTGCATCTACCGATGCTTCGCTTTGGCTGATAACACCATTGCCATCAACATCTAGAGTATCGAAATCACTCATCGCAAACGCTGCAGATGAAGATACAAGTGCCATAAGTGCTAGTGTTTTATTTACTGTGTTCATAATGTCATTCCTTCAAAATGTGTTGTCTTGAGTTAGAAGTCCTTTTCAGCGTGTCCTTACAATGAAATTAAGCTTTTGAGTACTCTTGTTTAGACAGCTCACCGTTGCCGTCTGTATCAAGCTCTTTAAATTGGCTCATTAACGTTTCGCTTACTGATGCTTCGCTTTTGCTGATAGCGCCATCGCCATTAACATCCAGTGTGTCAAAGTCAGCGGCAAACGCTGCTGATGAAGTTGCAAGAGCTACAAGTGCTAAAGTTTTGTGTAACGTTTTCATAATCACTATTCCTTCAATGTTGTCTCAACTGTGATAAAGGATATGTTCCTGAATCAGTTTTTCTCTGTGTTCGCTAAGACTATTTCAACTTCGATGCCAAAGTTAAAAAGAACAATAAAATCAGTGTATTAAATTAAAATATCGAGAATTAGGGGGAAATAATGCGATTTATTTGTTGCTGTTTTGCAACAAGCTCGGTGGTTGGTTTTACGCTTCTTTTAAAATCAATAAGTTACAAAGATTAAAATGGAGACAATAGCGATTAACTCGGATTAGAAAACAGAAAAATTAGAAATTTGAAAATAAACTCTATCTGAACAACAAAACTTAAAGAAAAAAATCGAAATTAATTTAATTAATAAAACACTGATTTAATTGGTTATTTAAATTTATTTATAAATTAATTTTAATATTTATAGGGTTAAATCGGGGAAAATAGCCATTTTGTTGCAAAATGGCGAATTGCTATTAGTTATCCAACACTGAAAGGTCAATTAAGTGCTCTTTCATAAACGCTTTCATTTCATCTTCACTCGTATCAAGCTGTACACCGAACATAAAACCGCCTGCTCTTTTGCGCACGCTACATACTGTGCCATTAAACTCACGTTTACTAAGTGTGATTTGGCAGCTTTGCCCTTTAAAAGCGCTTAAGTCCTCCTTGCTATTAAGATCAAACTGCACGCCTGTTAGTGAAATATCTTTGATAAGCCCAGCCAATTTTTGCTCTGCAATGATTAAGTTTGCAGGGAATAACGTAGGTATACGCGCTTCACTACGTAAGCTATAAAGTTGTACTTGCTTAGGAAACTCGAGAAAAATTAAGCGATGTGGATGCGATGCCAAGGCGTTTATTTGCTGACGAAAAGCAATCACTTGCCCACCACCCGCTTCGAGTACAGCGCGAATAACAACCATCACTCCATCTTTGATGAAATCACTGCTATTAGCTAAACGCTTTGCTGATGGATAGTTAAGAATGATGTACTGATCATTCATCAGTCCAATAAATTCTGTTTTTACGCGTTTACTGTCGGTTGGTGTAGTAATTTCAACATCCACCAAGCTACCTGCAGGGATACAGGTTAGCTTTTCAAGATTACGTTGTTTTTGAGTTTTTGGCACAGTAATGCCTCCACTTCTAGATAATCACCTTACTATGGTTAGCCTCGCCAGAAGGTTGGCGTAAACAACACTAACAGGGTGAATATTTCTAAACGACCAAATACCATCGCAATAGTAAGTAGCCATTTTGCCGTATCAGAAATCGCTCCGTAATGAGCAGCGACTTCACCTAAACCTGGGCCTAAGTTATTTAAGCAAGCAGCTGTTGCTGAGAATGCACTGATGTTATCCATGCCAGTGCCCATCAGCGCCAACATAATAATGACGAACACTAACGCATACGCAGAGAAGAAGCCCCAAACCGCTTCAACAACTTTATCTGGGAGTGCTTTTCGGCCTAATTTAATTGAATAAATAGCCCTTGGATGCACAAGACGATTAAGTTCACGAATACCTTGTAAGTAAAGTAAGAACACCCGCACGACCTTCATACCACCACCGGTAGAGCCGGCACAGCCGCCAATAAAACTTGAGAAAATAAGTAAAATAGGTAAGAACAGTGGCCATGCTGAGAAGTTGTCTGTCGCAAAGCCCGCGGTAGTACTCATTGATACCGCTTGGAACATAGCTTGATCGAGAGTCTCATCACCATCGGCATAAATATTATTTGATGACAGCACAGTAAAGCAGACAATGACCAATGCTAATTGAATCAATAAGAACACTTTGAATTCAGGGTCGCGTAAATAAACGCGAATATTGCGCGAAGCTACCGCCGCATAGTGCAGCGAGAAGTTAATGGCTGCGATCAGCAAAAACACGACGCAAATAAAGTTAATTAATGGGCTATCAAACTGCCCCATTGATGCGTCGTAAGTAGAGAAGCCACCAATCGCAATCGTAGAGAACGCATGACAGATTGCATCAAACCAATCCATTCCTGCAGCCCAATAAGCAAGCGTACAGGCTATCGTCAGCGATACATAGATATACCAAAGATGCTTTGCGGTATCGGCAATACGCGGTGTCATTTTTGAGTCTTTAACCGGACCAGGTGTTTCTGCACGGTATAGCTGCATACCACCGACCCCTAGCATAGGCAGTACCGCGACTGCGAGTACGATGATCCCCATACCACCTAGCCATTGCAGTTGCTGGCGATAAAAGAGGACTGATTTAGGTAAATATTCTATGCCCGTAAGTACGGTAGCCCCTGTTGTTGTCAGCCCAGAAAAGGCCTCAAATACGGAGTCAGCTAAGGAAAGATTAGGCTCTTGTAAGAACACTAAAGGCACCGCAGCGAAGGTACCTAGTACCAACCAGAACAAGACTACAATCAAGAAGCCTTCACGGGCTTTAAGATCACCATGCTCATGACGGTTTGGATAATAAGCTGCTAAACCAATTACAACACTAAAAATGAAAGCGAGAACGAATGGCACACCACCACCGTCTTTGTAGATCAAAGACACCAGTGCCGGAGGCACCATAGTGATACTAAATAGCGCCACCAGCTGGCCGAGAATTTTTATTATGGTACGAAATTGCATCTAGGCGTATCGCTTTCTTATTAAATGTTTAGCTAATACAGTTTATTGTCTTACAGCCTTAATTGTAAGTAAACGGAATGTATTATTTTTACATTTCAAACTTTTCTGACTTTTAGGCTAACTTCGCCATGAGTCAATTCATGGATATCATCAATCGCTTGCTCTGCCTGACGGCTATCGATTTCAATTTGCCATGTGATGTTCTCTGCAAATTGTTTTTCGATATTAAGCACCTGATACTGATTTTTTAATAACTGCTCAATTGCACCTTGTACGCTGTAATCACTTTGACCAACTAGTTCAACACTCGGTACCTTGGTAATGGTTTTAAGCTCTCGCATGGCATTATTTAAACTACCGCCGTAAGCGCGAACTAGCCCACCTGTACCAAGCTTGATGCCCCCGAAATAACGGGTTACCACCGCTGTAATTTCACCAATACCAGAGCCTGTTAATACATTAAGCATTGGCTTACCTGCTGTGCCATTGGGCTCACCATCATCAGAAAAGCCATACACATGACTACCACCGGGATTACCCGCAACATGTGCCCAGCAATTATGACGAGCATCACTGTATTTATCTTGAATCTCTTTGATAAAGGCTTTTGCTGCCGCAAGATCTGGGGTGTGGGCAATATGCACAATAAAGGTGCTTTTCTTGATTTCTTCTTGGTAAAAAACCGGCTCAGCCGGATATTGGTATTCAGACATAATTGCTTATCTAAAAAAATGGGGCCTATTGGCCCCAATATTCACTAACCTTTATCGTTAATCTAAGTGTAGATCACGAGTCATGTTTTCTAGGCTATCTTCATGAACGATAATATTATCTTCAATACGGATACCGCCAAATGGCTTAAACTCTTCAACTTTTTCCCAGTTAATAAACTGTTTGTTGTCAGTTTGCGCAAGGTCACCTAATAACGAGTCGATAAAGTATAAACCAGGTTCAATAGTAAATACTTGGTTCTTTTCGATTAAGCGAGTGCAACGTAGGAACGGATGACCTTCAGGTGGTGCTTGGTGCGCACCTGTATCATCAGCCATAAAGCCACCCATATCGTGAACTTGTAAACCAAGATGATGACCAAGACCATGCGGGAAGAACGTCGACGTAATACCACGCTCAACAATTTCAGCGGCTGGTAACTTCACAATATTAAAGTCGCTTAGTACTTGCGCTACACGCTGGTGACAATCTAAATGCAATTCACCGTATAACAAGCCAGGCTTTAATGCTTTACCTAAAGCGATTTGATGCTCAGTCATTACTTTAATTAAGTCGCTAAACTCACCTGACTTTTTAAAGTCATAAGTACGTGTGATATCAGCAGCATAACCATTAAAGTTTGCACCTGCGTCAATAAGGAAAGAGTTATGCGTTTGCGGCGCTTTAGGCTCAAAATGCGTGTAATGTAAAATTGCACAATTCTCATTTAGTGCAACGATATTGCCGTAAGGCATCTCGTTTTCACTCTGGCGGGTAGCCATGAGGTAAGCTTGCTGAATATCAAACTCTGAACCACCAGCAAAAAACGTATCGCGTGCAGCTTTGTGGCCATCTACCGCGATACGGTTAGCTTGGCGTAAACACTCAAGCTCATACTGCGTTTTATAAGCACGATGAAAATGAAGGTAGTTCATAACTGGCTCTGGGTTCATAATACTAAAGCCCAGCGCTTGCGCTACTTCTAGGTATTCACCGATATAGGCAAACTTTTCTTTATCGTAAGGCAGTAGCTTTTCTACCTGATCTGGCTGTACTAATAATTCAATATCAAAATACTCAGCCCAAAAATCACGTGGTTCGTCAGGCACTTTATGCCAAAAGTCGACAGGACGATAAAAAATCAGTTTCGGCTTAGATGCACCATCAACCACAATCCAACAATGTGGGTTGTCGATCACTGGTAACCAAGCTTTAAATTGCGGATTCACCTTAAACGGATAATACATGTCATCTAAAAACTGACGTTTAGCCTGACCTGAGTGAATTACTAATCCTTCTAAACCTTCACGCTCTGTAATTGTTCGAGTGCGTTGTTGCAAGGTTGCAATATGTTCGGCGTATAACACCGCTAATTTATCCATAGTAAACCCATCTTTAGTAAATTTAACTTGTTGGCAGTCTATCATAGCCAGCACTATCCCCCAACTGAGGGAGGATAGTGTGACAAATCGAGTTTAACCACCCATCGACATATCAAGAATTGGCGCTAGAACATTGCCATCGCGTCCTAATCGAGTGTGATAAACCTGTCTGTAAGCAAATACATTCTTAACGTAGTTTCGTGTTTCTGTATAAGGAATTAACTCAATCCACAGCTCAGCTGGCATAGCTTGCTCTGGGATCCAGCGTTTAATACGATGATAACCCGCATTATAAGAAGCCGTTGCCAAGATTTCGTTGCCATGATTTTTCTTTTTCAAATACTGCAAATACTCACTACCTAGGCGAATATTAGTACGAGGCTGGTATAACTGTTTTCGTGATACAGAGCTTTTATTCATATACTTAGCAGTGCTTGGCAACAACTGCATTAAACCATGGGCATTGGCATGAGAACGCGCATCGGGCGCAAAAGAACTTTCACGGCGTGAAATTGCAATGCTCCAAGCAACATCAATATGGCTGCGACTGCTATATGTTGCAAATACATCTTTGAACGCAAATGGGAAACGTAAGTCGACATAGTCCCACTCTTTTAACTGCGCCAAGGTGTAGATAGTACTGTCGTACCAATCAAGTTCAGCAGCAAGCAATGACGCAGCAAGCTTTTCTTCTTTGGTTGATGTACCCGTTAAATAATTCCACTCACGACGCGCAGATGTAAAGCGCTCAAGCTCATATAAAGCACGAGCTCGCTTAAAGCCTGGAGCATTCGCCACTTCAAGCTTTAGCTTATTACTAATATTTATCTCTTTATTATTTAAGCTAACCGGAATACCTAAGCGTGCAGATGCTAAAAAGCCGTAATAATCACGCTCTTTAGCCACTGTTTGCCAGATTTCACGAGCACGCTCGACTTCACCACGTTGGTTTAAGCTATATGCCAACCAATATTGTTGACCTAGGCTCAGGTTTTCTTTGCCTGTAAAAAACGCCACAATACCAGACCAATCTTGTCTCTCTAACATATTGCCAAGTTGCCATTGCATTAACTTTCTAGTTTGACGGTCTTTAGGCACTTTATTTAACCAAAAGCGCGCTTGTTGGTGGCCACTTGAAGCAAGCGACAAGGCAAAACTGTAGTAAACATCCGCTTTTTGCTCGTCTGTGTAATCGAACATGGTTTCGAGCTTTTCCCAGGCACGCAGTGCAAGGTCTTTATCTCGCCATACTAGGCGCTTAACTCCATAAATCGCAATCTGCCCTTCTTTAGCAGATTTTTTCTTGTAGCGATAAAGGCCCGCTGAAGCACTCGGATCTTTGCGTACCTTTAAATATAAATCAGCTAAATATTGGTCAGCACGAGGCAGTAATGTTTTTAAGTATGGAATTAAACTTGATGAGCCCCCTTCGGCAGCCAAGCTAATGCGCTGCCAAACCCGCTCTTCGGTCTGGTAACCTTTTTTCTTCCAAAGAGAGAACAACTGATCGCACTCTTTTGGTTGTGATTTTCCTACCACCCATAAATCAGTCACTTGATTCATGATGGCTTTTTCAGGCGCACCTAAGTCCAATTGAAAACTTAAATAAGGACAGGTCAATTCGTTATTGCTTGTTTCGCGATAGTTACGAATATAAGCCGCTTTTTTGTTGTACTTTTTTAAGTAATTAAGCCATGCCTTACGTACAGGCCACTCTAGTGGCGTGTTTTGGTAAACATTGAGGTAGTTTTCGATTTCTGTCTGGTGTTTAAGGCTCGGATTACGTTGCCAATAAGCCTTTTCGACATAAGGCTTCAAAGGGTGATCAAGCCCACTTGCCGCCTCTTTCATGTCTTGATAATCACCGTAACGCGCCTTTTTTTCTGCTTTTAAAAAAGCGTCATGTTTATCGTTGGCTTCAGCTGCAAAAAAAGGAAAAAGTAATGCGGCAGCTGTCCAACCAAGGAGTTGTTTTTTCATGATGACCTTTAACAAAAATTAAAGAATTAATAACAAAAAACTTCTCCTACACCTTAGCACCAAACCAGCTATATTTTAACCAATCGCGATAAAGCGCAGTAAATTTTTCGTTGCATTTTCATTTTAAAGCAAGCACACTGATTGAAATGCAAACTCATCGTACCAGTCTTAGTTAATAAACTAGGGAGAATAATAATGTTATATAAAAGCGATTCATTTGAAGTTGCTTTCATCAAGGACAACATCGCCGAGTTTAAGTTCTGTGCAGACGGCTCAGTAAATAAACTTTCGCAGCAAACCTTGCAAGATTGCGCTTTAGCATTAAAAGAATTGGCAACAAACTCAGATATCAAAGGCATGGTGTTCACCAGCGATAAAGATCATTTCATTATCGGTGCCGACATT
Source organism: Pseudoalteromonas sp. CO109Y (assembly GCF_004208935.1). NCBI lineage: Bacteria > Pseudomonadati > Pseudomonadota > Gammaproteobacteria > Alteromonadales > Pseudoalteromonadaceae > Pseudoalteromonas > Pseudoalteromonas sp. CO109Y. The sequence continues at coordinate 22,143 of NZ_SGPD01000004.1, forward strand.
TTCGAATTTTTACCTACCTTCACTAAACCTCAAGAAGAACTTGTTGCATGGATCAAAAATGCAACTGACGTTTTTGATGCAATTGAAGATTTACCTTTCCCAACGCTAAGTGCTGTAAACGGCATGGCGCTTGGCGGTGGATGTGAGTGGGCACTTGCTACCGATTACCGCGTTGCTAGCTCTAACGCTAAAATTGGCCTACCTGAAGTTAAACTAGGCATCATGCCTGGTTTTGGTGGTACAGTTCGCCTTCCACGCCTTATTGGCGCTGATAATGCGATGACATGGATCACTACAGGTAAAGAAAACCGCGCTGCTGATGCCTTAAAAGTAGGTGCTTTTGACGCAGTAGTTAGTGCTGACAAACTTTTAGAGTCAAGTATAGCAACACTTGAGCAAGCAATTGCTGGCAAGCTAGATTGGCAAGCAAAACGACAAGTAAAATTACAGCCACTGAAAATGAACCGTGTTGAGCAAGGTATGAGCTTTGCGATGGCTGAAGGCATGGTAATGGGTCAGACAAAAGGTCACTACCCAGCACCTGTTATGGCTGTAAAAACAATCAAAGCTGCAGCAAACTGTGAACGCGCTGAAGCAATGGCGATTGAAAACGCTAACTTTGCTAAATTAGCAGCAACAAGCGAAGCTGCTGCACAAACAGGTATTTTCTTAGCTGACCAATACATTAAAGGTAAAGCGAAGAAGCAAGCTAAACACAGTGAACTTGAGATCAAACAAGCAGCTGTATTAGGCGCAGGTATTATGGGCGGCGGTATTGCATATCAGTCTGCTTATAAAGGTACACCTATTATCATGAAAGACATCAACCAAGATGCACTTGATTTAGGTATGGGTGAAGCATCTAAGCTACTTGGCAAAAAAGTACAACGTGGCCATATGGCGATGGATAAGATGGTTGCTACCTTAGGCAAGATCAAACCAACACTAAACGATGCGGACCTACAAAGCGCAGACATCGTTGTTGAAGCTGTGGTTGAAAACCCTAAAGTGAAGCAAGCTGTTCTTGCGGGCCTTGAAAAAGACTTACCAGCGGGCACTATCCTAACTTCAAATACCTCAACAATTCGTATTGACGAGTTAGCATCGGCACTTGAAAAACCAGAAAACTTCTGTGGTATGCACTTCTTTAACCCAGTGCCAAAAATGCCATTAGTAGAAATCATTCGTGGTGAAAAAACATCAGAAGCTACTATTAATGCGGTTGTTGATTACGCATTAAAACTTGGTAAATCACCAATCGTTGTAAACGACTGTCCTGGTTTCTTTGTAAACCGCGTACTATTCCCTTACTTTGCAGGTTTCAGCAAACTTGTTGTTGAAGGTGCTGACTTCACTAAAGTTGATAAAGTGATGGAAAATGTATTTGGTTGGCCTATGGGTCCTGCATATCTTCTTGATGTTGTAGGTATCGATACAGCTTACCACTGTACAGGTGTAATGGCTGACGGTTTCCCTGAGCGTATGGCTCGCCAAGATAAAGACCCTGTTACTGTATTTGCAAACGAAAAACGCTTTGGTCAGAAAAATGGTGCTGGTTTCTACCAATACGCGCCAGACCGTCGTGGTCGCCTGAAAAAAGCAAAAGATGCAACAGCAACAGAGTTACTAAGTGCTATCACTGATGCACCTAAAGATTTCGACAAACAAGAAATCATTGACCGTTGTATGATCCCTATGATCAACGAAGTACTACTTTGTTTACAAGAAGGTATCGTAGCGTCTCCACAAGAAGCTGACATGGCGCTAATTTACGGCATTGGTTTCCCTCCATTTAGAGGCGGTGCATTCCGTTACTTAGATCAAACTGGTTTAGCGAACTTTGTTGCGACAGCAGACAAGTACGCTCATTTAGGTGCGATTTACCAAGTATCAGATGAAACTCGCAAGTGGGCCGAAGAAGGCCGTGTATTCTATAAGGTGGAAGGATAAGAAACATGAATAATCCAGTAATCGTAGATTGTATCCGCACACCAATGGGTCGTTCAAAGAACGGCGTATTCAAAAATAAGCGTGCGGAAGATTTAAGTGCTCACTTAATGAAAGGTTTGTTAGACCGTAACCCAGCCGTTGATCCAGCATCAATTGATGATATTTACTGGGGCTGTGTACAACAAACTTTAGAGCAAGGTTTTAACATTGCTCGTAACGCAGCCCTACTAGCCGGTATCCCTCACTCAGTACCAGCTGTCACAGTTAACCGTTTATGTGGTTCATCAATGCAAGCATTACACGATGCAGCACGCGCTATTATGACTGGCGCTGGTGATACCTACATCATTGGTGGTGTTGAGCACATGGGTCACGTACCTATGACTCACGGTAATGATTTTCACCCAGGTTTATCAACGTCTGTAGCACAAGCTGCTGGCGTAATGGGTTTAACTGCCGAATACCTTGCTACGCTGCACGGCATTAGCCGCGAGCAACAAGACGAATTTGCTTACCGTTCACACCAACGTGCACACGCAGCAACTGTTGAAGGTCGTTTCCGTCGTGAAATCCTGCCAATGGAAGGTCACGATGCAGATGGTTCTTTAATCTTAGTTGAAGACGATGAAGTAATCCGTCCAGAGACAACTGTTGAAGGCCTATCGCAACTACGCCCTGTATTCAATCCAGCATCAGGTAGCGTAACGGCAGGTACTTCTTCTGCACTATCTGACGGCGCGTCAGCAATGCTTGTAATGAGCGAAGAGAAAGCAAAAGAACTTGGTTTACCAATTCGTGCGCGTATTAAATCAATGGCTGTTGCAGGTTGCGATCCATCAATCATGGGTTACGGCCCTGTTCCTGCATCGCAAAAAGCACTTCAACAAGCAGGTATCACTATTGACGATATCGATGTTGCAGAGCTTAACGAAGCATTCGCAGCACAATCTCTACCAGTGTTAAAAGACCTAGGTCTGATGGATGTGGTAGATGAAAAAGTTAACCTAAATGGTGGTGCAATTGCACTTGGTCACCCACTTGGTTGTTCTGGTTCACGTATTAGCACAACGCTTGTTCACCTAATGGAAGACAAGAACGCTAAATACGGTCTAGCAACTATGTGTATTGGTTTAGGCCAAGGTATTGCAACTGTATTTGAGCGCGTAGAATAACGAGCTCACACCAAACATCTTGGTGATAAAAAGGCGCACTGAATTGCTCAGTGCGCCTTTTTTATTTGCTTTGCTTTCACTTATTGAAACTGGCGGCAATAGAAAGTTAAAATAGCCGCTTAATAATCGTCTCTTTCACCTAAAAGGTCAGCCATGAGTTTTGATAATCCCGATCACCAATTAGATGCACTTGGCCTACGTTGTCCAGAACCTGTTATGATGGTGCGTGGCGCAGTACGAAAAATGAAAGATGGCGAAACATTACTGATCATCGCCGATGACCCATCAACCACCCGCGATATCCCAAGCTTTTGTACTTTTATGGATCACACACTTGTGGCAAAAGATGTAGAACAAGCACCGTACCGATACTTGGTGAAGAAAGGGTTATAACAACGAGTTTCGAGTTTCGAGTTTCGAGTTTCGAGTTTCGAGTTTCGAGTTTCGAGTTTCGAGTTTCGAGTTTCGAGTTAATCAATTAAAATTAAAAGTGAGCATTTATCAATATTAAACGCTCACTCGATCGGCTTAAAACTGACAGCTGAAAGCTTAAAGCTATTTCTTTGTTACTGTCACTTTTGGTTGATTACTATTGCGGTAATCAAAGCTCACTACATACACACCTTTTGCAGCGGGTTTAAAGCTGAAATAATTGTAGATGGTATTACAGTCGGCATTGGCGGCTTGGCCTAGCACTAATGATTGCCCTGCTGGGTCCATATCACTGTAACCACAGTTATAGCCTTCGCTAAAATCAGCATCCGCTACTTTGAATTCATAAACCTTACCTGGTGTTGAAAACTTAACGTCGGTTTGAAATATGCCCGGTGCAACTTGCTCTAATTGATACTGCGGCTCGGCATCCCACAAGGTAAAATCACCACGTAAGTACATAGTACGGTCAAGCTCTTTGCTTGGCAGAATATCGTCGATGCTTGGCATTTGCATTTGGCTAGAACAGGCAGTTAATAAGCCTGCTAATGCTAAAGTAATTACACGTTTCATTACTGTTCCTTTTGCTACAAAAAAGCCAGCACAGAGCTGGCTTTTATTAATTGGCTACTGCTTACTTCTGAAGTACAGAAATATCAGCAATATCTAAAAACAGACGGCTTAGTTGGCTTAACAATGCTAAACGGTTTTGTTTAACCGCTTCGTCATCAGCCATTACCATAACGTTATCGAAGAAGTTATCAACACTCTCACGGATACCCGCAAGTTGTGACAATGCTTCTTGGTAATCGCCATTTGCATATAAAGGTGCAAGCTCAGTTGCAAACTTAGCAACGTGTGACGCTAATACTTTTTCTGCATCATCGCTTAATAGGCTCTCATTCACATCACCTTGTGTTGTGATGTCATTTTTAGCCAAGATGTTGCTTACACGTTTATTTGCTGCTGCAAGCGCTTCTGATGCGTCTAATGTACGGAAGTGACTTACCGCTTTAACACGGCGGTCGAAATCAACTGGTTTAGTTGGGCGACGTGCTAGCACTGCTTGAATGACATCAACTTCGATACCTTCATCTTGATACCATGCGCGGAAACGACCTAGCATAAACTCAAACACATCTGTTGATACGTTTAGGTTCGTTAGCTTTTCACCGAATAGCGTTTGTGATTTAGCAACAAGGTCTAAGATATCTAGCGGTAATGATTTTTCAACCATGATGCGTAATGCACCAATTGCTGCACGGCGAAGTGCAAATGGGTCTTTGTCGCCTTTTGGTGCTTGACCAATACCAAAAATACCCACCAGCGTATCAAACTTATCAGCAATAGCTACCGCACAGCTGATCACATTTGTTGGTAAGTTATCACCCGCGAAGCGAGGCATATATTGTTCGTTTTGCGCGAGTGCAACTTCTTCAGCTTCACCGTCGTGACGAGCGTAATGCATACCCATTACACCTTGTACGTCGGTAAACTCCATAACCATTTCGGTCATTAAGTCTGTCTTACTTAATAAACCTGCTCGCTTAGCCAGCTCGGCATCAGCACCTAATTGCTCAGCAATGTAACCTGCAAGTTCACTAATACGCTCAGATTTGTCTTTCAGCGTACCAAGTTGCTTTTGGAATAAAACAGTATCTAGAGACTCTAAGCGACTCTCTAGCGTTTTCTTCTTATCTGTTTCGTAGAAGAACTGCGCATCAGCTAAACGAGGACGAACAACTTTTTCGTTACCAGCAATTACCACGCTTGGATCTTTACTTTCGATATTAGAAACAAATAGGAACTTGTTAAGTAAGTTGCCATCTTGGTCTAATAACGGGAAGTACTTTTGGTCGTCCTTCATGGTATAGATAAGCGCTTCTGAAGGAACATCTAAGAATGCTTCTTCGAATGTTGCAGTCAACGTTACTGGCCATTCAACCAAGGATGTTACTTCTTCAAGTAAGTCTTCATCCATCGCTACTTTTGCATTTACAGCGCTAGCTGCTGCTTCAATTTGTTCGCGAATTTGTGCTTTACGCGCTTCGAAGTCAGCGACAACGTAAGCAGATTTAAGAACATCAAACACATCATCAGCGTGGTTGATTGTTACTTTTTCTGGATGATGGAAACGGTGACCTTGTAATTGGTTGCCAACTTGCTTACCAAGGATTTCGCCTTCGATTAGCGTGCTACCAAACAAAATAGTTGCAGTGTGTACTGGGCGAATAAATTGTGTTTTATTTGCCCCCCAACGCATTGGTTTAGGGATAGGTAATTTTGCAAGAGCTTTGTTTACTGCATCACTCATAAGCGATGTAGTTGCTTGACCTTCAACCTGTGCTTTATGTAATAACCAAGCGCCTTTATCTGTCTCAAGTGTTTGTGCATCGCTTACATCGATACCACAACCACGAGCCCAACCCATTGCTGCTTTAGTTGGATTACCATCGGCATCAAAAGCTGCTGAAACTGCAGGACCACGCTTTTCTACAACCTTGTCACTTTGTTTTGCTTCAAGTGCACTAACACGTAAACCTAAACGACGTGGTGATGCGTACCAGTTAACGCCTTGGTGATTTAATTCTAAGCTTGAAAGCTCAGTTGCTAAGTTCTCAGCAAACGACTCAGCAAGTTTACGAAGTGCTTTCGGTGGCAACTCTTCAGTGCCAATTTCTACTAATAAATTTTCTGCTGACATGCTAATTCTTAATCCTTACAAAGCGGGAAACCAAGAGCTTCACGGGCATCATAGTAACTTTGCGCACATGCTTTAGATAAAGCACGAACACGTAAGATATAACGTTGACGTTCTGTTACTGAGATAGCGTGACGAGCGTCTAATAAGTTAAACGCATGTGATGCTTTCATTACTTGCTCATAAGCTGGTAATGGTAAGCCTGCTTCAATTAGCTTTTCGCTTTCTTTTTCACAGTGATCGAACTGTGCAAATAAGAACTCAACATCCGCTTGTTCGAAGTTATAAGCTGACTGCTCTACTTCGTTTTGATGGAATACATCACCGTATGTCACACGACCCATAGGACCGTCTGCCCATACTAGGTCATAGATACTATCTACGCCCTGAATATACATAGCTAAACGCTCAAGACCATAAGTGATTTCACCGGTTACTGGTGAGCACTCTAAGCCACCTACTTGCTGGAAGTAAGTGAACTGAGTTACTTCCATGCCGTTTAACCAGATCTCCCAACCTAAACCCCATGCACCTAATGTAGGCGACTCCCAGTTGTCTTCTACGAAGCGAACTTCATCAGTTAGTGTATCAATACCAACAGCAGCTAAAGAGCCTAAATAGAGCTCCTGAATGTTTTCTGGTGATGGCTTTAATACAACTTGGAATTGGTAGTAATGCTGTAAACGGTTCGGGTTTTCACCATAGCGACCATCAGTTGGACGGCGGCATGGTTGAACATACGCGCTCGACATTGGCTCTGGGCCAATCGACTTTAAGAAAGTTAACGGATGAAATGTCCCTGCTCCCACTTCCATATCGAGTGGTTGAGCAATCACACAGCCTTGCTGTGCCCAATAGTCCTGTAAAGCCAGGATCAAACCTTGAAAGGTTTTAACGTCATATTTTTGCATATTTGGCTTATAGTATCTGGTGCGTTTAGTCTGAAAATTGCTCTCAGTATACCTTGTGTGCAGTAAGGTTTTAAGCAGTTTGTGCTTTTTCAGCAATAAAAAAAGGAGCCAGTTGGCTCCTTTTTAATTCTTAATTTCGCGTTATACGTCTAGGTTAACTACACGTAGCGCATTCGTTTCGATGAAGTCACGACGCGGCTCAACTTGGTCACCCATTAGAGTCGCAAACAATTGGTCTGCCGCTACTGCATCTTCAATTGTTACTTTCAACATACGACGAGCATCTGGGTCCATAGTGGTTTCCCAAAGCTGATCTGGGTTCATCTCACCAAGTCCTTTATAGCGTTGGATATAAAGGCCACGCTTCGATTCATTGATTAACCACTCTAATGCATCCACAAAGTTATCAACAGCAAGAGTTTTCTCACCGCGTTGAACATATGCCCCTTCTTCAAGTAAGTTAGCAATGTTTACGCCTGTCGCTGCAATGCGTTTGTAGTCACGCGATGTGATGAAGTCATGGTTTAGTACATGAGCTTTATCCACACCATGCTGACGAATATTCACAACAGGATAATACATGTTGCGCTCAGTATCGTGCTCAGTGCCCGCATGGAAGATAGTTGCATCTTCATCACGTGCAATTAAGTCGTCAACTAGAGTATTAGTCCACTCTTTAACTTTTGCTTCATCTGCTAAATCAGCTTCGGTAATTTCGCTTTGATAAATTAAACGTTCCATAACCGAGTTTGGATATTTACGTTTTAAGCGCTCAATCACTTTAACTGTATTTTGATAGTCGTGAACGATTCTTTCTAGCTCTTCACCTTCAAGTGCAGATGCACCTTCGCTTGTATAAAGTGCAGCATTGTTTAATGCTAATGATGTTAAGTAATCAACAAGCGCTGGATCATCTTTAATGTAGCGTTCTTGCTTACCTTTTTTCACTTTATAAAGTGGTGGTTGCGCAATATAGATAAAGCCTTTTTCTACAATCTCTGGCATTTGACGGTAGAAGAAAGTCAGTAGTAAGGTACGAATGTGAGAACCATCCACGTCCGCATCGGTCATGATAATGATACGATGATAACGTAGCTTTTCTGGGTCATATTCATCACGACCAATACCACAGCCTAATGCAGTGATTAGAGTTGCGACTTCTTGAGAAGAAAGCATCTTATCAAAGCGTGCTTTTTCTACGTTAAGAATCTTACCTTTAAGTGGCAAAATTGCTTGGTTTTTACGGTTACGACCCTGCTTAGCTGAACCACCTGCAGAGTCACCCTCCACTATGTATAGTTCAGAAAGTGCTGGATCTTTTTCTTGGCAGTCTGCCAATTTACCTGGTAAGCCAGCTAAATCCATTGCACCTTTACGGCGTGTCATTTCACGTGCTTTACGTGCTGCTTCACGAGCTCGTGCTGCATCAATAATTTTGCCAACAACTGTTTTAGCATCAACAGGGTTTTCTAATAAGAACTCTGTTAATTTTTCTGCCATTGCTTGTTCTACAGCAGACTTAACTTCACTTGATACTAGTTTGTCTTTAGTTTGTGATGAGAACTTAGGATCAGGAACTTTAACACTTACAACCGCAGTTAAGCCTTCACGAGCATCATCACCCGTTGCATTACTTGTTGTTTTCGCTTTTTTGTTAAAGCCTTCTTTTTCCATGTAGTTATTTAGCGTACGTGTTAATGCTGCTCTAAAGCCAGCTAAGTGCGTACCACCATCACGTTGTGGAATGTTGTTTGTGAAACAGTAAATGCTCTCTTGGAAGCCATCGTTCCATTGCATTGAAACTTCTACACTAATACCGTCTTCTTCACGCTCATGGGTAAAGTGGAAAACACTTTTATGTACAGGTGTTTTGTTACGGTTTAGATATTCTACGAATGCTTGGATACCACCGTCATATTTGAAGTGGTCATTCTTAGATTCTTCGCGCTCATCAGTAAGAATGATACTTACACCAGAGTTTAAGAACGAAAGCTCACGTAAACGCTTTGCTAAAATATCGTAGTGGAAGTTAAGGTCAGTGAATGTTTCACCACTTGGCCAGAAACGTAATTCAGTACCTGTGTCTGTTGCATCACCAATTATAGCTAATGGCGCATCTGGTACACCCATAGTATATGTTTGTTGGTGAATTTTTCCTTCACGACGAATGGTCAGTTGCAGCTTTTCAGATAGTGCATTTACTACCGAAACACCTACACCGTGTAAGCCACCAGATACTTTATATGAGTTATCATCGAACTTACCACCAGCATGAAGTACCGTCATGATAACTTCAGCCGCTGAAACACCTTCTTCTTCATGAATAGACGTAGGAATACCACGACCGTTATCTCTTACAGACACTGAACCGTCTAAGTGAATCGTTACAAAAATATCATCACAATGACCAGCTAAGGCTTCATCGATAGAGTTATCAACAACCTCAAACACCATATGGTGAAGGCCTGTACCGTCATCGGTGTCCCCTATATACATTCCTGGACGCTTTCTTACTGCGTCTAATCCTTTAAGTACTTTAATACTCGACGAATCGTAATTCTCAGACATGGTTAATCCCACTTATCTTGTTATTAGGTTGCCATGTTTCACGTGGAACATTTTTAGTTCTCGTTGCATGGGTTCCACCACAGCAGAAATACTTTCAGATAAAATTGAAGAGATAAAAAGTTGCGAATCGCAATGAGTCAGAAGTTGACCCACTTTTTCTTTTGTATCTTCACCTAGTTCTGAAGGTAAGTCATCTATTAGCAATATAGATTGCTTATCTGTTTCTGACTCAATTAAGCTATTTTGCGTTACTTTTAACGCATAAAGCAAGAGCTTCAATTGACCGCGAGAAAAGGTATTTTCTACACTGTTACCAGAAACACTAAAACTAAAATCAGCTTTATGCGGACCTTTACTTGTGAAACCTTGTTTGGCATCACGTTCAAAGCTTTGCTCAAGCGCCTCTGAGAGCGTTTCACTCTCTTTCCAACCCGCATGAAAGTTAATTTCTAAATCGCTTACAAGCGTTAATTCTGCACACATTTTATCAAAAAACTGCTGCTTAAACCTACTTATATACGCGATTCTTAGATTATTTATTTGTTCAGCTAGTCTAACAAATTCTTTATCCCAAAACTTGATCTGTTCGAAATAATCTCTAGGTTTACTTTTTAATAAAGCATTACGTTGTTTCAGTACTTTATTAAAAGACTGCCACAAGTAAAAAAAGTCATGTTCCACGTGGAACAATCCTAAATCGAGAAATTTTCTACGCTCTTTTGGGCCACCAAAAAACAACGAATAGCTTTCTGGAGTAATCACTTGCACCGGCACTAGTTGAGCTAATTCAGAGATTTTACGGCTCGTTTTTCCCTGAATTTTTAAAGACGTTTCACCCGCTTGGTTTTTGCTTATACCAATCGGAATAGACAAATCATGCAGCGCTTTGCGACCATGAATAACAAACTTGTCTTGTTGATGCTGAATGATATTTTTATGTTTGGCGGTACGAAATGATTTACCGTGAGAAAGGAAATATATCGCCTCAAGGAGACTGGTTTTTCCGCTGCCATTTTCGCCATAGATAATGTTAATGCCATTAACCGGCTCAAGTGTCAGCGCCTCAATATTCCGAAAATTATTGAGGCTTAAATGACTTAAACTCATATAAGCTTATAGGCGCATCGGCATTACAACGTACATAGCTTCTTCGTCACCTGCACCTTCAATTAGCGCACTGCTATTAGAGTCTGCAAGCGTAAAGGTTACATCTTCTGTTTTTAATGTATTAAGTACATCAAGCACATAAGAAACGTTAAAGCCAATTTCAAGTTCGCCGCCTTGGTACATTACTTCAACCACCTCTTCAGCTTGTTCTTGCTCAGGGTTGTTTGCTGTAATTTTTAATAAACCTTCAGACAGATTTAAACGTACACCACGGAATTTTTCATTCGATAAAATAGACACACGTTGGAAAGCACTACGAAGCCATTCACGGTTAGCAGTAATCACTTTATCACCACCACGTGGCAATACTCGACGATAATCAGGGAAACGACCATCAACTAGTTTACTAGTAAATGTAAACTCAGTATCAATAATACGAATATGGTTAGCACCAAATTGAATGGTAACTAGTTCATCATCAGCCACCATTAGGCGCATAATTTCTTGTACACCTTTACGTGGAATAATTAACTGACGTTGTGTATTTAAAGACTGTGGCAATTGCTTTTGTGCAATTGCCAAACGGTGACCATCTGTAGCCACTGTTTTAATATCTGCGTTATCAACTTCAAATGACATACCGTTTAAGTAATAACGTACATCTTGATTCGCCATAGAAAAGTGTGTGCTTTCTAAAAGTTTACGCAATTCTAAACGCGTTAGTTGAAATTCAACTTCACCATCCCACTGCTCAAGATTCGGAAAATCTTCAGCGGCCAGCGTAGTTAAAGAAAAACGGCTTTTACCACTTGTTAGTAGTAACTGATGATCTTGGCTACTTAACGTAAGGTCTGAGCCATCAGGTAAACTTTTACAAATATCGAGTAACTTTTTAGCTGGTAAAGTGAGTTGCGTATCTGTGGTGTCTTCACCGACAAACACACTCGCTACTAATTCAATTTCAAGATCGGTTCCCGTCATCGAAAGTTGTCCGTTTTCAACAACTAACAGTACGTTCGATAAAATCGGTAAGGTGTGCTTACGCTCAATCGCACCAGACACTTGAACTAAAGGTTTTAAAAATTGCTCTCTTGATATTGTTATTTGCATAATAAAGTCGGCCTTAAGATGACAAGGTTCTTATTAAGTTTTGATAATCTTCTTTCACTTCGTGGCTTTCGTCACGTAGTGATTTAACTTTACGACAAGCGTGTAATACAGTTGTGTGATCACGACCACCAAAGGCGTCGCCAATCTCAGGTAAACTGTGATTTGTAAGTTCTTTTGATAATGCCATGGCCACTTGACGTGGTCTTGCTACTGAACGGCTACGGCGTTTAGATAGTAAATCTGATACACGAATACGGTAATACTCCGCAACAGTGCGTTGAATATTATCTATCGTTACCAGTTTATCTTGCAGCGCAAGTAAGTCACGTAGCGCTTCTTTTACAAAGTCGATTGAAATCGGACGACCAGTAAAGTTTGCATTAGCAATAACGCGGTTTAAAGCCCCTTCTAATTCACGCACATTTGAGCGTAATTTTTTCGCGATAAAAAAGGCAACTTCGTGAGGTAAATTAATTTTACTTTGCTGCGCTTTTTTCATCAAAATAGCAACGCGCGTTTCAAGTTCTGGCGGCTCAATAGCAATGGTTAAGCCCCAACCAAAACGTGATTTAAGGCGATCTTCAACCCCTTCTATCTCTTTTGGATAGCGGTCTGAAGTTAAAATAATCTGTTGATTTCCTTCAAGTAAAGCGTTGAAGGTATGAAAGAACTCTTCTTGTGAGCGTTCTTTATTAGCGAAAAATTGAATGTCATCAATCATCAATGCATCAACACTTCGGTAATAACGTTTAAATTCTTCGATAGCATTATTTTGTAGCGCTTTAACCATGTCTTGCACAAATCGCTCTGAGTGCATATAAACAATTTTCGCGTCTGGCTTATTAGCCATAATACCGTTGCCAACAGCATGTAATAAGTGAGTTTTACCTAAGCCAGTACCACCGTATATAAATACAGGGTTAAATGCAGAACCTGGGTTATCTGCAACTTGAGTCGCTGCGGCTTTTGCTAATTGATTTGATTTACCTTCAACAAAGCTATCAAAGGTATAATTTTCTTTAATGTTTGATTTATAGCCTGATTTTGGTGCAGGTTCGACCGCTGCTTTTTCAGGTTTTGGCTGTTGCTTTTCAGCAGTTTGTTGTGGAACAGATGCGCTTGTTTCTGCTGCAGCCGGTGCAGATGCCACTTGGGCATTTAAAATAGGTTTACTACCAACATCAAAACGTAATTCAGGTGCTTCATCACCACAAATTTCAACGAGTAGTTCATTAATACGGTTTAAATACTTTTCTCTCACCCAATCCAAAACAAAACGGTTAGGTGCATATATAGTCAACGTATCTTCGGTACTTTCTGCTTGAAGTGGTCTTACCCACATACTGAATTGCTGTGAAGGCAATTCATCTTGCAATACATATAAACAACTTTGCCAAACCGACAGATACACAGTTAAACTCCCAGAGATTTAATTTTTATTCCCGTTCATCTTTAATGATGGAAAATCAAACATTTATTGCTAATCTTTGACCAACTTTCTTGGCCCAGACCGACTATTATGAAGGTACTTTATCCACAAGTACAAGATTGATTTTTATGAAAAATATGATCTCAGCAACATAAAAGAATAAAACACTGATTTTTAAGAAAATTATTTTTTAAGCTCGAACAGTGATCATAACAAATTTGCAGCCAGATCGCGATCAAATTCTACGATCGAATTGGCTTTTCCCAAGCTTTTATTCACTTTTTATACAGAGGCTGTGGAAAACTTCTTATTTATGATGATCCTATATGATCAGTTAAAAGGATCCTTTATAATTACGGCCTCTGCAGCGTTTTAATGATTGACTTTTGTTGTCTTCATCTATAATATCTCGCGCTCGCAATGGCACCTGTGCCAGGATCGCGACCTGCATAGGATGTTTTAACCTTAACCGATCGGATGGAATTGTTATGAAAAGAACTTTTCAACCTAGCGTTTTAAAACGCAAACGTACACACGGTTTCCGTGCTCGTATGGCAACAGCAAATGGCCGTAAAGTATTAGCTCGTCGTCGTGCTAAAGGCCGTAAAGTTCTTTCTGCTTAATATATAAGTGGAAGACTTTAGCTTCAGCAGGGAGTTACGTCTGTTAACTCCCTCGCATTACTCTCGAATCTTTAATGAACCAGCACGCGCTGCGACTCCTTTCTTTACCCTATTAGCTAAACGCAATGACCAAACTAATCCTCGATTAGGTCTTACGGTCGCAAAAAAACGAGTTAAAAAAGCCTGTCAACGTAATCGAATTAAACGACTTGCTCGCGAAAGTTTCCGTTTAAATCAACATAAACTCGATAACATTGATATTGTGCTTATGGTTAAAAGTGGTATTGATGAACAGTCCAACGAAGAGCTAACAAAGCAACTAAATAAATTGTGGCGAAAAATTAACGAACGCTGCAAGCCTGGTGCACCTAAACCACCACCATTTAAAAAACGCCCGAATAAATCAGCTAAATCTAATAAACAAGCCTGATAGCAATAGAATTACAGGCTTAATTAAGGTATCTTTAGCTCACCTTTTAATCATGCATTTAAAATTCTACGATGGGAATTTAAATTCATGGTATCCATTGACTAAATTAACGCAGGGGCAGACACATCATGAGGTTACTTAAACCACTTGTTGCTATTCCAAAGCGCTGTTTAGTCATGCTAATACGCGGCTATCAAAAATGGATAAGCCCACTATTAGGCCCGCATTGTCGTTTTAATCCAACCTGCTCTAGTTACGCTATTCAAGCAATTAATTTGCATGGAAGTGTAAAAGGCAGTTGGTTAGCTGTTAAACGCATATTAAAATGCCACCCTTTACATGCTGGAGGGGATGATCCCGTACCGGCAAAAAATCATATTAACCACCAACACGAGAAATAAGAGCTGTTATGGAATCGCAACGCACGTTTTTATTAATCGGCTTGATGCTTGTGTCGTTTTTATTATTTCAAGAATGGAATAACGACTACAACGCACCAAAGGCTGATCCAAGTGCCACAACACAAACACTAGGCGCAACAACACCAGAATCTGATGACTTTATTCCTGCATCATCTGACGGTGAAGTTCCAGCTGTAACGACAGCAAAGCGCTCAGTTATCGATGTAACAACTGACGTATTCACTGTTAAAATTGACACCCGTGGTGGTGACATCATTGAAACAGACTTACTTCAGTACGAAGAAGAAAAAGGCAGTAACACACCTTACATGCTATTAGGTGAGTTCGATGGTAAGCAATACTTCTCGCAAAGTGGCTTAATTGGTTTAAATGGTCCTGACGCAACTGTTGCTGGTCGCCCTGTTTATAAAACCACACAAAAAGCATTTACTTTAACGGGTGATGAGCTACGTGTACCACTTGAGTTTACTGACAGTAAAGGTGTGACGTTTACTAAAACTTATATCTTCAGAAAAGGCGACTACGCTGTAGATTTAGAGTACACAGTAAACAACGTAACAGCTGATCCAATTCAAGTTCAGTTATACACGCAAGTAAAACGCACAGTACAAGAAAAAGGTAGCTTAGTAGATCAAAACTACTTAGGCGCAGCATTTGGTACTGAAGAAGAGCCATACGAAAAGTACAGCTTCTCAGACATGGCTGATAAAAACCTTAACATCACTACAGCTGGCGGCTACATTGCATTTATCCAACACTACTTTGTAAGTGCGTGGGTACCAAAGCAAGACCAACAAAATACCCTTTACAGCAAATTAGTTGCTGGTAATGCGGCAATTATTGGTACTAAAGGTGAAGCAGTTAACGTACAAGCTGGTACGCAAGCAACACTTAGCTCAACTTATTACATGGGCCCGAAAGAGTCTGACGTACTAGAAGCAATCCACCCAGACTTAGACCTAACTGTAGACTATGGTTGGTTATGGTTTATCTCACAACCATTATTCGTACTACTTAAGTGGTTACACAGCATCCTAGGTAACTGGGGTCTAGCTATCATTGCAATCACGGTTATCGTTAAAACGGCAATGTACCCGCTTACTAAAGCACAATACACGTCAATGGCTAAGATGCGTGCCTTACAGCCTAAAATGGCTGCACTAAAAGAGAAGTATGGTGATGACCGTCAAAAATTCGGTCAAGCTATGATGGAAATGTACCGCAAAGAAAAAGTGAACCCTATGGGTGGCTGTTTCCCACTGTTACTACAAATGCCAATCTTCTTAGCGTTATTCTACGTATTCTTAGAATCAACTGAGCTACGTCATGCTGAATTCGTTTTATGGTTAAATGACTTATCAGCAATGGACCCATACTACGTATTACCTGTTTTATTTGGTTTAAGTATGTTCATCACTCAAAAGCTGCAACCTATGACGGTTACTGACCCTATGCAGCAAAAAATGATGACCTTTATGCCAGTTGTATTCTCTATTTTCTTCTTATGGTTCCCATCTGGCCTAGTACTTTACTGGTTAGTATCGAACCTTATCTCAATCGCACAGATGCTAATCATCTACCGCGGTATGGAGAAAAAAGGTATTAAGGTAAGAGGCTAAACTCTTAACCCAATAAAAAGGCGCTAACTGCGCCTTTTTTAATGCCTGAAAAAAAACTAACCGAGAATAGGAGAATAAACTTGATTGGGCACACTGCGTTCAGTAAAGCTCAAACTTGTTGTTAGTAACGAAGCAACTACCAAACCGATTGCAACCACCCCAGATAAACCAAGCCACTTTACAGCCGTTGATTTACGCTTAACCCTAAGCCAACTCATATAGATGCCAGCAGCGCTTACAAAGCTCATCAATGCACCAAATAGCCCCCAAATAAGCTTGGTACCAATTCCTGCAAAGTTACCAAAGTGCAGCGGATCAGCGGTGTCTTTAATTCGTGGAAGCAGGTTGAGTTCTTCCCCTTTTTGTATGCCTAGAACTTCACCGGAACTTGGTTTTAAATAAACCCGGTTAGCACGAAGGCGTAGTAAAATATCATCGTTATAACCACGTACTTCAATAGGCTGTTCCGCTTTATTAGGATAACGAATATAGCGAATATCAAGGCTAGGAAATGCCTGTTGAGCAGCTGTATAAGCTGTAGCTAAACTAATTGGCGATAGATCTTTGCGAGGGCTTTGTTTCTTAAACTCACTCACGGCTGGTGGACTAGAGACATAGTGAGGTACCTTCGCGGTTTGCAGCCCATGTTCTACCAGATACCAAATCCCTGTGATGGCCATCACAGCAATAAACCATAAACTCCAAAGCCCTAACAGCTTATGCCAATCAGACCAACTACTACGTTTATCTAGGCTTAGCGCAGCAGGCTTTTTCATAAAGCCTTGCCACCAGCGCCGATACACATAAAAACTCGAGACCAATAAAATAACGAGTAAAATACTCAAACTGGTGACGATTAGTTTACCCATCCAGCCCATCGACAAGTTCATATGCCAGTTACGTAAAAACCGCGATATCCGCGCCCACTCTCCTTCACCTAGTAAGCGACCCGTTGCAGCATCTAAATAAACAAAGCGAAATGAATCACCGACTTTAAGAGCCGCTTCAATGGCAAGGTAATCTTGCTTATGACGTTGGATATAAAGTAACTGAGCTTGCGGATAATGCTTATTAAGAGTGTTTTCGAGAGCTGGGTAGTTAGTCGAAGCAGAAGAAGTTAAAGCACGGTATTTAGCGTCTGTTAAGTACTCGAGTTCATGACTTAACGTAGCGAGTGTTCCCGATACACAGGTAACAAAAAGCAGGACTCCAACGAAGAGTCCTGCCCAAGAATGTAAGTTAAACCAACTTTTAGCGTTCACACGCCACCATTAAAAACTGTATTTAGCACTTAAATAGACACGGCGTGGCTCACCAGGAAAGTGCCCTGTTCGCTCGATAAAGCCACTGCTTGCGTATTCTTTATCAAATAGGTTCTTAACTGATAGCTGCCATTGCCAGTTATCAACGGTTGTTTGCCACGCCATGTTGTAAACAGTGTAAGGTTTAACACGTTGACCACCTAAACTAAGCTGTTCATCAACATAATCTAAGCCAGCAGAAATAGATGACGATAAGCTAGGTAGCTCATAGCGTGTCCATATACCTAGGGTATTTTGCGGCGCGTTAGCAAATTTATCGCTATCTGGAATTTGGTTACGAATGCTGTCGTTGGCTTTAGTTATACGGGTATCATTATAAGCGTAGCTTGCAGTAACTACCCAGCGCTCAGTGATGTCACCAACCACTTCAAGTTCAAAGCCCTTACTTTGTACTTCACCAACAGCAACTAAGTCATCAACGCCGTCACCTGCAACATCACCTAATAAGCTAGGCTGCAGGATGTTTTCGCGGACAATATCGTACACAGCCATATTAACAGCAAGTGTGTCTGCTAATAGCTTGGTTCTTAAACCTAACTCGTTAATGCGGCTAGTCTCCGGCGAGAACGGACCGCCCTTTGCTGTTTCTTGATTACTCGCACTTTGCGGCACAAAGCCAGTGCCATGTAGCGCATAAGGGAAGAACATATTATTAATATTATAGCTGGTACCAATACGGTAGGTTAAGTCGCTATCAGAAAACTCGGTTTGATTTAACAGATCTTTATCTTCAAAACGATCATACCTTAAGCCAGCTGTCACACTCCAATTAGCGGTGATATCTAGTTGATCTTGCAAGTAAGCACCAAAGCGGGTGCTATTCGTTTTACCAAGCCGTGGGGTAATACTATCAAGATCATAATCATCTGCAGAGGTTAAACCATACTCAGGGTTGTTAAGATCAAGTCCTGGTACTGGGCCACCTTTACTTTGTTGCGTAGCTGTACGGTAGACGCTTTCAAAATCATGTTCATACCAATCACTACCAAACAGCACTTGATGCTGCATGTCTGCAACTATAAATTCTGCAATCGCATTAGCTGTTAAGCTAAAGCCTTCGTTCTCACGTACTTGATCACGAAACTCACGATGGCTCCAATCAACAATACCGTCGTCATCTGTATCAACGAGGCCTCTTGGTTCATGGTAGTTTTGCACTTCTTTGTTATCAAAATAACGTGCTGTGACATCTGTGCGCCAAACATCATTAAACTCATGTTTTAAAGTTGCCTGATAGACATGGGCTTCAACATTTTGAAAGTCTGTCGCCTCGTTATGATTCCAGCTAATATCAGTTAAAAAATTGCCATTATCATCAGCAGGTACACCACGTAAACGTGCCCCACCCAACTCTTGCTCTATATAGGTATACTGAGTGGTCAATTCGGTTGCACTGTTGATAAGCCACGTATAACCAAGATCAACAATGGTATTATCGCTGCTAGTATTAGCACGGAATGGCTTTTCAGTATCACGGTAAAGACCAACACGGTAAGCATGATTATCAAGTGATTCACTCAATGTTCCAGTGCTTTCTAATGCACCACTGAAGAAGTCATCATTACCTACTTCAACTTCAATACTATGTTCACTGGTGAATTTAGGCTTCTTAGTTACATAGTTAATAATACCACCCGGATTACCACTACCGTATATAGCGCCAGCAGGTCCTTTTAAAACCGCAACTTGTTCAATATTAAATAATTGCGGTACAGCAAAGCCATTGAAAGGGTCGCCCTTTACACCATCATATAAAATCTCATCTTGGCGAAAGCCACGGAATGTCACGCCTGAATAACTAAAGGCATTAACACCAGCTATATTGCTATAAAGGTCGGTAATTTGGCGAGCAGCCTGATCACTGATCAGCTCCTGCGGCAAAATTTGAATTGACTGAGGAATTTTCTCTAAAGGTGTATTGGTACGAGTAGCAAAGCTAGACTCGGTTGGGCGATATAAAGAAAACGCACGGCCAACAACTTCTATTTTTTCGAGTTCTTTAGAATCACTTTGATCAGAAGTAGTCACTTCAGTTTGAGCATGGGCAACGCCCGAAAAACCAGCAGCAAGTGCAATAAAAACAGCAGAAAGACGCATAATAAAAAACGATAAGATTTAGAATGCGCAACATGGTAATGAATATAATTATCATTTGCAATGGTCGTTTATTATTAATTAAAGCTAAATAAAGTATTACTTACATCAAACTTTTGCTACTTCATTACTCAAACAGCTATTCGCATGAAATTAAGCCATAGGTTACAATAGAGCCAGCATTCATTCTTTTATTGGCATTATTTCATCGCATGATTAATCAAGACACAATTGCAGCACAAGCGACCGCACCAGGACGTGGTGGGGTTGGTATTATTCGCGTCTCTGGCAGCTTAGCTAAAACAGTGGCAGAACAGATTATTGGCCGTTGTCCTAAAACACGTTACGCAGACTATGTACCATTTAAGAGCTTGAGCGGTGAACAGCTTGACCAAGGTATTGCTATTTACTTCCAAGGGCCAAATTCATTTACCGGCGAAGACGTACTAGAACTACAAGGTCACGGCGGCCCTGTCGTATTAGATATGCTATTAAAAGAAATTAGCCAAATTGACGGTGTACGTTTAGCAAAACCAGGTGAGTTCTCTGAGCGCGCATTTATGAATGATAAGCTTGATTTAACTCAAGCAGAGGCAATTGCCGATTTAATTAATGCAACCAGTGAACAGGCAGCAAAAAGCGCCCTCCAATCACTGCAAGGTGAATTCTCTAAACATATTGAAACGCTGGTGGAGAAAGTCATTCACCTACGTATGTATGTTGAAGCTGCAATTGATTTTCCTGATGAAGAAATCGACTTTTTATCAGACGGTAAAGTATCAACAGATCTCAATGCCATTATTGATCAGTTAGAGAATGTAACTCAGCAAGCTAAACAAGGTAGCATCATGCGTGAAGGTATGCGTGTTGTTATTGCGGGTCGCCCTAACGCAGGTAAATCAAGCCTACTTAATGCGTTAGCTGGCCGTGATGCAGCCATCGTTACCGAAATAGCTGGTACAACACGTGACGTATTACGCGAACATATCCACATTGATGGTATGCCACTACATATTATTGATACCGCAGGCCTGCGTGAAAGCCCAGATAAAGTAGAGCAAATTGGTATTGAACGCGCATGGGATGAAATTAACCAAGCCGATCGCGTACTATTTATGTTAGACGGCACAGACACATCAGCCACTGATCCTCATGATATTTGGCCAGAGTTTATGGCCAAGTTACCAGAGGGGATGGGTGTTACTGTGATCCGAAATAAAGCCGATATTTCCGGTGAAAATGTCGGTATGGATGAACATGATCAATATCCGGTGATCCGTTTAAGCGCCAAAAATGCTGAGGGTATAGAGTTAGTTCGTACTCACTTAAAGGCATGTATAGGTTTTCAAGGTGCCACAGAAGGTGGATTCATGGCACGCCGTCGTCACTTAGATGCACTTGATCATGCAGCCTATCATTTAAACACAGGTAAAGAGCAACTAGAGATGCATATTGCCGGTGAGATCTTGGCTGAAGAATTACGCCTAACTCAACAGTTCTTAAATGAGATAACAGGTGAATTTACCTCTGATGACCTACTAGGGAAAATCTTTAGTTCGTTCTGTATCGGTAAATAAATTCCGGTCATCAATATTATAAAAAAGAGTCTTGCGACTCTTTTTTGTTTTTAGTCCAGTAAGCAATTATCGGTTCAGGGCCGAAACCAGCCAGTAATTAACCTCATATCAATTAGTCTAGCGATGTCATTAAACGGAGGACATCATGGACAAATATCAACTCTTTCACCAATTACACCACCAGCATGGGGGCTTTGTACTCGCTAATGCGTGGGATCTTAGTTCAGCACAATTCATCCAAGCTGCGGGAGCTAAAGCAGTAGCAACAACCAGCTGGGGTATTGCGGCAAGTTTAGGGTTAGCTGATGGTGAAAACATTTCTTTTAAAACTCAATTAGCACTAGCTAAAAGCTTAACCGAACACCTTCATATTCCACTCTCTGTGGATTTAGAGTCAGGCTACAGTAATGATCCGCTGCAAATTAGCGAAAACGTTTTGGCGTTAGCAAGATTAGGAGTTGTAGGCATCAACATAGAGGACTCAGATAAAGACACTAATGCACTGAGATCTATCGAACAACAATGCACTATTATTAGTGAGATAAAAAAAGCACTTAACGAAAATGGCTTCGGTGGTTTATTTATAAACGCCAGAACCGATACCTACTTTGTTAGTGACTCCCCTTTTCAAGCAACATTAGAGCGTGCGAAAGCGTATCAAGATGCAGGTGCAGACGGTCTGTTTGTGCCCGGCTTAACTAACATAGAGCACATAACCAGCTTAGCTAACACAATAGATATGCCATTAAATGTGATGGCAATGAGCAATTTTAACTCAGCAAAAGCCGCTTTCGCTGGTGGTGCAAAACGGTTTTCATTGGGTAATTCACTCTATGATCTAGTCGGTAATACGATAAAAACCAGTTTAACTCAGATCGAAAACTAACTTAGCGAGCTAAAAATTAGATCAAAACAGCTTTTAAGATCGAATTTAGCTAAAAATGTTATCCACATTTGGGGCTTTTTTAGATCTAAAGGCTGATTTGATCATAAAAAAACGCGGAAATTTGAATTTATTTTCATACAACAGCCCTTTTTGATAACTAATTTTCTTAAAAACAGCCTTTATTAGCGCTTATTTAAGTTTTTTCCGATCTATTTTATTGATCGCAAATTGCAAACCGATCGTTATCAACAAGCGATCTATCCACAAAACGATCATACTCACTATTTTTATCAGATCTGAAAAATTAAGCGCTTACACATAATTAAAGATCAACAACTTAGCAAAGTTATACAGTTTCCAATATTTAGCTTGATCAGAACTTTCCCCAAATTTATTAACAGCTTGATCAAAGGGTTTAATTTATGAATAAATATAAAAAACTATTAAAAACAGTAGATTATAAAAAACAATGAATTAAAGCTGTCATTTTAAGCAGAAAAACTTATTCAGATCGTAATTCAACGCTTTACTCACACCCTAACTTAGTTATCATGTGGCCACTTATTTCTATACATGATCAATCACATGCAATCAGTAAATATCATCGTTGGCAGCCAAATGGGATCTGCAGAATACGTGGCAGAGCAACTAGCAGAAGCCCTTGAACAACAAGGGATCCAAGTGCAGCTTCATGAACAGCCTGTATTTGATGATATTGATCAGCAAGATACTATTTGGTTGTTATGTACTTCTACATACGGCGCGGGAGACTACCCAGAGAACCTACTGCCATTTGTTGAGTCTATTAACCAACAGGCTGATCTTAAAGGATTAAACTACAGTGTGATCGGATTAGGTGACACTAGTTACGACACCTATAACTATGCAGGCCGTAATCTAGATGAGTTATTAGCTAATAAAGGCGCAAACCGCGTGGCAGAACGCTTAGAGCTAAATATTCTTGATGAAGCATTGCCAGAAGACACGGCATTAGCCTGGTTACCAAGCTGGATCGAATCAGCAGGGCTCAATTAAGCCGATCGGTGTTGATCGTTGTTATAAAAGTTACCCACAATTTACTGATAATTTAGATCGGATTGTGGATAAACACTGATCTAACTGCGATTTTAACCTAGTTTATCCCTTGGATAAGATCCAATCGATATTGCCCTGTGTATAAATACCCCTTTTGATCAAAGCTTTTACGCGGGAAGATCCGATCATATTAACACCTTTAGATCTGCGTTAAGATCATGTTTTAAATAGTAAAGCAAACATTATCAACAGATCTAGCCGTTACTAGTAGTAAGAGTAATAAAAGATCTCTTTAAAAGATCCTTTATATTATTAGAGATCACCCACTTAGATCTTGAGCACTGTTTAATCATTTATCTTCTCTAAATTTCTAGGTAGAATACGCTCCCTTTACAAAGTTTTGCTGGTCGATTAAGTAGGATCCCATAAATGATTTTTCACGAACGTTTTGATGTTATTGTTGTAGGTGGTGGACATGCAGGTACTGAAGCTGCATTAGCATCTGCTCGCATGGGCATGAATACCCTATTGCTAACTCATAATATGGATACCCTTGGTCAAATGTCTTGTAACCCGGCAATTGGCGGTATTGGTAAAGGCCATTTAGTTAAAGAGATCGATGCTCTTGGTGGTGCAATGGCTCAGGCTATTGATAAAGGCGGTATTCAATTTCGTACTTTAAACTCATCTAAAGGCCCTGCAGTACGTGCTACGCGTGCACAAGCTGACCGTGCTTTGTATAAAGCAGCTATTCAACACACTTTACAACATCAAGAAAACTTAAAGATCTTCCAACAATCATGTGACGATCTAATCGTTGAAGGTGATCGAGTAATCGGTGTTGTAACGCAAATGGGTCTTCGTTTTAGTGCGCCTTCTGTGGTTCTTACCGTAGGTACTTTCTTAGGTGGTCAGATCCATATTGGTTTAGAGAACTTCAAAGGTGGTCGTGCCGGTGATCCACCTTCAATTGCACTTGCAGAGCGATTACGTGAATTACCTTTCCGTGTTGATCGCTTAAAAACAGGCACGCCTCCTCGTATTGATGCGCGAACTGTTGATTTTAGCAAGATGCAAGAACAGCCTGGTGATACCCCTACGCCTGTATTCTCATTTATGGGTAAACAATCGGATCACCCACAGCAGATCCCGTGTTACATCACTTATACAAATGAAAAAACACATGATGTGATCCGCAATAACTTACATCGCTCACCTATGTATTCAGGTGTAATTGAAGGTATTGGTCCACGTTACTGCCCTTCAATCGAAGATAAGATCGTGCGTTTTGCTGATAAAGACAAACATCAAATCTTTGTTGAGCCTGAAGGTTTAACATCATACGAATTATATCCAAATGGTATTTCAACGAGCTTACCGTTTGATGTACAGCTTGAAATTGTGCAATCAATCACTGGTTTTGAAAATGCACATATTTGTCGTCCTGGTTATGCGATTGAGTATGACTTCTTTGATCCGCGCGACTTAAAGCAATCATTAGAAACTAAGTTTATTAATGGTTTATTCTTCGCAGGCCAAATCAATGGTACAACCGGTTACGAAGAAGCAGGCGCACAAGGTTTAATTGCGGGTATGAACGCCGCATTACAAGTACAAGGTAAAGAGTCTTGGACACCTCGTCGTGATGAAGCATACACAGGTGTACTCATTGACGACCTAGCAACATTAGGTACTAAAGAACCGTACCGTATGTTTACTAGCCGTGCTGAATACCGTTTATTACTTCGTGAAGATAATGCCGACATTCGTTTAACTGAGAAAGGCCGTGAACTTGGCTTAGTTGACGATGCTCGTTGGGCTGCCTTTAACGAAAAAATGGAAATCATCGAAAAAGAAACGCAACGTTTAAAAGAAACATGGATCCACAAAGATCACGTTGCTGTTGATCAAGTAAATGCATTATTAAAAACACCACTGACTCGTGAAGCGAGCCTTGAAGATCTGATCCGCCGTCCTGAAATTCGTTATAACGACTTAATGGCGATCGATGGTTTAGGTTCTGAGTTTGATAACCAAGCTGCACTTGAGCAAGTTGAGATCCATACTAAGTACGCAGGCTATATTGCTCGTCAGCAAGATGAGATCAATAAGCAGCTACGTCATGAACAAACTGTATTACCAAAAGACTTTGATTATTCAACTGTTTCTGGTTTATCAAATGAGGTTATCGCAAAGCTTACTGATAGTCGTCCAGATACAATTGGCCAAGCGTCACGTATTTCAGGTATCACCCCTGCTGCTATTTCGCTATTATTAGTCTATCTGAAAAAGCAAGGCTTACTGCGCAAGACTGCGTAGTTGGTGAGGAATACAGTGTTACAACAACAATTAACTTCGCTGTTAGCGCAAACTGATATTGCGCTAACAGAAAAACAGCAACAACAACTTGTGCAATATGTTGAATTATTAGACAAGTGGAACAAAGCGTATAACTTAACCTCTGTTCGTTTACCTGAAGAAATGATGGTTAAACATATTATGGATAGCTTAGTTGTTGCACCACACCTTAAAGGCAAACATTACATTGATGTAGGTACGGGTCCTGGTTTACCGGGTATCGTATTAGCCATCGCTTTACCTGATACACAATTTGTATTGTTAGATAGTTTAGGTAAACGCGTGCGCTTTTTGATGCAGGTAAAACATGCACTTGGTCTTGAAAATGTAACCCCAGTGCAGTCTAGAGTTGAAGAATATCAACCAAGTGTTAAATTAGATGGTGTATTAAGTCGTGCATTCGCCTCTTTACAAGATATGGTTGACTGGTGTGCGCACTTGATTGATCATTCAGGTAAATTTATCGCCTTAAAAGGCGTATTTCCAAGCGAAGAACTAGACTCATTACCTAAAGGTATTAAGTTTGATGAAAAAATCAGCTTGGAAGTACCTGAGTTAGATGCGCAAAGACATCTAATCATTCTATCTAAAGACTAGGGATCAGAGCACTGTGGCAAAAGTCATCGCATTAGCAAACCAAAAAGGTGGTGTTGGTAAAACAACCACCGCTGTGAATCTCGCGGCATCGATGGCCGCGACGAAGCGTAAAGTGTTATTAATCGATCTTGATCCGCAAGGAAACGCTACCATGGGTAGTGGTGTCGATAAATACGGTGATGTTGCGACTATTTACGATTTATTGATTGAAGAAACACCAATCGATGAAGTGATCAATAAAGAAACCTCAGGTGAGTATCACTTAATTGCTGCTAATGGCGATGTGACTGCCGCTGAAGTTAAACTAATGGAATTGTTTGCTCGTGAAGTGCGTTTACGTAATGCGCTTGAACAAATTCAAGATCAATACGATTTCATTTTTATCGACTGCCCGCCTTCACTTAACATGCTTACTGTTAATGCAATGGCTGCCGCAGATTCGATTTTAGTTCCGATGCAATGTGAGTATTATGCCCTTGAAGGTTTAACGGCATTAATGGATACCATTACGCAGCTATCTAAGCTAGTAAATCCAGCGTTAACAATTGAAGGGATTTTGCGCACCATGTATGATCCGCGCAATCGCCTTGCAAATGATGTATCAGAACAACTCAAACAACATTTTGGCGATAAAGTATATCGTACCGTTATCCCACGTAATGTCCGTTTAGCAGAAGCGCCGAGTTTTGGTGCCCCTGCCATGTATTATGACCGTGCATCAAGTGGTGCTAAAGCTTACTTAGCCCTAGCCGGCGAAATGTTACGTAGAAAAGAGAAAACATCTTCAGCAGTAGCCTAACTTCGAGGTAAAAAAATAACATGTCTGCTAAAAAACGCGGTTTAGGCCGAGGACTCGACGCTTTATTAAGTTCATCAAAACCTGCCCCAAGTGCAAATAATCAGCAACAAGCGACAGCAACACCAGAGCAAGTCTCTGAAGTTGTTGCAGAGCAAAGCAAAGGTGAGCTGCAAAAATTAGCGATTGAGTTTTTACAATCGGGTAAATATCAACCGCGTAAAGACATGTCTGAAGAAGCGCTAGAAGAGTTAGCCAGCTCAATTCGTGCTCAAGGCATCATTCAGCCAATTGTTGTGCGCCAAATTGGTGCAGACAAATATGAAATTATTGCTGGTGAACGTCGTTGGCGTGCTGCTCAACTTGCAAAATTAGATGCTGTTCCATGTATCATCAAAGATGTACCAGATGAAGCCGCCGTTGCAATCGCATTGATTGAAAATATCCAACGTGAAGACCTAAACGCGATGGAAGAAGCGATTGCATTGAATCGTTTACTTAACGAATTTGAACTCACTCATCAACAAGTCGCCGAAGCTGTTGGTAAATCGCGTACGACTGTGACTAATTTACTACGTCTAAATAATCTTAACGAAGATGTTAAAATTTTGTTAGAGCATGGCGACATCGAAATGGGTCATGCACGTTGTTTATTGGCACTTGAAGGCGAAGCGCAGTCAGATGCTGCTAGATTAGCCGTTGCTAAAGCGTTGACTGTTCGTGAAACTGAAAAATTAGTTCGCTCTATCTTAGAACCAGCTCCGAAAAAAGAAGTGCAAGAAAAAGATCCGGATGTCAAACAGTTAGAACAAAAACTTGCTGAAAATTTAGGCGCCAAAGTAGAAATAAACTACAATAAAAAAGGCAAAGGCAAACTGGTTATCTCTTATACAACTCTTGATGAGTTGGATGGCATTTTAAGCCGTATAAATTAAGACTATTCCCGTCATTAATTAATAACATGTCCAAAAAGAGACATTTGTGGTGTTTTTGCACTACAAAGGGTCGACTCAAGTTGCAAAACTGGTAGGAATCAGTATAATTTCGCCAGTTTTCATACCCTGACAATTTAACGTTCTAAAGGTTAACAAAACGTGACTAATAGGTTAGCAAGGCCGTATAGGCTTGCCGCATTTAAATTAATTTGTCTTCAGGGTATCGTAGCATTAATCGCTGCAGTAATTGTTTTTATAGGTTGGGGAGTCAATGCCGGCCAGTCAGCGCTTGCTGGCGGAGCTGTTGCACTACTCCCTAATTTTGTATTTGCTGTCTATGCATTCCGTTATATGGGTGCAAGTCGAGTAAATCAAGTGTATGCCTCGCTAAAGCGCGGCAACGGATTAAAATTTATGCTAACAATCGTTTTGTTTGCACTGATACTGAAGTCTTACACGGTCGTTTTATTACCGTTTTTCTGTGTTTATGTATTGGTGTTATTTAGCGGATTGTTTGCGCCCGTTTTTTTTAATCATTAACTTTTGGGATATAACATGGCTGCAGAAGAAGTAACTCTATCAAGCCATATTCAGCACCACTTAACTAACGCTAAGATGTGCTCGACCGACGCTGGTCTTGCCTTCAACAAAGCGTGTGCAGACAGTGGTTTCTGGACATGGAATATAGATACCCTCGCATGGTCAATCGGTCTAGGTCTTGTATTTTTATGGATCTTCCGTAGTGCCGCTAAGAAAGCAAATACCGGTGTACCTGGTAAATTTCAGTGTTTCATTGAAATGATTGTTGAGTTCGTTGGCGACAACGTACGTGACACATACCACGGTAAAAGCGCATTAATCGCTCCATTAGCTCTAACGATTTTCGTTTGGGTGTTCTTAATGAACTTAATGGACTTGATTCCGGTTGATTTCCTACCTGCATTCGCTGGCTTCGTTGGCGAGCAAGCATTTGGTATGGATTCTCACGACGTTTACATGAAGATTGTACCTACAACAGACATCAACATGACTGCTGCACTTGCTATTGGTGTATTCATTCTGATGATCGGTTACGCAATCAAAATCAAAGGGATTGGCGGATTCTTAGCTGAATTAACGCTTCACCCGTTTAGCTCTAATAACAAGCTAGCAATGGTGTTCTTAATCCCATGTAACTTATTACTAGAAACAATCGCTTTAGTTGCTAAGCCGTTCTCGTTAGCACTGCGTTTATTCGGTAACTTATATGCTGGTGAGTTGATTTTCATCTTGATCGGCGCAGTTGGTTTAATGCAACTACCGTTGCACTTTATTTGGGCTGTATTCCACATCTTAGTAATCGTACTGCAAGCATTCGTATTCATGATGCTTACAATCGTATACCTAAGCATGGCAAGCTCAGATAATCACTAATTTTTTACACTTTTAAAATTTAATTTTAATTTACAATTGAAACTTTGGAGAAAAAAATGGAACTAGTATTAGGTCTTAAGTATATCGCTGTTGCTCTACTTATCGGCTTCGGTGCAATCGGTACTGCAATCGGCTTCGGTAACATGGGTGGTAAATTCCTAGAAGCTTGTGCTCGTCAACCTGAACTTGCACCTTCATTACAAGTTAAGATGTTCATCCTTGCTGGTCTAATCGATGCCGTAGCTATGATCGGTGTTGGTATCGCAATGGTATTGTTGTTCGTACTTTAATATTATTTTTTGAACAGCTTACTATTTTAAGGAGGAGCGGTCGTGAACTTAACAGCCACTCTTATCGGTGAATTAATTGCATTTACGGT
Organism: Pseudoalteromonas sp. CO109Y; assembly: GCF_004208935.1. Classification (NCBI taxonomy): domain Bacteria; kingdom Pseudomonadati; phylum Pseudomonadota; class Gammaproteobacteria; order Alteromonadales; family Pseudoalteromonadaceae; genus Pseudoalteromonas; species Pseudoalteromonas sp. CO109Y. The sequence goes on from NZ_SGPD01000004.1 coordinate 52,009, forward strand.
TTTCGTACTTTTCTGTATGAAATACGTATGGCCACCACTAAATGGTGCAATTGAAGCTCGCCAGAAGAAAATCGAAGATGGTTTAGCTGCCTCTGATAGAGCCGAAAAAGACTTAGAACTTGCGCAAAAGAAAGCTGCTGAGCAGCTTAAAGAGGCAAAAGCTCAAGCGGCTGATATCATTGAACAAGCTAAAAAGCGTGCCACGCTAATCGTTGACGAAGAAACTGTTCGTGGTCAACAAGAGCGTGAAAAAATTATTGCTCAAGGGCACTCTGAAATCGAAGCAGAGCGTAACCGTGTAACAGAAGAACTACGTAAACAAGTAGCGACGCTGGCAGTGGTTGGTGCTGAGAAGATTTTAGAGCGCGAAATCAATCAAGCCGCACACAGTGACATCGTTGAAAAACTTGTCGCTGAGCTGTAATTAGGAGGGTATGAGCATGTCTGAATTGGCTACTATCGCTCGCCCATACGCTAAAGCGGCTTTTGAACTTGCCGTTGAAAAAGGCACTGTTGAAAGTTGGAACGACATGCTGTTCTTTGCTGGCCACGTTGCCAGCAACGAGCAAGCCGCTGCCGCGCTAGCTGGATTGCCTACTGCTACTGAACAAGCAGATCTGTTTATCAAGATCTGTGCAGAGCAGCTCAACGAACAAGGTCAGAACCTAATCAAGGTGATGGCTGAAAATGGACGTTTAGTTGCACTGCCTGCTGTTGCTGAGTTATTCGCTGAATTTAAAGCGGACTACGACAAAGAAATCGACGTTGACGTGATTTCTGCAACACCGCTTGCTGCTGAGCAGCAAGCAACATTGGTAGCGGCACTTGAAAAACGTTTCGCACGCAAAGTTAAGCTGAATTGTAGTGAAGATACTACAGTTGTTGGCGGTCTTATCATTAAGGCGGGTGACACTGTAATCGACGGCTCAGTACGTGGCAAATTAGCCCGCTTAGCTACATCACTACAATCGTAATTGGGAAAAAGAGCATGCAACTTAATTCCACTGAAATTTCAGATCTGATCAAACAACGTATTGAGCAGTTCGAAGTTGTAAGTGAAGCTCGTAACGAAGGTACTATCGTATCTGTTACTGACGGTATCATCCGCATCCACGGTCTTGCTGACTGTATGCAAGGTGAGATGATCGAGCTTCCTGGCAACCGTTATGCTATCGCACTAAACCTTGAGCGTGACTCAGTAGGTGCTGTAGTAATGGGTCCTTACGCTGACCTTAAAGAAGGCGTAAAAGTTAAATCAACTGGTCGTATCCTAGAGGTTCCTGTTGGTCGTGGTCTACTTGGTCGTGTTGTTAACACACTAGGTGCACCTATCGACGGTAAAGGCGCTTTAGATAACGACGGTTTTGAACCTGTTGAGAAAATCGCACCAGGCGTTATCGAACGTCAATCAGTAGATGAGCCAGTACAAACTGGTTATAAATCTATCGATGCGATGATCCCAGTAGGTCGTGGTCAACGTGAGCTTGTGATCGGTGACCGCCAAACTGGTAAAACTGCATTAGCAATCGATGCTATCATCAACCAAAAAGGTACAGGCGTTAAGTGTGTGTACGTTGCAGTTGGTCAAAAAGCATCTACTATCGCTAACGTAGTACGTAAATTAGAAGAGCACGGTGCATTAGAAAACACGATTGTTGTTGTTGCATCTGCTTCTGAATCTGCGGCACTTCAGTACCTAGCACCATTCTCTGGTTGTACTATGGGTGAATACTTCCGTGACCGTGGTGAAGACGCGCTAATCGTATATGATGATTTATCTAAGCAAGCTGTTGCTTACCGTCAAATCTCATTACTACTTAAGCGTCCACCAGGCCGTGAAGCATACCCAGGTGACGTATTCTACCTTCACTCACGTCTTCTAGAGCGTGCATCACGTGTAAACGCTGATTACGTTGAGAAGTTCACTAATGGTGAAGTGAAAGGTAAAACAGGTTCATTGACGGCATTGCCAATCATTGAAACTCAAGGCGGCGACGTTTCTGCGTTCGTACCGACAAACGTTATCTCTATCACCGATGGTCAGATCTTCTTAGAAACTGACTTATTCAACTCAGGTATCCGTCCAGCTGTTAACGCTGGTATCTCGGTATCTCGTGTTGGTGGTGCAGCGCAAACTAAAATCGTTAAGAAACTAGGTGGTGGTATCCGTCTAGCGTTAGCTCAGTACCGTGAATTAGCTGCGTTCTCGCAGTTCGCGTCTGACCTTGACGATGCAACACGTGCTCAATTAGAGCATGGTGAGCGCGTAACAGAGCTAATGAAGCAGAAACAGTACGCACCAATGTCTGTTGCTGAAATGTCTCTGTCGCTATTTGCTGCTGAAAAAGGCTACCTAAAAGACATCGAAATCGCGAAAATCATGGATTTCGAAGCTGGCCTAATTTCTTATGCAAACAGCACATACGCAGAGCTAATGGCTCAAATCAATGAAACTGGTAACTACAACGCTGAGATTGAAGCTCAACTTAAAGAACTTCTAGAGAAGTTCAAGTCGACGCAAACTTGGTAATTTAGTTATGAATGGTGAGCTTTAGGCAACTAAAGCCCACCTGATTCGGAGAGAGAGTCATGGCCAGCGGAAAAGAGATTAAAAGCAAGATCGGGAGTATCAAGAATACTCAAAAGATCACCAGCGCAATGGAAATGGTTGCTGCGTCTAAAATGAAAAAAGCGCAGGAACGTGTGGCGTCAAGCCGTCCATACGCTGAAAACTTACGCCAAGTGATTGGTCGTGTTGCTCAAGCAAATCTTGATTTTACTCACCCTTTCTTAGAAGAGCGTGAAGTAAAACGAGTTGGTTATATTGTTATCTCTACTGACCGTGGTCTATGTGGTGGCTTGAACTCAAACGAGTTCAAAAAAGTTGCCCTAGATGTTAAAGCGTGGAAAGAAAAAGGCGTTGAAGCTGAATTTACTACTTTAGGTAGCAAAGCAGCTGGCTTTTTCCAACGTTTTGGCGGTAAGTTAGTCGCTAAAAAAGCGAACTTAGGAGATACACCTTCACTACAAGACGTTATTGGTCCTGTAAAGACAATGCTAGATGCATACTCTGAAGGTAAAATTGACCGCTTATACGTAGTATTTAACAAGTTCGTTAATACTATGAAGCAAGAGCCAACAATCGATCAGTTACTCCCTTTGCCAAAAGCTGAAGAAGAAGTATCTCAACATTCTTGGGATTACTTATATGAGCCAAACCCAGAAGCGATTTTAGAAGCTCTGTTAGTACGCTTTATTGAGTCTCAAGTATACCAAGGTGTAGTTGAGAACGCTGCCTCTGAACAGGCTGCCCGTATGGTTGCAATGAAAGCTGCAACTGATAACGCTGGCGACCTTATGGATGAGTTACAGCTTGTTTATAACAAGGCTCGTCAAGCTGCAATCACACAAGAAATTAGTGAGATTGTTGGCGGTTCGGCAGCAGTTTAACGCTTCGGCAAAGTTTAATGAGAGGAATAGACATGAGTTTAGGTAAGGTCGTCCAAATTATCGGCGCCGTTGTGGATATCGAATTTCCACAAGACAACGTGCCAGCCGTATATGACGCACTAAAAGTAACAGATGGCGACTTAGCTGGTTTAACTTTAGAAGTTCAACAACAGCTAGGTGGCGGTGTGGTACGTGGTATCGCACTTGGTACTACTGACGGTTTACGTCGTGGTACTGCAGTAGAAGGTACAGGTCAGCCAATCCACGTTCCAGTAGGTACGAAGACACTAGGTCGTATCATGGACGTTTTAGGTAACCCTATTGATGAAGCTGGTCCAATTGGTGAAGAAGAGCGTATGTCTATTCACCGTGCAGCACCTTCTTATGAAGAACAATCAAGTTCAGTAGAACTTTTAGAGACTGGTATCAAGGTAATCGACCTTGTATGTCCATTCGCTAAAGGTGGTAAAGTTGGTCTATTCGGTGGTGCCGGTGTTGGTAAAACCGTAAACATGATGGAACTTATCCGTAACATCGCAATCGAGCACAGCGGTTACTCAGTATTCGCAGGTGTTGGTGAGCGTACTCGTGAGGGTAATGACTTCTACCATGAGATGAACGACTCAAACGTACTAGACAAAGTATCTCTAGTATACGGTCAAATGAATGAGCCACCGGGTAACCGTTTACGCGTAGCGTTAACTGGTCTTACTATGGCTGAGAAGTTCCGTGACGAAGGTCGTGACGTTCTTTTCTTCGTTGATAACATCTACCGTTATACTCTAGCGGGTACAGAGGTATCAGCACTTCTAGGTCGTATGCCTTCAGCAGTAGGTTACCAACCAACTCTTGCTGAAGAAATGGGTGTACTTCAAGAGCGTATCGCATCTACTAAGACGGGTTCAATCACTTCAATCCAAGCGGTATACGTACCTGCGGATGACTTAACTGACCCATCTCCAGCAACAACGTTTGCTCACTTAGATGCAACAGTAGTACTTTCTCGTGATATCGCTTCACTTGGTATCTACCCTGCGGTAGACCCACTTGATTCATCTTCACGTCAACTTGACCCACTAGTAATCGGTCAAGAGCACTACGATACAGCGCGTGGCGTTCAAACAGTTCTTCAACGTTATAAAGAACTTAAAGACATCATCGCAATCCTAGGTATGGACGAGCTTTCTGACGAAGATAAGCAAGTTGTATCTCGTGCACGTAAAATCCAGCGTTTCCTATCTCAGCCGTTCTTCGTTGCTGAGGTATTCACAGGCGCGCCTGGTAAATACGTGTCACTTAAAGACACAATTGCTGGCTTCAAAGGTATCTTAAACGGTGAGTTTGATGATATGCCAGAGCAAGCGTTCTACATGGTTGGCTCTATTGAAGAAGCTCAAGAAAAAGCCAAAAGCATGTAATTAGGAGGGTAGTATGGCGGCTATGACTGTACATCTTGACGTAGTAAGCGCAGAAGAGAGCTTGTTCTCTGGTCTGGTTGAATCGATTCAAGTGAGTGGTAGTGAAGGTGACCTTGGTGTTAACTATGGTCACGCTCCATTATTAACTGCCCTAAAACCTGGTATGGTACGTTTAGTTAAGCAATTTGGTCACGAAGACGTGATGTATATTGCTGGCGGCACGCTAGAAGTTCAACCGGATCGCATCACGATTCTTGCAGATACTGCAGTACGTGGTGAAGACCTAGACGAGCAAGCGGCTGAAAAAGCTAAACGTGATGCTGAAGAGCAAATGGCGAATACGTCAACTGCTGAGTTAGATTATCAACAAGCTGCAGTGCAACTTGCTGAAGCAATCGCTCAACTTCGCGTAATTCAACAATTACGTAAAAAGTAAGCCTACTCGGTTTTCGAAAAGCCCACTTAATGTGGGCTTTTTTGTGTCTAAAATTCACTGTTTTATACCCTATTCTGATCATTGTACTTATAACCTGCACTTTTCCCCGCTACAATGTGTTAATTGATAATGAGCTAAGCTTTTATACAAGGTTCTTTCCTTCAAGCTAGGATTGAGTATTTGCACATGATGTGACTTGCGCAACTTTGCATGTTTATAGCTAAATTCATTACGTCCCACTAAAACAAAGAAAGAAGGATATTGTTTTAATGTCTCTGACTACCGTTATTCTCGCTGCGGGTAAAGGCACCCGTATGCGCTCTGCTCTACCTAAGGTATTACACAAAGTTGCTGGCAAACCTATGGTTCAGCACGTTATTGATAATGCCACTGCCCTTGGCGCTCGTGAAACAAATCTTGTTTATGGTCATGGCCGTGAGCAGCTTCAAGAAGCCCTATCGCACAACCAAGTAAACTGGGTATTACAAGAAGAACAACTCGGTACGGGTCATGCTGTTGCTGTTGCTAAAGAACACATTGCCGATGATGACACCGTATTAATTCTCTATGGTGATGTACCACTAACAAAACGCGCGAGCTTAGAAAAGCTACTTGCTGCGACTCCAGAAAAAGGCTTAGCAGTATTAACGGTTACCTTAGATGACCCATCAGGTTATGGTCGAATGATCCGTGAAAATGGCAAGCTAGTAGGTATTGTTGAACAAAAAGACGCTTCACCTGAGCAACTTGCGATTAAAGAAATCAATACCGGTATTATGGCTGCTAATGGTGCGCTACTTAAACGTTGGTTAGGTAACCTATCTAACAACAATGCCCAAGGTGAATACTACCTAACAGACATTGTTGCTATGGCACACAGTGAAGGGGTTGAAATTACCTCTGCACAGCCTGAGCATCCGATGGAAGTTGAAGGTGCTAATAATCGCGTACAACTTTCAGCGCTTGAACGTGCATACCAAGCATGGCAAGCAGAAGAGCTAATGCTAAACGGCGCAACACTTGCTGATCCTGCTCGTATTGATGTACGTGGTGAAGTAACGACTGGCGAAGACGTACTGATAGACGTTAATGTTATTTTCGAAGGTAAAGTAACTCTGGGTAATAACGTACAAATTGGGCCAAATTGCGTACTTAAAGATTGTACTATCGGCGATAACGTTGTTATTAAAGCTAACTCACTAGTTGAAGAAGCCAGTGTTGCTGCTAAATGTACTTTAGGCCCATATGCCCGCCTTCGCCCTGGTGCGATTATGGAAGAAGACTCGCACATTGGTAACTTCGTTGAGATGAAAAAGACTCGCTTAGGCAAAGGCTCAAAAGCAAACCACCTAACCTACCTAGGCGACACTGAAGTTGGCGAAAAAGTTAATATTGGCGCAGGTACTATTACTTGTAACTATGATGGCGTAAATAAATCAAAAACCATTATTGGAGATAACGCCTTTATCGGTTCTAATTCATCACTGGTGGCCCCTGTTAATATTGGCTCAATGGCAACGATTGGAGCAGGCTCTGTTATCACTAATACTGTTGAAGATGATCAGCTTGCAGTCGCTCGTGGTAAACAACGTAACCTTACTGGTTGGAAGCGCCCAACTAAAAAGTAATGAGCTACCCTACTAATTTATAAATAAAAAGCGAGTTTATACTCGCTTTTTTTATGACTAAATTTTGTTCTCATAAAAGTGCCATATAGTTGTAATGCCTGCGTGTTGTAATTGCCTCAATACAACTCCAAGGAAAAATAATAATGTTAAAAAGATCAATTATTGCGCTATCACTTTTAACCATTCTTTCTGGCTGCTCATTAGACGGTGACGACGGCAAAGACGGCCTACAAGGTGAACAAGGTCCTGCAGGTCAAAATGGTACTAATGGAACTGATGGGGTAAATGGCACCGATGGTACAAACGGAAATGACGGAGCAAACGGTACAGATGCAAACGCTGCTTTAACTATAAATCTTATCGGCCGTGCAGTGCTGAACGCAGAAAGCCCTGAAGGTGCTGCGGAAATTGTTGCTTACCAAGCATCTAAACAACGAATATTTGCTATCAATAGTTCCGGTGATTCTGCGGTCGTTAATATCATGAAAGCCGATAGCTTTGACCGTGCAGCTTTAGTTAAAGATAACGAAGGGGTAATAAACGGCACTAATTTAAGCTCAGAGATTACCCTTGCACTTAATGAGCACAGTGTGGGCGATGCAAACAGTATCGCTATTGATGCTAATAATGAACTTTTAGCCGTTGCAATGGCTGCAAGTAATACCGGTGATACTGGTTTAATCGCATTTTATGATATTAGTGGCGACGAGCCTCAGTTTATTAAAAATGTCACTGTAGGTGCCCTGCCCGACATGGTTACTTTTAGCCATGATGGCAATAAAGTATTGGTTGCAAATGAAGGCGAACCTAATGGTGATTACAGTATTGACCCTGAAGGCTCTATCAGCATTATTAATATCAATAATGGTGTAATTGCAGATACTGCTATTAGCCTTACTTTTTCAGCTTATAACGACAAACAAGCAGAGCTTGAAGAACTTGGGATTGTATTTGCTAACCCGACAGGTCGAACAATCAACGGTAACTTGATTAATACAACCGTAGCTATGGATTTAGAACCTGAATACATCAGCGTTTCGAAAGACAATAAGTTTGCCTACGTGTCACTACAAGAAAATAACGCCCTTGCTATCGTCAATCTTGAAGATAATAGCCTAGAGCTTAAAGGCTTAGGATTTAAGGATTGGTCTAATTTACTTTTTGATGCATCAGATAAAGACGGTGGCGTTAACTTTAAATCGTACCCTGGTCTCTATGGCATGTATCAACCAGATACTATTTCAAGCTTTACCTGGAAAGGTGCTAACTTTATTGTCACAGCGAACGAAGGTGATGCACGAGAATACTTCTTTGATACAACCGACGAAGCTGATTGTTTAGCAAAAGGTGGTCTTGATTACGATGAAGATGATGGTTGTTTATCATATATAGATGAAACCAGAGCTAAAGACTTAACACTGGCAAGCAATTTTGACTACCTGAACAATGACAACAGTGATATTGGCCGTTTAAAAGTGACCACAGTTAAAGGTGATGAAGATAATAATGGCGAATATGAATCACTCTATGCATATGGTGCCCGCTCTTTTACCATTTGGGATAGTAACGGCATGGTGGTTTTTGACTCTGGCGATCAAATCTCACGCATTACTGCATCAGTTCACGGAGCAGCATTCAATAATAACGAAGATGAAAATAACGGTGATAGTCGCTCTGATGACAAAGGTGCAGAACCAGAAGCGTTAGCACTGGGTACGATTGGCGAACGTACATTTGCATTTATTGGTTTAGAGCGTATGGGTGGCATTATGGTGTTTGATATTACTAATCCATACAATGTGACATTCCAAGATTACTTTTTTAATCGTGGCCTAGAAGCTGATGCAGATATAACAGGTGATCTTGCTCCTGAAGGTATGGCATTTATACCTGCAGAACAAAGTGCAACGAATGAAGCATTGCTAGTTGTTGGTAATGAAATTTCGGGTTCAATCGCTGTTTGGGAAATTTCTACTAACTAATCCGCCTTATAAAAATAAAAAGCGACATAGCTAATTTAATGTATGTCGCTTTTTCTATGCCATTTTATCCTCACATAAATGACTGCTTTTTGAGCTAAAACCCCTCTGTAGCCCTTTATTTGTATGGTTATTGTACTAATTTGAAAATAATCAAAAAAACCTTCAAAAAGTGCTTGCGTTAATTCTTCGCATCCCTATAATGCGCATCCACTGACACGGCGGGCAGCAATGAAAAGCGCT
>NZ_SGPD01000025.1:0-59226 GCF_004208935.1 Pseudoalteromonas sp. CO109Y
CAATAGCGTTTTGGACCCACCTGACCCCATGCCGAACTCAGTAGTGAAACGAAACAGCGCCGATGATAGTGTAGCAGTTGCTATGTGAAAGTAGGTCATCGCCAGGATCCTATTAAAGAAAGCCCGATTCGAAAGAGTCGGGCTTTTTTGCGTCTGGGAGCTTTCAGCTTTCAGCCGTCAGACGTCAGCTGAACTGTGGGGTTGTTTAGTGCAGAGACTCCCTTAGCATTCACCCTATTCATTCTCCAGGTAGGTTGGGTAGAGTGTAGCGAAACCCAACATGAGTTAGCGAGTTGCCAGTTAGCAAGGGTAAAGTTGAACTGTTAGGTTGTTTAGTACAGAGACTCCCTCAGCAACATCCCCGTAGGAGGCACTTCAGTGCCGAATCTAGACCAAAAAATATATTCATGGCTAAAGCCATTCCTACAAGTAAACTTTGCCTAGAGCCTAGAGCCTAGAGCCTAGAGCCTAGAGCCTAATTGCATAGGAAGACGCAGCACCAAACAACCCCACCGCGCGACTGATCGCTGACGGCTGAAAGCTCTGTGTTGGGTTTCGCTGCGCTCTACCCAACCAACGCCAGACCCTAAAGCTTTACTCTTTCTAACTCGTATTTTTCCCCTTTCTAACTTGCAACTTTACTCTCGCAAACTTGCTTCCCTAACCTTGTTATGCGATAAAGCGTTTTATATTTGTAATACAATTAAGGTGTACTGTGTCTCGTAAGAAAACGACCAAGTCAAAAGGCTCTTCAGGTTTAAATCGTAAAAATAGTGAAGCATTTATTGCTAAGTTCTCATCTCACCCAGATACGCATCTATGCCCGTCGGGCTTGATGTATAAAGTGATTGATGAAGTTGAAGGGGAGCGAGTAACAGAGTTTGATACAGTGGTTATTAATCAACGTATTATGCTTGCGGATGGCAATGTGATTGCCGACAGTTATAAAGCGGGTATGCCTGAGGTGTTCGCTTTATCCGAAGCTATAGAAGGGTTAAGAGAAGGTTTGTTATTAATGAATATCGGTTCTCGCTATGAATTTGTGATCCCTCCAGAGCTTGCTTGGGGTAAAAAAGGCAACGGTGGCAAGATTGGCGCAAATGCAGTGCTACATTTTGACGTTCGTTTAATGCGTTTAGCTTAACTCTCTGAGTATAGTTCCCTTAGCATAAGTCGACAGAGTACTTAAAACGCGTTAACGTTCACTATTGGTTTACTGAGGAACATTATGGGCGCAATTACTTCACGAGTTTACTTTCTTCGCCATGGCGAAATCGCTAGGCCCGGAATTCTTTCTGGGCAAATCGATGTCGGTTTATCTGAGCAAGGCCTTGAACAAATGCGCCAAGCCTCTGCTGAGTTCATAAATTTAAATGCCATATATAGTTCACCGCTAAAGCGTTGCTCAGTCCACGCTGATTATTTAGCAAATCAATACTCACTGAATGTACAGTATTATAACGCGCTAAAAGAGTTTAATTTTGGTGATTGGGATGGCCAAGACTACCAACAGCTTTGGCAGCAAACGAGTAAACCTCATATCGGTGATTTTTGGCAGCATCCTTGGCAAGTAAAAGTCCCCAATGGTGAATCTATGGCAGACTTTTACGCTCGGGTAGAGGCATGGTGGCAAACATTTTTACAATCACTGTATGAATCTAAGCATGAACAGTCATTGGTAATAAGTCATGCAGGTGTGATCAAACAAATCCTCGCTATTGTTTGTCAGATGCCAAAACAATCAGCCACGCATTTAAATGTTTTTCATCTTCCTTATGCAGGGCTTATTACACTCGATGTATATATAGATGAACAAGGACAAGCTTGGCCTAAAATTGTTTTTTAGCCATCTAGAGTGATATTCATTGAATTATTTACTTAGCCCGCCATAATACTCATATGCTATGGAATGGAGTGAAATTCTCCAGCTGTTCCCGCAACTGTAATCCATCTAAATAATGGTCAGCCAGATACTTAGCACTAACAACTAATCATCGAGCGGGTCAACTCACATCATTTTCTGGTACTTACCAGTGTTTTCTTGTGCGTTGTGATTACTCGCCAAGAGAGAATAAGCTTGCAACAAAATAGCCTTAGCGCTGCGCCATTAATATCAGTGTCTGATTTAAGTTGGGGTACTGCGAATAAAACGATACTTAAATCAATTAACCTTGAGTTAAAAGCAGGGCAATTTATCGGTCTACTCGGCCCTAATGGTGCGGGTAAATCAAGCTTGCTGCGTTGTCTTTATCGTTACTTGAAACCTCAGCAAGGGGTTGTGCTGCTAAGCGGTCAAGATATTTGGCAAATCAGTGCTGATGAATATGCAAAGCAGGTTGCAGTGGTTTTACAAGAGTCTCCATCGCAGTTTAATTTGTCTTTGTTCGATGTAGTGAGTTTAGGCTTAACACCTCATAAGCGACTTTTCAGCGGCACGTCTGCCAAGGATAAGCAGCGTATTTTTCAAGCGATTGAGCAGGTTGGTTTATCTCATCACAGTGAACAAGCATTTGACTCGCTCTCAGGTGGCGAAAAGCAAAGAGCGCTTATTGCACGCTCTATCGTACAACAACCTAAGTTGCTCATCATGGATGAGCCTACCAGCCACCTTGATGTTAAATACCAAATTCAAATAATGGAATTAGCAAAGTCCCTCGATGTGACAGTGCTTGCCTCTTTCCATGATTTAAATCTTGCAGCGAGTTTATGTGATGAATTATTGGTGATTGATGAAGGGCGTTTGGTTTGTCAGGGGCAACCAAAAGCGGTACTTACTGAGCAGCTGTTGAGTGATGTATTTGGTGTCTGCGCAGCGGTATCTGCTCACCCGCAATCAAGTACTGATAAGTTTATTCCGCACATCACTTATTTTTATGGCTATCAGACACAGGAGCATCAAAATGACTGATGCAATGCGTTTAAGTATCTGTGTTGTCGTAGGGCTTATTAGTTGTTTTTTAGCATTGAGCTTTGGTGCTGCAAATACGCCACTGAGTGATGTTTTTAATGGTTTGTTTAGCCAAGGTAGCGATGAATTTGTGCAGCGTATTATCTGGCAGTTGCGTATGCCAAGAACGGTGCTGGCATTTTTAGCTGGTTCTGGGCTTGCCCTTGCAGGATTAATTTTGCAGACCGTAACCCGAAACCCGCTTGCTGACCCTTACTTGTTTGGTATTTCTTCTGGGGCTTCATTTGGTGTGGTGTGCTTTATAGCCCTAACCGGTGTGAGTTTTGGCTTTAGTATGTCAGTTGCAGCATTTGCCGGAAGCTTACTTTCTATGCTGTTGCTTATTGCTATTGCAGGGCGTCGCCATGTTGGCCAAGTTGAGGCCATGTTACTTGCTGGTGTTGCTCTATCTTTCTTATTTAGTGCTCTGACTAGTCTGCTGCTTTATTTTAGTGATCCACAAGCCATCACCGCCATTTTGTTTTGGACGATGGGCAGTTTTTCTCGTGCCCAGTGGGACACTCTTTGGCTGCCATTTACCGTTATTATCGCCTGCATGACACTGATGATTGCATTTCGTCGTCAACTTAATGCAATGCTGCTTGGTGATGAAAGTGCTGCAACCTTGGGTATTCATGTGCAGCGCTTTCGGATCATGATGCTGCTGCTAAGTTCATTGATCACAGCGGTGCTTGTTGCTATGTGTGGAGGCGTTGGTTTTGTCGGCCTGATGATCCCACATATTGTGCGCTACTTTTCACCGCAAGGCAGCTGCCATAACTTAGTTATGACATCCTTGGTCGGAGGTATTTTTATGGTGTGGGTAGATGTGTTATGCCGAACCCTATTGAATAACCAAGAACTACCCGTAGGTGTGATCACAGCCGCTATCGGTAGCGTGTTCTTTTTATTCTTACTTTATTTTCGTAAACAGAGCAGGTAGCGAATGTTTAATATCATGCCTATTAATCAGCAGTTTTCAGCTGTAATTCAACAAAAAATAGACCTTAAAACAAAGCCGTTAGGCGCTTTGGGTCAGCTTGAAAGTTGTGCTAAACAATTAACGCTTATTTTTTCAAAGCAGCTTGATAGTGAGCATGCGCTAGTTGCCTTTAAACCGGTTATTTCAAACCCTTCTCTAGTTGTATTTGCGGGTGATCATGGTGTGGCAAGCCAAGGTGTGTCGATTGCTCCTAGCAGCGTTACATCACAAATGGTGGCAAACTTTGCAGCAGGAGGCGCAGCGATTAATGTATTTTGTCGCCAGCTTGGCTGGCAGCTAGAAGTTGTTGACGCTGGAACACTCAGTACTTCACACAATAAAAGTGTGCATAACCAGCGTTTAGGTGAAATCACTGCACCACTGAATACTGAAATGGCCATGTCACTTAGCCAGGTTGAAAAAGGGTTTGCATTAGCCAAGCAGCGAGTTTATTCACTCTATGAGCAAGGTTGTAATACCATCGCCTTTGGTGAGATGGGCATTGGCAATACCACAAGTGCAGCGGCATTAATGGCTGCCTTGTTGTCGTTACCAGCCAGCCAGTGTGTTGGTAAAGGCACTGGTGTGAGCGACGAGGTTGTTGCTAAAAAAATCAAGGTTGTTGAGCAAGCCCTCCAATTGCATCAAGCTCACTTTGATGACCCACTAATGACACTCGCTGCAGTAGGCGGTTTTGAAATTGTTCAGATCACCGGTGCCATTTTAGCTGCTGCCGAGCTTGGTATAGCGGTGATCGTGGATGGCTTTATTTGTACTGCAGCAGCGCTTGTTGCAACTCGCATTAATGCAAACGCTCGCGATTACATGTTATTTGCTCATGCCTCAGATGAGCAAGGGCATAAAGCAATGCTCAATGCCTTGCACGCATCGCCTTTATTGCAGCTTGATTTAAGATTAGGAGAGGGCACCGGGGCTGCGCTTACCTTACCTTTACTGCAAGCATCTTTGGCGTTTTACAATGACATGGCAAGTTTTGCCGATGCCAATGTTGAGCAAGTTGTCTGATATGAGCGCTGAACAACACACTTCTGACTCTACCCCAAGTCAGCTTCAGCTATTTTTGCTAGCGCTTAGTTTTTTAACGCGTATACCCGTTAAGTTAAACTTTGCAGTATCGAGTCAGGCACTCAATCAGGCCAGCCGTTATTTTGCATTGGTCGGTGTGTTATTAGGTGTACTTTTAGCGCTGAGCTTTTTGCTGCTAAGTTGGTTATTCTCCGCAGCCATTGCAGTCGCGTTAGTTATGGCGTTTAGCTTGATAATTACAGGGGCATTTCATGAAGATGGCCTTGCTGATGTCTGGGATGGCTTTGGTGGTGGTTGGCACGTTGCAGATAAGCTGAGCATTATGAAAGACAGTCGCTTAGGGACCTATGGTTCTGCGGCGCTTGTGATGGCCTTATTAATTAAGTACCAAACACTTGTCGCACTTAGCGAGGCAACCAGTACTGTGATTATTGCACTTGTTTTAGGGCAAAGCTTAAGTCGGGTTGTCGCAACAAGTTTAATTGCAGACATGGACTATGTAAGTCACGACGCCACATCAAAAGTAAAACCTATTGCGATGCATTTAAGCACGCAAAGTTATCAAATACTGTTAGCAACTGGCGGTGCGGTATTAGCAATTGCATGGTTGTTTTTTGGCTTCACTTTAGGGCAATTATTAATCCTCGTCAGTGTGCTTATTGTTACTCGTTTACTATTAAAGCGCTGGTTTGAAAAACAGTTATCTGGCTACACCGGTGATTGCTTAGGAGCAGCCCAGCAAGTGTCAGAGCTTGTTACCTACCTTTGCTTGGTGAGCTTATTATGAGCCAGCAACATACTTTAATTTTAGGCGGTGCTCGCAGCGGTAAAAGCCGTTTTGCTGAGCAGCTGGCAACAGATTCAAACAAGCCGCTTATCTATATTGCCACAGCAAATGCGGGTGATGAAGAAATGACAGCCAGAATTAATAGGCATCAAGCTGAGCGTGCTAAGCATTGGCAACTAGTTGAAGAGCCTTTGAATTTGGCTAAAGCACTACAACAACACAGCCAAGCTGAAAACTGTATTTTAGTGGATTGTTTAACGCTGTGGTTGAGTAATTGCCTATGCCAGCATGGTGAAGCATTTTGGCTTGAGCAAAAATCGGCCTTACTCGAGGTGCTATCGCAATTGCCGGGTGAGGTTATTTTTGTCAGCAATGAAGTGGGTCATGGCATTGTGCCGCTCGGTGAATTAAGCCGTCAGTTTGTTGATCATTCAGGTTGGTTGCATCAAGCCTTAGCACAGCAAGTTGCACGTGTTGAGTTTGTGATTGCAGGTCTTGCACAAACCTTAAAAAGAGAACAATGATGAAAACATTAATGGTGCAAGGCACGACCTCAGATGCAGGTAAAAGTACTCTTGTAGCAGCACTTTGCCGGATCTTTGCTGAGCGAGGCATAAAGGTTGCGCCCTTTAAGCCACAAAATATGGCGTTAAATAGCGCTGTAACCGCAGATGGTGGCGAAATAGGCCGAGCACAAGCTTTGCAAGCTGTAGCGGCAAAAGTGCCCGCAGAAGTCGATTTTAATCCTATCTTATTAAAACCTAACAGCGATACTGGAGCGCAGGTAATCGTTCATGGCAAAGCGCTTTCGAATATGGAAGCGGGCAGTTATCACGACTACAAAAAAGTGGCGATGGATGCAGTTCTTACTTCGCAGCAGCGCTTAAGTGAGCGTTTTGAATTACTGGTTGTTGAAGGTGCTGGGAGCCCTGCAGAAATTAACCTGCGCGAAAACGACATTGCCAATATGGGTTACGCTGAGGCGGTAGATTGCCCGGTGATCATTATTGCAGATATCGACAAAGGCGGTGTGTTTGCCCATTTAGTTGGAACGTTAGCCTTGTTGTCTGAGTCAGAGCAGGCTCGCGTTAAAGGCTTTGTGATTAATCGTTTTCGGGGCGATATTGCGTTATTGCAAGGTGGCCTTGATTGGTTAGAGCAATACACCAATAAGCCAGTGCTTGGGGTGTTACCTTATTTACATGACTTAGCATTAGATGCTGAAGATGCCGTTGCTATAAGCAATCAGGTAGATAAAGCGCAATTGCGCATAGCAGTGCTGCTACTTCCTCATATCAGTAATCACACAGACTTTGATGCACTGCGATTACAACCAGAAATTGATTTACAGTATGTACGTCATACTCAGGCTATTCCAAGTGTTGATCTGATTATTATTCCGGGTAGTAAAAATGTACTTGGCGATTTAGCATTTTTAAAAAATGAAGGTTGGCATAAACAAATAACACGTCATTTACGCTATGGCGGTAAAGTGCTTGGAGTGTGTGGTGGGCTGCAGATGTTAGGCAACTACCTTGCAGATCCACATGCTGTGGAGTCTAATTTAGGCAGCGCAGCAGGGCTAGGGCTTGCTGACTTTGAAACGCAATTAGGGCAACAAAAAGTACTAAGCCAAGTCTCCGGCATTCTTCATTTAAACAATAGCGATAAAGTAATTTCAGGTTATGAAATTCACGCCGGAATCAGTCAAGGGCCAGCACTTGAAAAGCCATTTTTGAGCTTTAATGATCACCCAAGTGGATTCAAAGTAGATGGTTTTATTAGTGATGATAACCAAATAGCAGGTACTTACTTACATGGCTTGTTCGATACCCCTGAGGGCGTATCTGAGCTAATAACTTGGCTTGCAACAAATAGCCAAATAAAGCCAATTGATATTAACTTAAACCGTGAACAGCAGTTAAGCCGTTTAGCTAGTGTAGTAGCAGAGAATCTCGATATTGAACAAATCATCAATATTTATGAGAACTTCAATTTAGAGACATAAGGAACAACAATGAGCGAACAGAATCAAGATAAGCACCAACAACGCCAACAAAAAGTAAAACAAAAAGTCGACGAACGGATTGCTGCTGCACAAAAAGAGCAGGGTATTTTTCAGGTTATAACTGGCAACGGTAAGGGTAAATCGACTTCTGGTTTTGGTACTGTTGCACGTGCGGTAGGTCACGGAATGAAAGCAGCTGTGTGTCAGTTTATTAAAGGCACATGGGAGTGCGGTGAACGCAACCTACTGGAAAAAGCAGGGGTTGAATTTGTTATTATGAACACCGGTTTTACTTGGGAAACACAAAATAAAGAGTCAGATACAGCTGCTGCGCAAGTGACATGGCAAGAAGCGAAAAGAATGCTGAAGGATGAGTCGATTAACCTCGTTATGCTAGATGAAATAACCTATATGATCACCTACGGCTATATTGATTTAGACGAAGTGCTAGAAGCCATTAGCTCTCGCCCTGCTATGCAATCAGTGATAATTACAGGTCGTGGTGCGCACCGTAAACTAACCGACTTAGCTGATACAGTCAGTGAAGTCAGAAACGTAAAACACGCTTTTGATGCAGGGATAAAAGCGCAAAAAGGGTTCGATTTTTAACATGAAGGCCATCAAGTTAGCACTTTTAGGTTTTTTATTTTATTTACCTGCATTGGCTCAGGCTCATGAAATTAAAGAGCCGCAGCGTATCGTTGCCTTAGCACCGCACATCGTAGAAAACCTATTTGCGATTGGAGCAGGAGAGCGCATTGTCGGTACCGTTGACTATGCAGACTTTCCTCAGCAAGCGAATGATATCGAACGAGTAGGCGGCTATTACGGCATTAACATGGAAAAGCTGTTGTCGTTAAAACCAGACCTAGTTCTGGCTTGGAAAACGGGTAACAAAGCCGAAGATCTCGCTTACATTGAAAAATTAGGTATTCCGGTAGCGTACAGCAATCCAAATCAGGTTGATAATGTGGCTGATGAGCTGCGTAAACTAGGCACGCTTACGCACTTGCAAACCAAGGCAAATAAGGTAGCTAAAGAGTTTGAAACTAAACTCAATGCTATTCGTACAGCGCAAGAAGGCAAACCGAAAGTGTCGGTGTTTTATCAATTATGGCCTGAGCCAATGATGACAGTTGGCGGAAATACTTGGATCAATCAGCTATTAACTATTTGTCATGCGGATAATGTGTTTGCTAATAGTGATACAGACTACCCGCGCATTAGTATTGAAAATGTATTGGTTGCCAATCCAGAGGTAGTGATTATTCCAGATGAAAAATCGAAAAAGCCTCAGCCTAAAATTGATTGGCGACAATGGCCTGAATTGCCGGCGGTGCAACATAACCAGTTTATTAGTGTAAACGCAGACTTATTGCACCGTTTTACAACCCGTATGCTTGATGGTTTGACCGACATGTGTGGTAAAATAGACGTTTCTCGTCAGCAAATACAGGCTTCAAAATGATCGATTGGCAAACATTTCTAGATACCGAACTTGCTAAGCCCTACATGCAAGAAACCTTACAATATGTGGCCGATAGACGCGCAGCAGGCGTTACCGTTTATCCGAAAGACGAACAGGTATTCTCAGCTTTTGATGCTACACCTTTAAATGAAGTTAAGGTGGTTATTTTAGGGCAAGATCCTTACCACGGAGAAGGCCAAGCCCATGGTTTATGCTTTTCAGTATTACCTGAGGTTAAAAAATTACCACCGTCTTTGAAGAATATGTACAAAGAGTTGGCAACCGATATCGAAGGTTTTGAGATCCCTCTCCATGGCTATTTGCAAAGCTGGGCTGAGCAAGGCGTGTTCTTACTCAACACGGTATTAACGGTTGAGCAAGGGCAAGCTCATTCTCATAAGCACCTTGGTTGGGAGCAATTTACCGATGCAGTAATTGCGCTTATTAATCAGCACTGTGACGGTGTGGTGTTTGTGTTATGGGGCGCACATGCTCAGAAAAAAGGCAAACACATTGATACCTCGCGTCATCATGTGATCCAAGGCCCGCATCCATCACCGCTTTCTGCACATCGTGGCTTTTTTGGTTGTCAGCATTTTTCAAAGACAAACCAGCTACTTACTGATCAAAATAAAGCGCCAGTAAATTGGTCGTTGCCACAAATTCTATAGCACAAATGCAAAAGGCCCTTGCGGGCCTTTAATTAAAAGTCTAATTCATCAAGCTCAATGCTGTCTGTGAAATAGTCTAACTCCTGTAGTTCTTTGCGAAGTCTATGCTTGTCTTTCAAAGCTTCGATTTCGCGCCATTTTCTCTTTTTATTTTTTGTAGAGGTCTTTTTTGTTTTACTAGGACCTTCTAATATTTCTAAAATATCGTCTAGGCTATCCATGAACTTCTCCTATTGATTTTTTGAACCTCGGAAATACCTATACCACAGGCTGCTCAAAAATAGAATAAAAAAGTGACAATACTGTTACGGAAGTGTGATTGATAGATGAATAGATCAAAGGTTTAGTTATTTTAGAAACAAAAACGCCACCTAGCGGTGGCGTTTTAAAAAATGCTGTAATTTGAATTACATTGCTTTAAAGCGTGCTTCTAATTCAAGCTGTGCTTGTGCAAAAGAGCGAATACCCTCAGCAAGTTTTTCTGTCGCCATAGCATCTTGGTTATGTAACCAACGGAACTGACTTTCAGTTAGTGGTGCTGGTTTTTCTTCAACAGTAAAGTCGCTCTCTAGTAGGTACTCTTGTGCATCCGTTAATTGGCCTAACTCTTCTAAAAGACCCGGGCTAATCGTTAACTTATCACAGCCAGTCAGTGCGATGATCTCGCCTGTGTTACGGAAGCTTGCGCCCATAACAACTGTTTTGTAATCGTGGCGTTTGTAGAATTCGTAAATGCTACGTACAGATTGCACACCAGGATCGTTTAGCGGATCAGTTGGTTTTTCCATACCGTTAGCAACGTGCCAGTCTAAGATACGGCCAACGAATGGTGAAATTAAAAATACATTTGCATCGGCACATGCGCGTGCTTGTGCTTCAGAGAATAACAGCGTTAAGTTACACTTAGTGCCTTCTTTTTCAAGCTGCTCAGCGGCTTTGATACCTTCCCAAGTTGATGCAACTTTGATTAGAATTTTATCTTTGCTAACACCTTCTTTTTCGTAAAGGCTCAGTAAAGTGTGGGCTTTGTCGATAGTCGCTTGAGTATCAAATGATAAACGTGCGTCTACCTCTGTAGAGATATAGCCCGGTACGATTTCGCTAATTTCTTTACCAATTAATACAGCAAAGTAATCACATGCTAATTCAAGTTGTTTAGCTGCATCTTGCTCGGTTTCTTTGGCATATTGCCACGCTTTATCTAAATAAGGCTCATACGCTTCAATTTCACTGGCTTTTAAAAGTAGAGATGGGTTTGTTGTTGCATCTTCTGGTTGGTGCTTTTTGATAGCTTCGATATCACCTGTATCTGCAACAATAGATGAATGCTGTTTAAGCCTTTGTAGTGCTGAAGTCATTTGCTTTCCTCATTCCAAGCAAGTTAAAAGAAAATCCATTATAGCGGCCTTTATGCTGCAACACTATGACAGTGTTTAATAGGTCAAATGTCCTTAATACAGAAAACTAGAACATTATGTATGAAAAGAACAGCGGATAAAGGCAGGACGAAACAAAACGTGCATTTTGATTCAATTAATGTTGAAATTGACATCAAACAAATTACAAGTCAATAGCTAAGTATGATCACTGTTATTTCACCTGCAAAAAATTTAGATTACGAAACACCAGCCACGACCGATAAATTCACTCAACCTGAATTACTCGAGCACAGCGAAGAGTTAATGTCAGTTTGCCGTGATTTAACACCAGCGCAAATTGGTAGCCTAATGAAAATCAGCGATAAACTAGCTGGTTTGAATGCGGCACGCTTCGCCGAGTGGTCACAGCCATTTACTCAAGATAACGCAAAACAAGCCGTGCTAGCCTTTAATGGTGATGTATACGGTGGCTTAGATGCGCAAACTCTAAGCGATGCTGATCTTGATTACGCACAGTCGCACTTACGTATTTTGTCTGGTCTTTATGGTGTGCTTAAACCATTAGATTTAATGCAAGCTTACCGCCTTGAAATGGGCACTAAGTTAGAAAACCCACGTGGTAAAAACTTATATGAGTTTTGGGGCAGTGTTATCGCCGAAAAGCTTAATACAGTGCTTGCTGAGCAAGATAGCAAATACTTGGTAAACCTTGCTTCGAATGAGTATTTTAAAGCGGTTGATAAAAAAGCATTAAATGCACAAATCATCACCCCACATTTTAAAGACTGTAAAAACGGCCAATATAAAGTGATCAGCTTTTATGCGAAAAAAGCTCGCGGCATGATGGCGCGTTACATCATTGAAAATAAAATCACCCAATTAAGTGATTTAAAAGATTTTACTGTTGCTGGTTATTACTTTAGCAGCGATGCAACAGCAAAAGAATTAGAGCCTGTTTTCTTACGAGAAGAGCAGAACTAAATTTTTAGTAAAATGATTTAGAACAGCCGTGCTAAGCACGGCTTTTTTGTGCTTGTATGAAACTGGCGCTTATTTTGCAAAACACCTTTTATGTTTCTTAATGTATCAGGTAGTCGCATGTTAAAAATACCAACCGTCGGTGAAGCCGAAAAACTTATAGAAGAAAAGCTCGGTGGCTGGGTTGATATCATCATAAGCCATATCCCTAACTTTATAGTTGCAGTAATCATTACTATCGTGTTTTCACTGCTGGCACGTATCGTTGGTTCAATGCTTAGAAAGCTATTACGTCGTTCGTTAGAGTCTTCGCAAATAGCAGACTTAATGTCATCGATAGTAAAAGTCATCGTATTATGTGTAGGCTTATTTGTAGCCCTTGATTTCTTGGGCCTCAGAGGCACGGTCACCTCATTACTTGCTGGTGCTGGTATCGTCGGTCTTGCAATTGGTTTTGCCTTTCAGGACATGACAGAGAACCTTATAGCGGGTATTGCTATGGGTATTCGCAAACCATTTAAAACAGGTGATGTAATTCGCACCGAGAGCGTGTTTGGTACTGTACGGGCGATTAACCTTAGAAATACCCTCATTGAGAACTTTTATGGGCAACTTATATTAGTGCCTAACAAGATTCTATTTAGAAATATACTCAGTAACTACAGTACCTTAGGTGTGCGTCGTATCGAAGTGCCAGTGGGAGTTTCGTATGCTGACGATCCAGAGCAAGCCGCTGAGGTGATTGTTAAAAAAATCAATGAGTTTGATTTTGTGATTAAACAAGAAGAAACCGCCGTTTACGCCGAAAGCTTTGGTGATAGCAGCGTAAACTTACTAGTTTGGTTTTGGATTAAATACCCCGGCGAAGCAGATTTCATGACCGTTCGCCACAAGGCTGTTGTGGCAGTTAGAAACGCTCTAAGCGAAGCTGACATGACCATCCCATTCCCAATCCGCACGTTAGATTTTGGCATCAAAGGCGGCGAGAAATTAAATGCCATGATAAGCGAAAAACAGCAAGATAAAGACACTGAGGCACCGCAAACCGATGAGTAAAATTTACTGACTCATTGGCGTGATTTACACAGGGAAGTGTGTTTGAGGGGGGAAGCCAAGTAAAAGGTATAGTTGATTACTAGCACCAATAAGCTAAGCTTGATTGTAGTAGTATAAAATAGGATTATATCTGGATTTGATCTATTTAAGATGAGTAAATTATGGCGATGGTAAAAAAAAGTATCACTGTGACTGCCCAACAAGAAAAATGGATGCAAGCCCAGCTCGCTTCAGGAAATTATGCGAGTGACAGTGAGTTACTTCGAGATTTGATTAGAAAAGAGCAAATGCGAGCTTCTGAAATTGAAGCTATTCGTATGAAATTGATTGAAGCAGAGAAAAGTGGACTCTCAGATAAATCACCAAATCAAATGTTAGCTAGTTTCAAGGAAGAAGCGAGTAAGGATGGAAAGTTATAAACTTAATATTCAAGCCGAAGCTGATTTGAAGCGAATTTGGTTTCGTGGTTTGGAGCAATATGGTGAAAATCAGGCTGATGCTTATATTTATAAGTTTTTTGATCGTTTTGAGCAATTGGCAAAGCAACCTTATTTAGCACCAGCAGTCGATGAAATTAGGCAAGGTTATCGACGAGCTGTTTGTGGTGTTGATAGCATTTATTTTCGCATTCAAGGTGGGAATGTAGAAATTATGAGAGTATTAGGCAGGCAAGACATTCAAGCTAATCTTTGAATTGGCAATGTATAATCAATTTAACTTCAGACATTACAAAATATCGACAGGCTTTTTGTTTAATTCAGTAACTCGTATAGATTTTCTATGACTGCTAATTTATTTGTTGTGGCTTTATCAAATCTATCCAGATCGAAGGAGTCGTTTTGGGATATGAAGTATTTTTCAATTTTTTTGATTTTAATTTCGCTTGTCGGCTGTAAGTCCACACAAAGCACTATCGAATATACTGACCCTGGGTTTTATCTGGAACCCGTTTTAAAACTGAAAGTTGTTCCAACTTTCTCAAACCCTGTAATATATGAGGTTACAAGTGTAAGACCTTATCAGCTATTAACTACAGTTTATGAAGGGTCTGGTGGCTATAATTGGAAAGGCATTAAGTCAGAGAAGAGTGTAGAGTTAACTGAAGGTGAGTATTCAAGCTTATTGTTAATGCTTGAAAAAGCATTGGAGTTTCCAAAAGATAAAACGCGAGGTGTGGATGGAGACACTTGGATGCTGGAAAGCTCATTGTATCAATATACCGCTGTAGCTTTTTGGGAGCCTGAAGTTCAAACCGGTGAGCGAGGACTTGGTAGTTTTGTAAAGTTAAAAGAATTTCTTGCGCATCTAAGTAGTAAAAATTAATTGAAATACTAATAGTTACATGTTTAATATAGTTAAAGTGTAGTGGCCTTTCTTAGGCATAACTTTTCGCGCGAAATAAATTTTACGCCTAAATTAAAGTATTGCACCCTAACAACAGGTATGCACAATCGGCTTATCGCTGACAGCTTAAGGCTTACAGCTTTGTTAAAGTTTTTGTCCTACAAAAAAGCGCAAGCAGTTTAACTGTTTGCGCTTTTTATTTATTCGATATGCCAAAGATTAGTGAAGGATACGTGCTCTGATTGTACCTTCAACAGCACTTAGCTCTTTAAGAGCGACTTCTGATTGGTCTGTATCTACATCAATTACTACGTAGCCAATTGATTCGTCAGTTTGTAAGTACTGGGCTGCGATATTAATGCCGTGCTGTGCAAACGCTTGGTTAATTTGCGTTAGAACACCTGGGCGGTTGTGGTGTACGTGTAATAAGCGGCTGCGGTTTGCAAGTTCAGGCAGTGATACTTCAGGGAAGTTAACTGCCGTAATGGTTGAACCATTATCTGAGTACTTAGCTAGTTTGCCCGCTACTTCAATACCGATATTTTCTTGTGCTTCTTGTGTTGAACCACCAATATGCGGAGTCAAAATCACGTTATCGAACTCGCGCAGCGGTGATACGAACTCTTCATCATTTGATTTTGGTTCTATAGGGAACACGTCGATTGCAGCGCCGCTCAGCTTTTTATCACGCAGTGATTCTGCTAATGCATCGATATCAACAACAGTACCGCGAGAAGCATTAATCAAGATGGCGCCTTGCTTCATTACTTCAAGCTCAGCCATACCTATTAGGTTTTTCGTTTGCGGTGTTTCTGGTACGTGTAAGCTAATAACGTCAGCACGTTGTAGTAACTGAGTTAGGTTATGAACTTGCGTTGCATTACCTAGTGTTAGCTTGTCTTCGATATCGTAAAACTCAACGTTCATACCGATATTTTCAGCCATGATACCTAACTGTGTACCAATGTGGCCGTAACCAATAATACCTAACGTTTTACCACGTGCTTCAAATGAACCGTTGGCTGATTTTAACCAACCACCGCGGTGTGCTAGGGCATTACGCTCTGGAATACCACGAAGTAATAATAAGATTTCACCAAGTACTAATTCTGCTACAGAGCGGGTGTTTGAGAATGGTGCGTTAAATACTGCAATACCACGTTCACGAGCACCTTGCAGGTCGACTTGGTTAGTACCGATACAGAAGCAGCCGATTGCGACTAGCTTTTCAGCTGCTTCTAATACCGCTTCATTAATATGAGTGCGAGAACGAAGGCCTACAAAGTGCACATCTTTAATGCGCTCAATGAGCTCGTCTTCAGGTAAGGATGTTTTTACGTAATCAATATTACTGTAGCCATTACGCTTAAGCGTTTCTACAGCACTTTGGTGCACGCCTTCCAGCAAGAGAATTTTAATTTTGTCTTTTGCTAACGATACCTTACTCATATCCTCATTCCTATTTACTTTATTTGCGGCCCGTTTTTGGTGCCGATAATGACTTTATCTGCACCGCGATGGGCAAATAAGCCGTTTGTTACTACACCAACAATCTGGTTGATTGTTAGTTCTAATTCTTTGGCGTTGCTGATATCTAAATTGTGCACGTCTAAAATGACGTTACCGTTATCTGTTACAACACCCTCACGGTAAACAGGGTCACCGCCTAGTTTTACTAGTTCACGAGCTACATAGCTGCGTGCCATTGGGATCACTTCAACCGGCAGTGGAAATGCGCCTAATGTTGTAACTTCTTTAGATTCATCAACAATACAAACAAATTGTTTTGCTACCGCTGAAACGATTTTCTCGCGTGTCAGCGCTGCACCACCGCCTTTGATCATCTCATTGTGTGGGTTGATTTCGTCTGCGCCATCAACATACACATCAAGGCTTGATACATCGTTTAGTTCGAATACTTCAATACCCAGTGCTTTTAACTTTTCAGTTGAAGCCTCAGAGCTTGAAACTGCACCAGTAATGGTGTCTTTTACTGTATCAAGTGCATCAATAAAGTGATTCACTGTAGAGCCTGTACCTACACCAACAATGGTATTTTCATTTACAAACTCTAGGGCTGCCCAGGCAGCGGCTTTTTTTAATTCATCTTGCGTCATAATTATGTGCTCAGTTAGCTGTCAGAGAGGGCCTATAGTATACAAACAGTTTGCTTACCATTGGTAGATTTTCTCTGGGGTTATAATGTGTTTTAACGGTACATCCCACGATTCAATTGGCAATGCTGAAACATGCTGACATTGATGGGCAAGGCCTATCAAAATCGGTTTTTGCCAGTTTTCTTGGTAATACCGAGCCAACGTTTTGTCATAAAACCCACCGCCCATTCCTAAACGGTTACCTTGATCATCAAATGCCACTAATGGCATAAGTAAAATATCAAGCTTGTCTAAAGGACATATTTGACTGCAATTTAACTTGGGCTCCAAGATACCATAGCGGTTTGCAGTCATGGGTGAATTTTCTTCATACCTCTGAAAGTATAAAGTTGTGCCATTGAAGGGGTGGATGATAGGCAGATATAAATGCTGTTCTTGCATCCATAATTCTTTAATTAACAAAGAAGTGTCTAATTCGCCATCATTGCTGAAATAAATGCCAATATGGGCGTTTTTAGGTGTTTTTAGCGATTTTAAGTGTTGAGTAAAATTCACTTTTAGCGCAATTGCTGCATTTTTTTGTTGTTCAACAGTCAGTGAATTGCGCTTTTTTCGAATAGATTGTCTGATTTCTGCTCGTGTGTTGCTCATGTCAATATTAGTGTTAACTTTCTAAAAAGGAGAAAAGTTCAGGAAAAAGCTCCACTACACCCAAAATGATCAATAACACAATGACCATTGCAATAAGCGAATAGAGTAGGGTGTTTGAGCGTTTTTTAACAGGCTCTGTTAATTCGTCTTCAAGTAGCAAGTCATCTTCTTGCCAGCTATCGTCGCTATCAGCAACGCTGTTATTTTCAAGCTCAGGTAAACGTTGCTCTAAGTCATCCAGTTTTTCTTCTAGGCGAATAAGACTACTGGTGATGTAATCTAGGGCATCAAAAATACGTTCTTCACGCTCTTTGGCCTGTGCGGCTGTATTGTCTGATTGGCTGCTGGTGGCTGCTTTGGTAATCGGTTGGAGCTTGGCTTTAATGCCAACACTGGCGAGTAACTTTGCTTGTTTTAGTGCTTTATCTTGCTCGCTTGGTGCAAATAATGGCTTATGCTCAAACAGGGTCGCAACTTTGTCTGTTGTTGTTTTTAGTTTTGCAGCTAGTTGCTCTGTTGCTTGTGCTTGGTCGACACCGGCTTCAAGCCCTGCAAACATAACGCGAAATTTTTCTGCCATTTGCTGATTATCCAAATCCTTAAATCAATGACTTGAGTATATACCCAAAAAGATTAGCGTAAAAACAAAAGCCCGTATAAAACGGGCTTTTTCTGTTATGGTTTTGCAAATACGCTGTTTAGTATTTTGCAGCTTTACCTTCGGCAGGCAGTGATTTAAGGATAAAATCACGTAAGTCATTATTTGATGACTCAAGATCAGCATGGCGTAAATACATCATGTGACCACTGCGATAGCCTTTAAAGCTTAAGCGATCTTTCATTTTGCCACTTGGATCTAACTGCCACATTGTGTATTTAGCATCAAAGTAGTTTGTAGCACCATCGTAGTAGCCAGATTGGATCATCACGTTTAAGTATGGGTTTTGTGCCATTGCTAAACGTAAGTTTTCACCTGTGTTGTTGCCTGAGCGATCCCAAGGGTGAACATTACCAAATAGGTTATATTTGATATCGGTTTTGTAATTAAGCTCTTCACGTAGGTAATAGTTAATCGCTGGCGTGAATGAGTGTAACCATGAAGTAAGCTCAGCCCAGTAATCAGGTGACTCACCTGCATCACGCTTGTCGATTCCTAGGTAACGAGAATCTAAACGGCCCACAGTTTGGCCGCGCTCGCGTAATAGCTCTTTCCAGAAGAAGTTATTTGGAATATCAAGGTTATTTTGCTCAACAAACTTTTCAGATAAACCTGCGTATTTTGCTGCTTGCTTGATGATGGCACGTTTTTCATCAGCAGGTAAAAAACCACCTTTAGCAATTGCAGGTAAGAACTTGTTCACAGTGAACTGTTCAACTTCAGGTAATAACTCGTCTAAGTCTTTTGCTTGTAAGTCTGCGCTAAGGGCTTTGTGGTACCAAGCGGTTGCTGCAAAGTAAGGTAGGCGGTTAGCAGCTTCTACCGGGCCTTCACGTTTAATACCAATTTCAGTTGGTGATACTAAGATAACGCCGTTGATATACATCCATTGGCGATTTTGTAATTCATGAGCAAGACCAGAAACACGAGTCGTACCATAGCTCTCACCAATTAAGAACTTAGGTGAACGCCAACGCTCGTTGCGAGAAACAAAGGTGTTTAACCATTCTGCTAAGTATTTGATGTCAGCATTAACACCAAAGAACATTTTTTGTTGGTCTGACTTACTTGGCAACTCACCTTTTTCATTTTCAAGAACGCGCGAGTAACCGGTGTTAACTGGGTTAATATAAACAATATCAGCCACGTCTAAAATTGAGTAAGGGTTATCTTTTACGCCATAAGGTTGGACTGGGTAACCTTCGTCATCAATTTTTAATACACGTGGACCAGTATAGGCAAGGTGCATCCATACTGACGCAGAACCTGGGCCACCATTAAATGAAAAGACTAAAGGACGTTTTGTTCTATCGTCTACTTTATCGCGGGTATAATAAGTATATTGCAGCGTTGCAACGGCATCGCCTTGCTCATTCCAAACTGGTTGCGTGCCTGTGGTTGCGGTATATGAAAAGCGCTCACCATTAATGCGGGCTTTGTGCTCTGTTACCACTTTGCTGTCAACGTCAATACGACGTCCGTTATCAGCAAAGCTTGGAGTACTGAAGGTCAGTGTTAGTGCTGTCACTGACAAGCCAATAAAACTAACTAGTTTCATGTTGATTCCTTATTATTCGAATTGCAGCTATTAAAAAGTAAAGCAAACTCGATGACAAACTAATGAGACTAGTGACCAATATTAGCTGTTAAACAGAAAAATAACCGAAAATGTTGAGCTGGTTACAAAAAAGTGCATTTTTTTAGCAAAGATATTTTGCTTAATTATTTAGCTAGATTAAAAAATGGCGTATATTTAGCGTGTTTATAATCTGTGTACACGTGCTTAAGAAAGAGAAGTTGCAATGCAAAGAGTATTAGTAGTTGAAGACAGTAAAGTAGTACAGCAAGTGTTACGTCACCTCGCTGCTCACTATTTAGATGTAGCTGTCGACTTTGCGTGGTCTTTAAAAGAGGGCGTCTCTTTAATTTCAGAGCACGATTACACTTTAGCTTTAGTCGATTTAACGCTACCTGATGCGATGAATGGCGAAGTAGCTAAATACACCTTATCAAAAAACATCCCGACCGTTGTTCTAACATCAAAGATTGATGAATACATTCGCCAGCAGATGTTAGAGCTTGGTGTGGTTGATTACGTGGTTAAAGATAACCGCGACTCATACCATTATGCGATCAAACTTGTTGCACAATTACTTAGAAACGATGGTAGCAAAGCGCTGGTGGCTGATGACTCAGTACTAAGTCGCACTTTAATGAAGCAAATGCTCGAAAAGCAGTTGTTTGATGTACGCGATGCTCAAGATGGTGAACAAGCACTACAAATGCTGAAAGACGATCCTGAAATCAAGCTGCTACTCACTGACTATGCTATGCCAACAATGGATGGTTTTGAGCTCGTTAAGGCGGTACGTAATTTCCGCGGCCGAGATGACTTAGCTATTATCGGTTTATCAGGTGCCGGTAAGCATGGTTTATCGGCGCGTTTTATTAAATACGGCGCTAACGACTTTTTAACTAAGCCGTTTATGAATGAAGAGTTTCATTGTCGTGTTATGCAAACAATGGAGCAGCTTGCTTTAATAGCCGATATAAAAGAAAGCGCATACCGCGACCATTTAACTGGCTTGCATAATCGTCGTTATTTTTATCAATACGCAGAAAAACTGCTTAAAAATGTTGAGCAAGAAAACGTATTAGCTTTGCTTGATATCGACTTCTTTAAAAATGTGAACGACCAGTTTGGTCATGAAGCAGGTGATCAGGCGCTAAAACAAGTGTCTTCATTTTTAAAGACTAAGTTTGATGACTTCACTATCGCGAGAATCGGCGGCGAAGAATTTGCCGTGGTACTGCATAATATGGACTTAGCTAAGGCCGAATCAAGGCTCAATACCTTCAGAGAGCAGTTAGCAAGCCATGCCTTTTCAATTAACGGTGAGCCTTACTCGTTAACTATGAGTATTGGTATGACTCAATTCCAAAAAGTATCGCTTACAGCTGCGATGCGCATTGCTGACAAGGCCTTATATCAAGCCAAACAGCAAGATCGGAACTGCTTAGTTAAACTATAGTTGTGCTAATTGCACCAGCGCTGGTTAATTGTTAAAAAAATGCACCAATAGGGTGCATTTTTTTTGTGAAAAAACCGATTTTTATTTTTAAGTTATTGAAAATAAGTAATAAAAAATAGTGGCACAAAGGTTGGATTGTATAAGCCAACAGGATAACAATAAGCGTCCGAAGGGGGCCACTATGAAAATGATTAGTGCAATAATAAAGCCATTCAAACTTGATGATGTACGTGAAGCATTGGCTGATTTAGGCATTGAGGGGATGACAGTTGTCGACGTTAAAGGCTTTGGCCGTCAACGTGGTCATACTGAGCTATATCGTGGAGCTGAATACCAAGTCGATTTTATTCCAAAAATCAAACTTGAAATTGCAACTCGTAGCGAAAATTGTCAACGCGTTGTTGAAACCATCACAAAAATTGCTTCAACAGGCAAAATTGGTGACGGCAAAATTTTTGTTTACGACTTAGACCAAATCGTTCGTATCCGTACGGGCGAACTTGATGAAGAAGCAATTTAAGGGGGAATTATGGAAAACACTATCGTAGAGTTGAAGTTCTCACTCGACACTTTTTACTTTTTAATGTCGGGTGTTTTAGTAATGTGGATGGCGGCTGGTTTCGCTATGCTTGAAGCAGGCTTAGTTCGTGCAAAAAATACAACAGAAATCCTAACTAAAAACGTTGCACTATTTTCTATTGCCTGCACTATGTTCTTATTAGTGGGTTACAACATCATGTATGTTGATAACGCAGAAGGTGGTTTCATCCCTTCATTTGGCGCATTAATCGGCACTCAAGCTGCTGATGCGGATCACTCTTTAGAGTCTGATTTCTTCTTCCAAGTTGTGTTCGTAGCAACAGCTATGTCAATCGTATCTGGTGCGGTTGCTGAGCGTATGAAGTTATGGGCATTCTTAATTTTCACTGTTGTTTTAACTGGTTTCATCTACCCAATCGAAGGTTACTGGACTTGGGGCGCTGGTTTCTTATCTGAAATGGGCTTTGTTGACTTCGCTGGTTCTGCAATCGTTCACGGTGCAGGTGCTGCGGCAGCGCTAGCTGGTGTACTTTTCCTAGGTGCTCGTAAGGGTAAATACGGTAAAAACGGTGAAATCTACCCAATTCCTGGTTCTAACTTACCGTTAGCAACTCTAGGTACATTAATCCTTTGGATGGGTTGGTTCGGCTTTAACGGTGGTTCACAGCTACTTGTTTCTGACGCTGAAAACGCAACAGCGGTTGGTAAAATCTTCTTAAACACTAACGCAGCAGCAGCGTGTGGCGCAATTGCAGCACTATTCGTATGTAAAGTGTTATGGGGTAAAGCTGATTTAACTATGGTTCTTAATGGTGCACTAGCAGGTCTAGTAACGATTACTGCAGAGCCTGCATCTCCAACGCCATTACTTGCTTGTTTACTTGGTCTATTAGGTGGTTCACTGGTTGTATTTAGCATCGTTGCTCTTGATAAAGCGAAAATCGATGACCCTGTAGGTGCTATCTCTGTACATGGTGTGTGTGGTGCATTAGGTATCATGTTAGTACCACTTTCAAACTCTGATGCAACCTTTGTTAATCAATTAATTGGCTTAGTATGTATCTTAGGATTTGTGTTCATCGCGTCATCAATCGTATGGGCAATCCTGAAAAATACCATGGGTATCCGTGTTACCGAAGAAGAAGAACTAAACGGTATGGATCAACATGACTGTGGTATTGATGCTTACCCTGAGTTTGTATCAGTTCGCAGTAACTAATCTTGGTGCGTGCAAATAGCACGCCCATAACAATATCATTGTGTGTTCAAATCAAAGCTCTACTTAGGTAGGGCTTTTTTGCGTTTAAATAAGTCTTTTCTGATAGGCGAAATCGCTATTTTTTGACTATGCTTAATGTTCATTTCTAACAAGGAAAAACGATGGATAACAAACTCTTGCTTATAATTATTTCGCTGTTTTTACCGCCTGTTGCGGTATTTTTAAAAGCGGGCGCAGGTAAAGACTTAGTGATTAACATTATTCTATGCTTTATCTTCTTTATACCTGCTGTGATCCACTCACTCTGGTTGTGTACACGCTAAACGAGTTTAAGTGACTGTTAATTTTACAGGTGTTAATATTGCGCTGTTCAAGGCGTAATCCTGTAAAATTAACTGACCAATAGCGAACTCAATGGCTGATAAAAAAACTCCTGCAAAAAAATCGTCTAGTAAACCGAAGGCGACATCAAAAAAAACTACCGCTAAGCGCTCACGCGCACCTCAAGGGCCAGCTAAAGCTAGTGTATTAAGAAAACTTTGGTCAATTTTTTGGAAGCTTTCACTTGCTGTGATTGTTGCCATGGTGCTGTATCTAATTTATTTAGATGCAAAAATTACTCGCCAATTTGAAGGCAATAAATGGCAGTTACCTGCACAAGTGTATGCTCGTGCAATGAGCTTTTATCCTGGGCAATATTTGTCTCAGCAAGAGGTTATTTGGGAGTTAAACCGTTTAAATTATTCATCTGTAAATAAGCTAAGCCGTACAGGCCAGTATGTTAAATCAGCTAACAGTATTAAAGTGTACCGCCGTGAATTTGAATTTTATGATGGCCTTGAAGATTCACAAGTGGTTGAGCTGCGTTTTTCAGGGCAGAAATTAGCAACTATCAAAGATAAATTTGGTCGTCGTTTAAACAGCGCTCGATTAGAGCCGGTTCAAATAGCTCGCATTGGTAATGATTCAAAACAAGACCGCGAGTTTGTGCCGTTAGATAAATTTCCGCCGATGCTAAAAGACACTTTACTGGTGGTTGAAGATCGTAATTTCTATCAACACCATGGCGTATCTGTGTGGTCAATTATGCGCGCTTTATACAGCAATATTAAAGCCGGACGTACAGTGCAAGGGGGCAGTACCTTAACCCAGCAATTAGCAAAGAATATATACCTTACCCGTGAGCGTTCACTGGTACGTAAGTTCAATGAAGCGCTTATCGCTCTGATATTAGATTACCGCTACAGCAAAGATGACATTTTAGAAGCTTACCTCAATGAAGTGTATTTAGGTCAGTCTTACAATCAAGGCGTTCACGGTATGGGTCTTGCCGCTGAGTTTTATTTTTCAAAGCCTGTGGATGAGCTTGAATACGACCAAATTGCGCTATTAGTGGCTATGGTTAAAGGTCCTTCATATTACAACCCACGTCGTTATAGTGAGCGTGCAATGGAGCGTCGTGATCTAGTACTGCGCTTAATGGTTGAAAATAAATTGATTGATACCCGTGAATACCGTGCGGCATTAAAGCGTCCAATTGATATTGCACCAATGAAAGACAGTCTGCAAAAGTCGTATCCGGGTTACTTAGAATTAGTTAATCGAGAATTAAAGCGCCTGCTACCTGATCAGCAAGTGTTAGATGCCGGGGTGCGTGTATTCACCTATTTTGACTTACAAAAGCAAACGGCCATGGAAGAGTCGGTTGAGGCAAGTTTACCTTATCTAGAAAGACGCCCTAAAACAGAAGAGCTTGAAGCGGCGATGATCTCTGTCAACGTTGAAAAGGGTGGGGTGTCGGCATTAGTTGCGGGCCGTGACGTACGTTATTTTGGTTTTAACCGTGTACTTGATACCAAACGTAATATTGGTTCACTCGTTAAGCCTGCCGTTTATTTAACAGCATTTGAAAGTGGTCAGTTTAATGTTGCCACCTTGGTGGATGACTCTCCGCTGCAAGTGACTAATGAGCAGGGGAAAGTTTGGCAACCAGAGAACTTCGACAAGCAGTTCCGCGGCCCTATGCCACTATACAAAGCATTTAGTAACAGTATTAATATTCCTGCGGTTAACACTGGCCTTGATGTTGGAGTTGATAAAGTAGCTGATACCTTAAAGCGTTTAGGTGTAGAAGGGCGTATTGATCAATACCCGTCATTACTTTTAGGTGCACTTGAGCTTTCAAGCTTTGAAGTAGCGCAGCTATATACAACCCTTGCTGCTGATGGTCAGTACCGCGAATTAACGTCTATTTCAGCACTGACTGACTCAGTAGGTAAGGTGCTTTATAAACATGATGTCAGCTCACAAAAACGTTTTGATGATGCATCAATTTACATGACTAAGTACGCAATGAAGCGCGTGACAAAAGATGGTACAGCAAAGCGTTTAAACGCCCACTTCCCATCAATTCAACTTGCAGGTAAAACAGGCACTAGTAATGATTTACGCGATAGCTGGTTTGCAGGTTTTGACCAAAATACCGTAACTGTTGCATGGATTGGTCGCGACGATAACAAGAGCACAGGTTTAACGGGCAGTGTTGGCGCACTAGAAGCTTACATTCGTTACCTTAAACCACTCAACCCTGAAGCCATAGCGGATACTCGCCCTGCTTCTATTCGTTGGGCATTCATTAATGAAGAAACTGGTCTGCAAGCGCCTCCTGGTTGCGGCAAAGTGGTGCAGCTACCCATTCGTGCCAGTGAGTTTGAGCCTAGACCTAATTGTCAGCGCTAAACTTGGCCATTGAATCATTTAGCTCAACACAGAGTTGAGCTAAATTTTGTACGCTATTCATTACCATAAGTGCACTTTTCTCAGTGTCTTTGGCATCTTCAGCGTGCTATGAATTACAGTGCTTTGTGGCTGCTTGTACCGTACTTTATTTCCCTGATATTTCTGAATTAAGCGCTAATGCTGACATCGTTTTTTAACTGCTATTTATATGATTTTACTTTGAGATCTTTATCTCAAAGTAGTGCTTTCACTTGCATTTTCTTAGCTTAACTGAGTTGTAACTTGATTAATTGAAGATAAAAATTGACGAACTATTGAAGTACTAATTAGGTTTAAATGTAAAAAATAAAAGCCTCATAAAGAGGCTTTTAGAGTTATTGCTTTTCTTACTAATTTAATCGAAATTAAAAGTCGTAAGAAGCAGATAGTTGGACTCGACGAGGAGATTGATAACTTTGCGCTAAGCCAAATGTTGCACTATCATCACCAGCCGCCACTTCAGCAACTTCGTCATAACGAGTTGCTGTAGATGCATCAAATACATTGAAAATATCTAATGCGAAGCGTACTTTTTGGTCATTGAAATGCAAGTTGTACGTAAAGTTAAGATCTAATCGCGCTGTCCAGGGAGTTGTTCCCATGCTGCCGCGAGGGTAGCGTTGATCACCTACATAATAGGTGTCGCCATAAGAATATTTGTCTGGGTCTGGTGTATACCCTGCACCTAACGCTGTCCAAGGACGACCTGAAGCAACATTTAAGTTTGCACCTATTAAGAAGTCTTCAGTAACTGCATATGCACCGTAAACTTTAATATTGTGGCGACGGTCCGCTGGTAAGTTACCGTTAGCACCATCCATAAGATAAGGGTAATCCCAGTCTTGTGTTAAACCTGCATCATCTTGGCCATTATCAGATTTAACAAATCCTTCAGTGTTACCGTAGTTATGAGACCAAGTATATAGGGCTTTTAATGACCAAACTTTATCCCAGCTCTTCTCAATTGAAAGGTCAACGGCAGCGTAACGACGTTTAGCTTCAGGATAACCTAGCTCTTCAGCTGTGAAGCTATACTCTTCAGTTACACCGTCACCATCTAGGTCGAAGTTAAATGTTGCGCTATTACCAGGGTTAAATAAGAACCAGTTTTCACCAAGGTACTCTCCATCTTCATCAGTAAAGATATATGAGCCATCATCAATTTGATTGCCTAGTGTGCGATATGTACCTTTGATGCTCCAAGACCAGTCATCATTAATCGCTGCTTGATAACCAACAATAATTTCATCATTGTACATAGGCTCAAGATCTTTATCTGCAAGAGTGTTTGAAGGTTTTGCTGTTCCGTCACCACCATTTGAAATAGCGATATCACCTAATTGGTTGCTTAAGCCAACAGGAGTACCATCAGCATTAAGGCCTTCATATTCATACCAAGTGTGGATATAAGTTTCGGCACCTGCAAGACGAATATTCGTATTTGCAGCAACAGGTAAGTAATAGCGACCTGCAGTAACGAATAATTTACTGTCACCGTCACCATTTATATCCCAAGAGGCACCTAATCTTGGCGCAATTTGATTATCAATAGATACAAATTCATCGCCATCCGCGTTGTAGTTTGTGAAGCTGTCATTACGTAGACCTAAAGTTAGTGTTAAGTTATCGGTAACAGCCCACTGATCCTCGATATAAATCGCCCAGTTTTCAACTTCAAATGCACCACCATTCTTATAGTCACGAACACGAGTTGTTTTCATTTCTTCAGGAAGAACATAACCGTTTGGAAGGCGAGCGCCTTCTTCGTATGTTCTATAGTAGTAGTAAATACCACCCGAGTTGATTGTAGTTGCATCTGATGTATTGGTTTCTGAGTCATAACCAAATCTTAGTGTATGCTCATCATTTAAGTACCAATCAAAGTCAACGCGCAATTGCTCGCGCTTATCTTCATTAGCGCCTACAGTGAAGTTTACATAACAAGTAGTATCAACACCTAAATCTGCGTCATAGCCGGTAGGACAGTCATCAAAGTCTGAATAATCAGTTTCTGAGAATTTAACTTCACCATACATAGCTGATACGCTTAAGTCATCAGTCAGGTTACCTGTATAACGTACCGCAAAACTTTCACCACCGCGCTTGTGATAAGCTGTACCGCCATCTAATGTATAGTTACCTGTACCATTTGCATCTTCGATTGTGCTTTCAGAATATGTGCGTTCATCACTAAAACCCCAAAGCATTAATTGATGATCCTCATTAATGTTCCAGTCAATACGCGCTAGATAATAAGGGTCGTCATCTTTTTCTTTTGTTAGAGAGGTTTGAGAAGCGTTACCGTATTCTTCTTCATTATCTCGGAAAGTATAAATCCCGTAGAAGAAAAGCGTATCTTCAATTAACGCACCAGAGGCATAAATATTTGTCTCAAATGAGTTTACATAGTCATCTTGGTTATTGACATATAAATCTCCAATACAGTGACCATCTTCAGCCTCACAACGATCATTTTGTAAGTAAACTGAGTTTGGAGACTGTTCTCTCAATGAGTCAGGCGAGTAAATAGATTCAACACCAAAGTGAAAGTCATTAGTACCTGACTTTGTAACTGCAGAAATAAGGCCACCAGTCGTTCGACCAAACTCAGATGAGTAGCCACCTGTTTTTACTTGAAAACTATCATATGCAGAGAATGGAATGGTCGCGCCACCCAAGCCATTACGGAAGTTAGTCATATTCAGACCATTTACGTAATAAGCATTTTCAGCAACAGATGAGCCACCAAAAGATGCTTGATCGCCAAATCGGCTATCACCTTCAGTTGCGCCAGGTGCTAGTAAAGCAACCGATGTTAATGAGCGAGCAACTGGTAATAATTCAAGCTCTTCTGAACTAATGTTCAATGATGATTCAGTAACAGAAACATCAACAGCTCGAACTGCGCCACCAACAACTGCAATACGTTCAATATTACCTTCAACTAATGGTATTTCGAGAAGTGCAGTTTTACCGACACCGATAATTACATCGTTGATCTGCGCTTTTTCAAAACCAGCCTGTGACACTGTTACGTTGTACTTACCTACAGGCACTTGGTTAAGGTTGAACTGACCATTTGCATCTGCAATGAGAGTTTTTTCATAACCTTTAGTTTCATCGGTAATGGTGATTGTTGCGCCTGCTAAAGAAGCGCCAGACTGAGTTATGAGATTACCTTTGATTGCCCCATTAACATTGTCAGCCATGGCTGGCATAGCTGCACTTAAGGTCATAGCAACAGCTGCGGCTGTAAACGAACGCTTAAATGTTTTTGAAAAGTTGTTTTTCATTGAGCTTTCCCTGTGAAATTTTAGATTTGTTGTTATTTGTTAATAACCTTCACACCTTGCATTTATTTTTCTAAGGTTTTTACCTTCAAATAAAGGGTGAAACAAATTGGTAACACATTAGGAACATACTAATCAATTATTTATATTATAAATACGACAAAGCAACATAAAAACGCCTTGGAACGATCTAATTTTGTATTTAAGTTTATTTTATATACAAAAATAAAACAAATGTAATTAAGTGTAATTTGCTTAAGCGTTTCTTAATTTTAGGTTTATTTATTTTAAAACAGTGGGTTGGGATGGTTTTATGTGTGTTTTAGTTACAATGAAAATAAAAATGCACTAATGGAATACTTGCTTTGTATAAATGATGTTTTAATTATAATATTTTATTGGTTTTTATTTTCTAGTGGGGATGTATTTATATTATATTTTGGGGGCGTCGAAGTATAGGTCACCGATTAAAGTGACCTATTCAAATTTCAATTTAAAGCTTCGCGAATGCGCGCTCTGCTGCTGCAATGGTGTCGTTGATCTCTTTTTCAGAGTGCTCAGCGCACACAAAGCCTGCTTCAAACGCCGAAGGAGCTAGGTAAACACCTTCTTCTAGCATTAAATGGAAGAACTTTTTGAAGCGCTCTAAATCACACTCAGTCGCTTGTTGGTAGCTAGTTACTTTTTCTTTATCAGTAAAGAAGAAACCGTACATACCACCTGCGTAGTTTGTTGTAAGTGCAATGCCTGCTTTTTTAGCTGCGGCTTCAAAGCCTTCACAAATTGCTTTGCTCTTTGCTTCAAGCTCATCGTGCAGGCCTTCAGCACTTAATAGCTCTAAAGATTTTAAGCCAGCTGCCATGGCAATTGGGTTACCTGATAATGTACCTGCTTGATAAACTGGGCCAACAGGTGCGATGTAATCCATGATTTCTTTCTTACCACCAAAAGCACCTACTGGCATACCGCCACCGATCACTTTACCTAAACACGTTAGGTCTGGCTTGATGTTGTAGTAAGCTTGTGCGCCGCCTAAAGCAACACGGAAACCTGTCATTACTTCATCAAAAATAAGTACAGATTTGTATTCATCACACACCTCACGTAAACCTTCTAAGAAGCCAGGTACAGGTGGAATACAGTTCATGTTGCCAGCAACTGGCTCAACGATGATACAAGCGATTTCGTCAGCGTATTTTGCGAAAATTGCTTTTACTTCATCAAGGTTGTTAAACGACACAGTTAATGTGTGCTTAGCAAAATCTTCAGGAATACCCGGCGAGTTAGGTACACCCATCGTCAGTGCGCCTGAGCCTGCTTTTACTAGTAGTGAGTCAGCATGACCGTGGTAACAGCCTTCAAACTTTAAGATTTTATCACGGCCAGTGAAACCACGTGCTAAGCGAATTGCACTCATTGTTGCCTCAGTACCTGAGCTTACCATACGTACTTTTTCGATTGATGGTACTAGCTCTTTTACTTTTTCGGCCATTAAGATTTCAGTTTCGGTTGGCGCACCATAGCTTAAGCCATTTTCTACGGCTTCTAATACCGCTTGCTTAATAGCTGGGTGGTTGTGACCCATGATCATTGGTCCCCATGAACCAACGTAATCGATAAAACGGTTACCATCAGCATCAAAGGTAAAAGGACCTTCTGCTTTAGTGATAAATAAAGGAGTACCGCCAACGCCATTGAAGGCACGAACTGGTGAGTTAACACCGCCTGGGATTGATTCTTGCGCGCGATTAAAAAGATCTTGGCTAATTGTCATGAATAGTCCTATTGGGTTGTCACGTTAAATGAGTTGGTTCGCAAGGGCTCAAAGAGCCCAAAACGATGCAAGTTAGCTATTACGTTTACGGCTAAACCAAGGCACGTCGACTTCATATTGCTCAACTTTGTCGGCAACATCTAAGGTTAGAGCAAACAACGCCATGCGAATTAACACGCCATTTTGCACTTGGCGGAAAATCGCTAGGTTGTCGTTGCTATTTAAATCGTTATCTAGCTCGTTTGCTTCTAAACGGCTATCACGAGGAAGTGGGTGCATCAGTACTGAGTTAGGCTTACAGTGTGCGTTGTAAATAGCCTGACTGATACGGAAACCACCACGGTATTTGTTAGCTTCTTCTTGAGAAGGGAAGCGCTCTTCTTGGATACGGGTTTGATAAACAATATCGGCGGCCAAGTTGCCTTCCATTTTATCTACTACTTGAATTTTATGACCTGCGTTATCAACAGCATCTAAAATGTAGTCTGGCATTTGTAAGCCATCAGGTGCCACCATAGAGAATTTAACGTCTTTATAATGGCAAAGTAATTTAGATAAAGAGTGCACAGTACGGCCGTATTTTAAATCACCTACTAGGGCAATATGCATACCGTCGATACTTTGGTTGAAACGACCTAGCTCACGTTCAATCGTTAGTAAGTCTAGTAAGGCTTGTGTTGGGTGCTCATTCGGGCCGTCACCGCCATTAATCACTGGCACGTCACACCCGGTGGCAAACTCAGCAACAGAGCCTGCGTCAGGGTGGCGCATTGCGACTGCATCTGCATACGCTGAGATCACGCGTGCGGTATCATACAAAGATTCACCTTTTGCAAGCGCTGAGCTTTGCATGCCCGTTGTTTCACGAACCAAACCACCTAGTAAGTTAAATGCAGTACCAAAACTTACGCGAGTACGCGTGCTTGGTTCAAAGAACAAGTTCGCTAAAATTGCGCCCTCTAAAACATTGGTGCGCTTTTGCTTTTTAGCATAAGGCTCCATTTTCTTAGCAACTGCAAAAATACGTTCAATACAATCTCGATCAAGCTGATTGACCGACAGGATATTTTCACCTTGGAAACTTAGCATGGGGTTTGTTCCTAATCACATTTATAGGGCGCTGGCACTCGGTATGGGAGGCCGCATAAATTTGCGCAGTACTATAGCAAATTTTTAGCGTTCACAGCAGCAAATTATAAGTTAGGTTTAATAATTGCCAGTGCCACTATAGCTAAAAGGATGAGTACCGGAACTTCATTAAAAATACGGTAAAAGCGATCGCTACGTGTATTGCGGTCATGCTTAAAGTCAGCCAGTAATTTAAAGCAATAGCCGTGGTAGATATAGAGAATAATCACTAGCACCAGTTTGTAGTGCAGCCACATGCTGTATCTAAACCAGTCTCGACCATATTCAAAAATGGTCAGTACGCCAAACACCAATGTTAAAATGGCAAACGGCGTCACAAAAAACAGTAAGCGGCGTTCCATTACTTTCAGCATTGAGTTACAGGCTTTTTCTTCACTCATTGCGTGGTAAACAAAAAGACGTGGCAGGTAAAAAATACCGGCAAACCAAGCAATCATAAAAAATACGTGGAAGGTTTTATAAACTAATAGCGCAGTCATTTAAGCATCCATTTTAATTGTTATAACAAACTGTTGCGTATGGTAAGGATATGTCTGATTTGGTCCCAACGCAAAAGGCCCATAATCTGTTGGTTATCAAGCAGGTTGTAAATATATACCGCACCGCTGCGTTTATCTTTCAATAAGTCAAAAGCATCGGCTAATGTTGCTTGGCTACTAAGGCCGGCAAGGCTGACATATTTGATATTACTTTCTTGATCAGACATAAGGCTTAAATCATATTCCGCAAGACGATAGCCATTCTCTTCATCATGAACAATCAGCGGGGTTTGGCTATCAAGGGCATCGAGCGACTCTTTAATTTGTTGTTTGTCGTCACTGTAAAGCAGCTTGAACTGCTCATCCATTTCATCCATCACACCTACTTTTTGTAATGCTTCGGTAGCAGGCGATATTTGATACTCAAGCCCTTGGAAATCGAGTTGTTGCATGAAAATAGAGCGGTTACCAAAAAACTGTAGTGCTGTAACATAAGCCGTTGAGATCACCAGCATGGCTGGCACAATAATCTCGGGGCTTGAGGTCAATTCCATAACTGTAGTAAGCGCAGCCAGTGGTGCGTGTAATGTTGCAGCCAATAACCCCGCCATGCCAAGCATGCTATAAGTCCCTGTGATATCAACACCCGGACTAATGAACTGTGCGAAAAAGGCCATCAAGGTGCCCATTAATACCCCAAGCCCAATAACAGGGCCGATGATCCCACCTGGAATACCTAAACCAATGGCAAATAAGGTGGCGAGTAATTTGGCAATCAAGATGGTTGTTAAAAACTGCACATCATCTGGCGATTCAATAGCAATAGTGATAGCACTCATACCTGAGCCCATTGCATGAGGAACCATATATGCAATTAGGCCTGCTATTAACCCTGCGAGTAATAGACGAGGGAACATACTTAGTGGTTTAAAAGTACGGATTATAAGCATCAAGTTTTGGTTAAATGCATAGGCAACAGCGCCAAGTGCCATACCAAAAATGATTAAAAATGGGTAATGCCAACCACTTAACGGGTTCATGGTAATAAGGGCAAGCTCTGAAGCGTCACCAAATACAAATTGAGTGGCTAATGCGCCGGTAACCGCTGCGAGCATAATGGGCACGAAAATATGCACTTTATATTCCCTAAGTACCACCTCCATAACAAAGATGACGGCTGCCAGTGGGGTGTTAAATGAGGCAGCAATACCGGCTGCAACACCACAACCGGTGAGGGTACGCATTGCATTGTGTGGTAGATGTAATTTATCGGCCAGTAAACTGGCACCTGTTGCACCCATATGAACAGAGGGGCCTTCTCGACCGACCGAAAAACCACTAATAAGGGCTAATGCGCCACCAACAAATTGGTTCACCGTGTTATAAAGCGGCATATGACCATAGTGTTTTTTAATACGGTGAATTACAAATGGAATGCCAAGACGATAATGCTTAAAGCCTGTTAGGGCGGCGAATAAGGCAATTAATAAGGCTGCACCAACTGGCAGTATCATTCGCTCATAGGTTGGTAAAGTGGTGAAGTCATCAGGCTTATCTAAAAATAAGCTTTGAAAAAACATGATTGTGAGGCGAAAAAGTATGATCAACACTGCCGCAATTAACCCTGCACTTACACCAAGTAAGCACAATTGCACAGATGTTTTAGGCTTTGCTAGGCGACGTCTTAGTCTCTCAAGCCACATGCATATTTCCTCACAGCACTTTTGAGCCGCAGTTTAGCAAATCAAATCAACTAAGTCGTTGGGATTTTATAATTTTATCTGCATTTTGGGTAAATCTAGCTAATCTTTGCTGCCATTATTAATTTGCTGCGTTAATTCAGGCAAGCGAGCTGAAATAGCTTTAGATATTTCATCTACCAGTGGGGCATGTTTTTTATGAATAACCGTGTTGATAGCCATTTGCCTTAGTACCACCACTGAAAAGTCTTTTTTAAAGGTAGTTATATCGTTATTGAGCGCAGGATAAAGCGCGTAATCGACACGTCCTTTTTTTAGCATGGTAAGCGTGTGACTTAAATCTTCGTTATGAATGATCTCGGCTTTAATATCAAACTCATTAAGAATTTCGATATCACCACTAGAGCTCATAATTAGGTTGTTAGGGTTGTATAAATTATCTCTATCGCATGGCAGCGACTTTCGACATAGGAGCACTAAGTTAATAACGCCAAGGCTAGGTTCTACGACAATAATATTCTCGAATTTACGCATATTACTTTGTGAGCGCACTATATCGCCGTCAACGATGCCTGCATTTAATAACAATACGCCTCTTCGAGATGGTGTTGCTTGCATCTGGACTTTGATATTTAAATCATTATAAACATCACTCATTAACGCTTTAAATGGTGCTACACGCGGAATATCTATATAGGTTAACAACAGCTTTTTTGGCCGAGAGTAATTTGTTGCAGATGGCTTTGCGCCAGTAAATAAATCATTAAGTAAGGCTATTTTAGCTCGGTTTTCAGG
This sequence comes from Pseudoalteromonas sp. CO109Y, assembly GCF_004208935.1. Taxonomy (NCBI): domain Bacteria; kingdom Pseudomonadati; phylum Pseudomonadota; class Gammaproteobacteria; order Alteromonadales; family Pseudoalteromonadaceae; genus Pseudoalteromonas; species Pseudoalteromonas sp. CO109Y. The sequence goes on from NZ_SGPD01000025.1 coordinate 34,850, forward strand.
GGCATTCCGTATACCAATCACTAATGGGGAGTCGGTAAACTGAGTTACTATTTTTGGCTCAGGTAGGTTTTGTTGCTCAGCAAAATAGTTAAGTACTTTTGGCGCAGTAATCGCAAAATTAATCTGCTTAGTTTGCATTAAGTGGAATAGTTCTTCATCGTTTGCTGTTTGCACAATGCTGCCAGCATAGGATTGAATCACTTTTTCGACCACACCCGGGTAAATATAAGGCTCAACAACGCCAACTTTGTTCTCATTAAAAAGCTGTTCAAGATTTTCAAAATCTTGTGAATTAGACTGAGTGGTAATGACAGCTAATTGAGAATTTAAAATAGTGGGTGAAGCTATAAAGCCAGGTATCATTTCAGAGGGCCAAGCCGGGTAATAACCCAGGTAGCCGGTTAACTGGGCTTTTTTTATTGCATCTTGCCAAGGTAAATATTCAACTTCGAGGTTTATCGATTTTTTGGCAAGCGTGTCTCTTAATAGAGCAATAGCATCACCGCCATTTTCCATTGTACTACTTGCATACGGCGGGGCTTCTAAAGAGGTGATTTTCCATGTTTCTTGGTACGTGCTATCAGCAGCTGCAAGCGAGCTGAAAACAAGTACCATAAAATAATAAAAGCGAGTAAGCATGGAAAAAGAATCATTATTAATTGTTTAATAAGTATACGTCTAAATTAGACTTTTTAGCATTATTAATTTGCTTATTTGCAGTTCATAACATTACAACTAAAGCAGTGATGTTTTTGGTCATACATACGCTTATCGGCCATGCTAAGTAATTCATCAAATGATTGCGCATCATCTGGATATAAGGCAAAGCCAACACTCGCTTCTACATGCAAGTCACCATATTCTGATTTTATCGGCGCCTTAATCGCACAGATCAATCGTGATAGTGCTCGGTTTATTTGTACTTGGTTTTCTATGTCGGTAACAATAACTACAAACTCATCACCACCAATGCGAGCAACGCAATCGGTTTTTCGAGCGGTGTCTTGTAAGCGTTTAGCAACTTCTATCAGTACTTTATCTCCCACTGCATGGCCATAGGTATCGTTGATTGGCTTAAACTTATCAAGATCAAAATACAGACAACCTACCTTAGAGCCAGTCCGTTCCACCCGCGCAAACTCTTGCTTGATGAATCGCTCAAGCGCGCTACGATTCGCTAAACCTGTTAAATGGTCTGTTTGTGCCAATTGCCTAATTTTCTTCTCTGCTATAACACGCTTCGTGATATCGAAATTAACACCAATCATGCGGTTGCCGTATATTCGCCCATCAGCATTGATATAGCGGGTTTTTCCAGAAGGCAGAACAATTTGAAACTCTGCATGGAATTCTTCACCATTTAAAATTGCGAGTTTCAACTTGTTAGTCACGTCTTCATATTCATCTGGGTGCAAGCTATTTGCCCATGCTGAATAGTCCCCTTTAAATTCTGATTTTGGAATTTCAAATAAGGTATGCATCCAGTCATCCCAAATCAGTTCATTGGTTTCAAAGTTCCACTCCCAAATACCAATATGGGCCGCATCTGCAGCCATAGACATGCGTTGGTGTAAGCTTTCAAGCTCGGTTTTTGCTTGTTTTAATTCAGTGACATCTTCAGAAACGTCCAATAAATATTGCGCTTTACCATTACTGTCTTTAATAGTGAGCTTCCGTGTCCTTAAGTAATGAGTATTACCATCAATGGTAACTGGCTTTTCCTCTATAGTTAGAGTGTCATCACTTTTCAATACATCGCGATCGGTTTGCACGAAACTGACTGCCTGTTCATTACTGAAAATATCAAAGTCATTTAAACCGATTAGTTGGTCTTTATTTTTACCGAGGAGTTGCTCACCCGCTTTATTCACATGGCTAAAAGTTAGATGCTCTGCTTCTTTTACAAATAACATGATAGGTAAATTATCGAAAATAGTTTGCGTAAAGGCCTCTTGGTTTCGAATATCAGACAAATCTTTTATTGTCGCCACATAAGGACCTGACTCTTTTTTACCAATAGAGCTGATGGTTAACGTAATAGGAAAACGTTTTTTATTCGCTCGTTGTCCTTTTAAGAGCCGACTGCTACTTTTACCCGCCGTTCTTTTGCTGAGTTGTGAATCTCTGAGGATTTCATCAAGTTCTAACGATCTTTCAGGGATCAGGGTGCGAATATGTTTGCCTATTAAATCATGCAGCTGATAGCCAAAAACATGGATAACAGCCGGGTTCGCAAATTCAATTTTTCCTTCATTATTAAAGCTAATTACCACATCTTGTACGGTATTAAGTACTGCTTTCAGTTTTGCTGATAATAAGCTCCTTGCTCTGAGTTCAACAGCACCCAATACAAACAGACTTAATGCCACCAGAATAAAAATAATAAGTTGTGCTAACGTCGAGTAGTCGTGGGTTGTAACATAGGTGGTGTATTCAGTTTCAAAAACCGACATCGAAATCATGCCAATGTAATGCATTCCCGAAATTGCACTGCCCATTATTAAGGCCACCACTAAGTTCATCCGTGTTTGATGAACCCCTTTAGCAAGTCGAAAATCATTAATTTTTAATGCGATACCTGACAGCACAATAGCGACGATAATAGATAAAGAGAACAACCAAGGCTCATAAGCCATTGTTGCAGGCATCACCATCGCCATCATGCCAACAAAATGCATCGAGCCAATGCCAGCACCCATTAGCACACTTCTAAATAGTAGCCCTTTGTCGGTTTGCAGTGCTGGTGATAGCACGATGTAACTGGCAAACACACTTGGCAATATTGATATCAAAGTAATGCTAATGTTGTATTCAATAGGGATGGGTAAGGTATAAGCAAGCATACCTACAAAGTGCATACCCCAAATTCCTATACCTAAAAAACACGAAGCCATGATGGTCCATATCTGACTTTCATTTTTTAGATAAGAGTGTTTGATACGAGCAGATAATAAAAAAGAGATATACGAAGCAAATACGGCTGTGAGAATAGAAGCAAACACAAGGAGCAAATCGTATTCAGCTGGAATGACCTGCGCACTGCTTAAATTATCAGTTATAAAATGCAGCTTGAAATGCTCTATCACAATTATCTTCCCTCAGTGCAAACTCATGCTAGTCCAAATGTAGTACAAATAAACTTTAGTCCAAGGCGAATAGGTTAGCCAGTTACCCTCACCATAATTGAGATGCTCTTCTGGTGATACTTGATTAAAACACTCGGGTATTAGATAATTGCGGCCAATATAGGTTTTGAGGGTTTTGGTATGTCAGATGAGTTGCCAATCAAGTTCAGCGATGCAGCAGCTGTTCGTGTTAAACAGTTAATCGAAGAAGAAGAGAATCCAGATCTTAAACTACGTGTTTATGTAACAGGTGGTGGTTGCTCAGGTTTCCAATATGGTTTTACTTTTGATGAAAAAGCTAACCCTGGCGATTTAGAAATTGTTAAAAATGGTGTAACGCTAGTAATTGACCCTATGAGTATTCAATATTTAGTTGATGGTACCGTGGATTACACCGAAGGGCTTGAAGGCGCACGCTTTTTTGTTAATAACCCGAATGCAACAACAACCTGTGGTTGCGGAGCCAGCTTCAGCGTTTAACGAATTATTTAAAAAAGCCACTTTATGTGGCTTTTTTATTGCTTTAATTTCTCATAATATCTTGCCTCTGCTAAATTTTACGCATTATTAGAAGGAATTTTGCGTTGCCAAATATAACTACAACAATAGAAAAGAAACCCTATATTTTAGCTATCGCCATTGTTTTGGTGATTGTACTGTGGATGCTATCTGGGGATAGCAAAGCAGATCAAAAAGCACAGCAAAGTGATCATCAAGTTCAAGAGCGCTTGCCTAAAGTGCAAGTGATGCCGTTGGTTGCTAAGAATATTAATAAAAACCTAACTTTTTATGGAAAATCAGAGCCAGACAAAATCGCGAATATTAGCGCTAGGCAAGCAGGGCAAGTACTCGAAATTTTGGTTGAAGAAGGTCAGTTTGTAAAACAAGAACAGGTTATTTTACGTCTCGATAAATCTGATTTAGCCGCCCAAATCACATCAGCAGAAGCCTTAGTTGCACAGTATCAAACTGAATACGAAGGCGCGCTTAAACTTAATCAGCAAGGTTTACAAAACAAAGTATTGACCATGCAAGCACAAGCTATGTTGCAACAAGCAAAAGCAACTTTGGTAAGCCTTGAATTAAAGCTAGAGCGCACTGAAGTACGTGCTGCTTTTGATGGCGTTATCAACAAACGTTTAGTCGAAATTGGTGATTATGTTGGCATAGGCGACCCTATTTTACAGCTCGCTGATTTAGACCCGTTAATTGTCAGAGCCGATGCGACTCAAAAAGAAGTGCAAGGCTTAGAAGTTGGACAGGCTACTTTTGCTCATGTGTTAAATGACAAAACCTATCCGGGTCGAATTCGTTATATTGCCTCTGTTGCTGATGACAGCACTAATACATTTCGCATCGAAGCGGCGTTTGAAAACCCAGGTATGAAATATAAAGCAGGTTTTTCGACTCAGCTTAATATTGAGTTGCCAACTGAGCCTGCCATGTTATTAAGCCCGGCTTTTATGGCCCTAGATGAACAAGGGAATATCGGCGTAAAAGTCGTAAATGACGACAATATTGTAGAGTTTAAATCGGTAAATCTAGCTAAAAGTACCGAGCAGGGCGTTTGGCTTTGGGGTTTAGGCGAGCAAGCGAATGTTATTACCCTTGGTCAAGGTTTCGTGCGTGCCGGTGACAAAGTTGAGCCTGTGTTTACTGAAGCAACGAGCAACTAAGTATGAAAAACTTAATTGAAGCGTCGTTGACTCACACGCGTACAGTTTTATCTATTTTCATCTTGTTGCTGATCTCGGGGTGGGTGACATATCAAACCATCCCTAAAGAAGCGAACCCCGATGTCACCATTCCCTTTATTTATGTGTCGATTATTCATGATGGTATTTCCCCTGAAGATGCTGAGCGGCTATTAGTTAGGCCAATGGAGATTGAGCTTCGCTCAATTGAAGGCGTAAAAGAAATGTCAGCGGTGGCAAGTGAAGGGCATGCCTCTGTGACTCTTGAGTTTATTGCGGGTATGGATCCCAAAGAAGCCTTAGCAGATGTACGAGATAAAGTTAGTTTAGCCAAGGCAAAGCTGCCTTCTGAATCAGAAGAGCCAGAAGTTCATGAAATCTTGATGGAAGATCAGCAGCCAACAATTACATTAACCTTGTCAGGTGATGCGCCAGAGCGAGGTTTGCTAACCCTTGCCCGTAATCTTAAAGATGAACTAGAAAGCATTTCTAGCGTATTAGAAGTTGATGTAGGTGGTGACCGCGAGGATATGGTCGAAATTGAGGTCGATCCACTGGCGATGATTTCTTATGGCCTTGAACCGAATGACATTATTCAACTGCTATCAAATAACAACCGCTTAGTTGCTGCCGGTACCCTTGATACTGGTAAAGGCCGCTTTGCTGTAAAAATTCCGTCGGTATTTGAGACGATTCAGGATGTGATGGAGCAACCTGTGAAAGTTGTTGGCGATAGGGTGGTGCGTTTTATGGACGTAGCAAAAATTCGCCGAGCATATAAAGACCCAACCTCAATCGCACGTATTAATGGCCGTCATGCGGTTTCGCTGGAAGTGAAAAAACGTGCTGGCGAAAATATTATTGATACGGTCGATCAAGTTAAAAAAGTGGTGAATGAGGCCAAGACAATTTGGCCTGAGCATATACGAGTTGATTACACCGGCGACATGTCAAAAGACGTGAAAATGATGCTCTCTGATCTGCAAAATAATGTGCTGTCTGCTGTATTGTTGGTGGTTATCGTTATTGTGGCGGTACTTGGCGCGCGCACCGCCTTCTTAGTGGGAATTGCCATTCCAGGCTCATTCTTAACCGGGATTTTAGTGATCTCTGTGTTTGGTTTAACGGTGAATATCGTGGTGCTTTTTGCACTCATCATGGCTGTCGGTATGCTGGTGGATGGCGCAATTGTTGTCAGTGAGTTTGCTGACAGAGCAATGAGTGAAGGTAAACCGCGCAAGGCTGCTTATAAATTGGCTGCTGAGCGCATGGCGTGGCCAATCATCGCTTCTACGGCAACGACATTAGCGGCCTTTGCACCATTGATATTTTGGCCGGGAATGATGGGCGAGTTTATGAAATACTTGCCGATTACGCTTATTGCCACCTTGACTGCGTCATTACTTATGGCATTGGTGTTTGTGCCAACCATTGGTGGATTAATAGGAAAATCAAGGCCGCTTTCTGAACAGCAAAAACATGATTTAGAGTTAGCTGAGTCTGGTGACTTAACACAAATCAAAGGGATGCTTGGGCGTTATATTCGAGTGCTTGATTATGCAACAGAGCGCCCTTGGTGGAGCCTAGCTGCTGCAATCGTGTTTTCTATTTTGGTGTTCTTTGCATTTGCTGTCTCTAAGCTAGGGGTTGAGTTCTTTCCTGATGTTGAGCCAAATGGCGTCAATATCAAAGTACGTTCTTACAGTGACTTATCTATATTTGAAAAAGACGTGATCATGAAAGACATTGAGTCACGCATTTTAAAAGTGGAAGGTATTAAAACCTTGTATGCTCGTACTGGCGGTAAAGATCAGGTAGGCACGTTTAGAATGAATCTCAAAGACTGGGATGAGCGTCCACCTGCCGAAGATATAATCAGTCAAGTTAACGAAATCACGGCAAGTTATGCTGGTGTCGAAATTGAACTTCGTAAAGATGAAAACGGCCCCGGTGGTGGTAAAGCGCTAAGTATTGAGCTGAGCTCTCGGTTTGTTGATGTGCTTAACAGTGAAGCAAAACGAGTAAGACAAGCTATCGAAAATGATGGCGCATTTCGAAATGTTGATGACAGTGCTTCAAAACCGGGCATTGAGTGGCAACTTAAATTGAATCGTTCGGATGCGGCTCGTTTTGGTGCGGATGCCAGTATGCTAGGGGCGAATGTTCAGCTTATTACTAATGGTTTAAAACTAGGGGAATACCGCCCTGATGATGTTGATGACGAGATTGATATTCGCGTACGCTTCCCGCATGACAAGCGAGATTTAGGACGTCTTGAAACGTTGCGTGTAAAAACTATGCATGGGCAAGTGCCAATTAGTCACTTTGTTGAGCGTCAAGCAGCTCCTAAGGTCGATACAATTCGCCGTGTTGATTCTCAGCGCGTTGTTACCGTTAATGCAGACATGAAACCGGGTGAACAACTTGCTAAAGCGTTGCCACGCTTACAAGCGCAACTAGAGGAGCAAGGGTTAGATCCGCGCGTGAAAATTAAAGTGCGTGGTGAAACCGAAGATCAAGATGAATCAGAAGCCTTCCTTGAGCAGGCTTTTGTGGTTGCCCTGTTTGTGATGGGGATCATTCTGGTAACGCAATTTAATAGCTTTTATCAGGCATTTTTGATTTTAAGTGCTGTACTGTTTTCAACTGTGGGTGTGTTCTTAGGTTTAATCGTATTACAGCAACCGTTTGGTATCGTGATGTCAGGCATCGGGGTTATCTCGCTTGCAGGTATTGTGGTTAATAACAATATTGTATTGATTGATACCTATAATGTTTTACGTAGCCAAGGTCTGGCAGCAAAAGATGCGATTTTACGAACTGGTGCTCAGCGTTTACGTCCTGTACTATTAACTACCGTAACCACCATATTGGGATTAATGCCGATGGTACTGCAAGTGAATATTGACTTATTTAACCGTCATATTGATTTTGGTGCGCCATCTACTCAGTGGTGGGTGCAATTGGCCACGGCTGTTGCGGGTGGATTAACATTTGCTACTGTATTAACACTGGTACTTACGCCTTGCTTGTTAATGCTGCGAGATCGTCGTCGGTAATCGGTAAATTCGTTACTGATTAATTAAAAATGAGTGACCCTAGTGTTGGGTCACTTTAATCATCAGTAAAAAGAAGCCTAAAACTAACGCAGAGGCGATTAAAATATACACAAACCCTTTCTTACCTTGCTTAATTGGCACACGATTTTGTTTTAAAAACAGGTACCACGCCACACACAGTACAATTGGCAACAAAAATAATATACGAAACATTTCCTAGCCTTTTTCAGTATTTACATACACTTTAAGCATAAATATGCAGAATTTAAAGTGATACTTTCATCTTGTTACACTTCCAATTGATCAATTTTTTGGTACAGTTAACCAGTTAACTATAGAGCACATGCTTTAATTTTAGCTACACTTAAGCTTGTATACTAAAACGGTCCATACCTAAAAGGTGGACATTTGTATAATTAATCATTCAAACTGAAAATTATTAGTATATAATGTGTCCAAGAGTGAGACGGGCAAATTTCACTCTTAAATTATTAACTTGAATCATCTAGTAGGAGATGTATTTTATGATGGGTAAAACAGTTTCTTCTGAAGAAAACTCGAAACTAACGAAATGGCTTAAAACTAAGCGTCATGAGAAAGGTCACACAATGCGTAGCCTTGCACAGGTTTTAGGTACGCCGCATTCTTTCATTGGCAAAATTGAAAACCAAGAACGTCGTTTAGATGTAATTGAATTCATGCGTTATTGTGATGCTTTAGAAGTTGACCCGTACGAAGGTCTTAATTTACTTAAAGACGCTTAATTATTCATTACTAAAAGCGAAACGCCGCTTTTAAAGTAATACAAATAGTGCAAGGAAGCGCTATTTAAAGTCTCTCCCTTGCATCATCCTCTCTTTAATCACATACGTATCAGATTTGTTAATTGTTTTGGTGATAGTTGTTTTCTAACGCATAAAGCTTATGACGAATTAAGAATAAAAATACCAGTGATGGGATCACCATCAATGCAGTTAGCACAAAGAACATCGCCCAGTTTCCACCTAACCAGTCATCAATAACCACGCCGCTGTAGCTCGACAGTAAGGTTCTGCCTAAATTACCCAATGAAGCAAGTAGTGCATAGTGGGTCGCACTAAATGCTCTATCACATAACATGGATATAAACGCCACCATGGCAACCAGTGACCAAGCTTGGGTGAAACCATCAATAATAATAGCAAACGCGTACAGGCTTAGTTTAGGACCTGCAATCGCAATCCAAGCAAAGGCAAGGTTTGAGGCTGCCATCGCAATACCACTAATAAACAAGCCTCTTACAATGCCATAGCGTTGATTGAATAAGCTTCCTAAAAAAGTAAAAGCGATGGTGAGCACTGCAGTGCCCACTTTTGAGAAGGTCGCTATGTCACTATTTGAAAAGCCCACTTCTTTATAAAACACGATAGACATTCGCCCTAAAAAGGCTTCACCGATTTTAAATAAGAAAATAAAGGCCAATAATGCCAATGCTGTTTTTACGCCATTACGGGCAAAGAAGGTTCTGAAAGGGTCAAAAACGGTTACAGCAAGCCATGCAATAACTTTAGCAAAGCGAGTCTGCGTACTACCAGCCAGCTTTTGTTGATAGGTTTGTTCAAGCTCAGCTTGCACAGCGTCACGGTTTGATTCGGGTTCTTTTGCCCACAATACGCTGCTCATTAATAGCAGCATTACCACAGATAAGAAAAAGTAAACTTGTGGCCAATCAATTGAAGGGATGTCGGCCATATAAAATGGCAGGGCGCCTAATAGGGCGTAACCGCTCCACCAACCTGAAGTGGCCATTGCAGCTGCTGCGGTGGCTTTGTGGCTTTCGTTTTCGGCTAAAGTGTCGATACGAAATGCATCAATAGCAATATCTTGAGTCGCAGAAGCGATAGCAATAACTAAACACAGCGCGGCAGCAAACCAGAGGTTGGCCTTGATATCGAGCCCAGCAAGTGAAAAGGTGCCAATAAAAATCACTGACTGGCAAAGTAAAATCCAGCTACGGCGCTGGCCTAGCCAGTTAAATAAAACAGGTAACTTTACACGGTCAACGAGCGGTGACCATAAAAAGTTAATGCTATACGCACCAAACACGATGCCAAATAACCCAATCATACTGCGGCTTAGACCTTCGTCTTTCAGCCAAGCCGACATGACTGAGCCAATCAATACCCAAGGAAAGCCACTACTGATACCAAAGATGAATATATTGATTAAACGTTTATCTTTGAAGTACGAGAAATACTCTGAAATAGAAAGGGGTTTTGTCATAGTGTTGCCAGTTTAAGGGGCGTGCGCCCCTATTTATTATTGATTAGCGTCAAGCACTTTTACGTTTAAGATAACAACAGGATCTTTGGGTACAAAACTGTAACCGATTTTTTCGTTAAAAGCGGTTTCGACACGCATGATTTTGTCTAGTGTGTCATAGCCATCCATGACCATACCGAATACGGCAAAGCCCCAGTCGCGACCAGGATTAAGATGATCGTTATCGTCCATGTTAAAGAAAAACTGACGAGTACCTGAGTGAGGTTTACGGTCTTGATATGCCATTGCGATGCTATACATATCGTTTTTTAACCCGTTGCCACTTTCATTAAAAATAGGGTCACCTTCGTACAGACCATCATAGTCTTTATCGTAACCACCGCCTTGAATAACAAAATCACGTTCGTTGTCTTCATCACGTTCTACACGGTGAAACACACTACCTTGATAGCTACCGTCGGCAACGTAAGTTAGAAAGTTATTTACTGTTATTGGTGCGCGTGAACGATCCATTTCGACCACAATACTGCCAAGCGTAGTGACAATTTCTACGCGTGGAAACATATTATCTTTTTGAATAAATTTACCCTCAGTCGCTGCGAATGAACTGTGAGCAAAAAACAATATAAAACTAAGTAATAAAATACGCTTCATAGTTAACCTTCTAAATAGGCGATTAATTCTGGGTCAGATACAATGCGGGTAATTATTTGCTCAGTCAACTTATTAAGCTGACCTTCTACTTTTGCACGGTCATGGCTGAGTGGCCCTTCTAGGTTTGCATTACCACGGTATATCTTGCTGAAAGTGCTTGAGTTTCTGATTACTCTTAAGCCTAATTCAATAGTTGCGTCACTTGTGTGAGTCATCATCTTTTCAGTAACAACTGCTTGTAGCTTATGAATATCTAATTCAAAGCGTGTTGTCGCCAAGTTTGAGATACTCGCCCCATTACGGCTTAATGCACTGTCTAGAGCGCTTTTCACTGAATCAGTTATACCTGGGCTGGCAAGCGTTTTAGTTTTATCTGATTCAATAATTTTTAGGGTCACGTTGTCGCCGCGTAAATCAATTACGCTAGTACTAACGCTAGTACTAAGGTTTGAAATTTTGCCGCCTTGATAAACGGGGTTTAAAATTAATTGATTGGGTTGGTTGCTACATGCCGCAAGCGCAAGCACCGCACATAAAGGAAGTATTTTTTTCATTTAGTTAGCTCCATTAATTATTCTTTGTTGCACTTAGTACGACAAACTTTTTGTTAGACCCTAACAACTTACAATTGCCGAACATGCGTTTTAACTTTTCATGATAGTCTAGATGACGATTACCAATAATTCTTAATTCACCACCGTGCTTTAATGTGTGTTTTGCCTGTTTGAACATTTGCCATGCAATATGATCAGTAACCGCTTGCGCTTGGTGGAATGGCGGATTACATAAAACGAGGTCAACACTGTTAGGTTGAAAATCGGTTAAGCAATCGTTTTGGACAAACTCACACTGCTCTAATTGCTCTGGTAGGTTGTGAGCGACGTTTAATTTAGCTGATTCAACGGCCATAAACGACTCATCAACGAAGGTCACATGGGCTTTAGGGCAACGCTTTAAAGTCATTAAGCCAACAACACCATTACCACAGCCTAAATCAATGATGCTGCGAGCTTTACTTGTTTGTGGCAAATAGTTAAAGAAAAAGCGCGCGCCAATGTCTAATGAGTCTCGAGAAAATACATTGGCATGATTTTGAATTTCAAACTCACTTCCTTCAAGTGGCCAGTTAACAGGGAAGGGGGCAACTTTATTAAGACCATTGGTTTTACTGATAATTAAGCGGGACTTTTTAACCGCTAAGCTGGTTGATGTTTCACCTATATACTGACTAAAAGCCTTTATAGTTGAGTTGTGAATGTCTTTCGTTTTTCCAGCTGCAATAACATCAATGTCGGCAGGTAAAGCTGCACTGATTGCGGCAAGTTGATGCTGAAGATAGCCTAAATTGCGTGGCACTTTTAATATCACTAAATCAACCTGATTAGGTAATGCTGCTAATGAGTCCAGTTGCGTTAAAGAATCTGTTGATAACTCATTAGCTTGTAAATTATAGCGGGTAGCTTGATGACCAATATACGAGTCGTTAACTGAATAAACTGTTAACGTATTAAAGGCACAGGCTAAAGCGCCAAAACTGTCATTGAGTATCAGGATTGAATTTGCATCTGGATAGTGCTCTTGTACATAATTGACAAGGTACTCATCGCCTGAGTCCCACGCTTGAAGACTGCGATTCTTTTGATCTAACGGAAAGCGTTCTAGGGTATAGGTGTTATCACCGAGCTGTGCTTGGGTGGTCATCATGATTTTACGAATGTATTAATGTATAGGTAAATTCTAACATGCAACAGCCAAACGCCAACCCTAATCATTTACCAGATGGGTTTTCTTACCAAGCTAATGCATTGAGTGCACAAAAAAGCCTCGAATTATTTTACTTTCTTCAGCAGCAGCTCAATTGGCAACAACCCACTATAAAAGTGTACGGTAAAAGCCATGTGATCCCACGTTTGCAATGCTTTATTGCTGATCAGAACGTAAGTTATGGTTACTCGGGTTCACAGTTAATCGTTGAGCCATGGCCGGAGGTGCTTGATGCTATGCGTGTACGCTTATCAAGAACTTTGCAGATACCATTCAATGCGCTTTTAGTTAATTTGTATCGAGATGGTCATGATTGTATGGGCTGGCATAGTGACGATGAGAAAGAACTTGGGGAGCAACCGACAATCGCTTCTGTATCACTAGGGGCCGAACGGATATTTAAAATAAAGCACAAACATAATAATGAACAACATAGCATTGTGCTGCAAAGTGGCAGCTGTTTAATCATGAATGGTTTTAGCCAGCGCGATTACCAGCATAGTTTGCCAAAGCAGCAAAGACTCAAACACCCTCGAATTAACCTCACCTTTCGTTCAATCATATAAAATCATTGGCAAAATGAGTCATGCCCTTGATATAGTAGCTGCTAATTATTTTCTTATTAAAGGTCTATGACACATGTCAATGCAACAACAAATTGAGCAAAAGCTTGCTGCGGGTATCGAATGTAAACACCTGAATGTTGTCAATGAAAGCCATATGCATAGCCGTGGAACTGAATCGCATTTTAAAGTGGTGGTTGTGAGTGAAGAATTTGCAGGTAAACGTTTACTTGCACGTCATCGTCAAATTAATGAGCTATTAAAAGATGAATTAGCAAACCATATTCATGCATTAGCGATTCACACATTTACTCCCGAAGAGTTTAGTGAACAACATGGACAGGCACCTGAATCACCTAAATGCTTAGGTGGCTCAAAGTTCGACTAACTTAGCAGGACAGTCACCTAAAGTTAGAAGGACAGTCACTCAAAGTTAGAAGGACAGTCACTCAAAGTTAGCAGGACAGTCACTCAAAGTTAGCAGGACAGTCACTCAAAGTTAGCAGGACAGTCACCTAAAGTTAGAAAGACAGTCACTCCAGACTGCTTGTTACTTGGGGTTTTAAGCCCGAAAGATTTAAGTGGGTCTGAAAAGTTTTACTGATCAGACCTGTATTTTAACTATTAGCCTTTAAACTAGCGCTAATTTTTATTGTGATAGATATAGGATGATCAATGGTCATTAAGCCGAAAATTCGTGGATTTATCTGCACTAACGCGCATCCAGTAGGGTGTGCTGAGCACGTACAAGAACAAATTAATTATGTGAAAGCGCAAGGACCACTGAGCAATGCACCTAAGAATGTATTAGTGATTGGTGCGTCTACAGGTTACGGCCTAGCATCACGTATCACAGCTGCATTTGGTGGCGGTGCTAAAACGTTAGGTATTTTCTTTGAAAAAGAAGGTAGCGAACGCAAAACGGGTTCTGCAGGTTGGTACAACACTGCAGCATTCCAAGCAGCCGCTGAAGAAGCTGGTTTATGGTCTAAAAATATCAATGGCGATGCGTTTTCTAACGAAATCAAGCAAAAAGCAATTGATACTATCAAAGCTGATCTAGGTAAAATTGATTTAGTTATCTACAGCCTAGCGTCACCTCGTCGTACTGATCCAAATACAGGCGAAACTTACTCATCAACACTTAAGCCTATTGGCTCAGATATCACAACGAAGAACCTAAACACTTCAAAGCGTGTGATTGATGAAGTAACGGTTGAAGCAGCAAGTCAAGAAGACATCGACAATACAATTAAAGTAATGGGCGGTGAAGATTGGGAAATGTGGATTGACGCATTAAAAGAAGCGGATGTGCTAGCTGATAACTTCAAAACGACTGCTTACACTTATATCGGTAAAGAGTTAACGTGGCCAATTTACGGTCATGCGACAATTGGTAAAGCGAAAGAAGATCTTGACCGTGCAACTCAAGCAATCAAAGAGTCTACAAAAGGCTTAAATGGTGAAGCGTATGTTTCTTCATTAAATGCGGTTGTGACACAAGCAAGCTCGGCAATTCCAATTATGCCTTTATATATCTCTGCTTTATTCAAAGTAATGAAAGCAGACGGGACTTACGAAGGTACCATTGAGCAAATTCACTCACTATTTACTGAAAACCTTTACGGTGAAACCCCACGTTTTGACGAAGGTGGTCATTTATTCCAAAACTACAAAGAGTTAGAAGATGATGTTCAAGCTCGTGTACAACATGTTTGGGATACAGTAGATACAGATACGATTGACGAATTAACGGATTACGTGGGTTACCACAATGAATTTTTACGTTTATTCGGTTTTGGTATCGACAGTGTAGATTACGAGCAAGATGTGAATCCTGATGTTGCGATTTCACAGCTGATCGATTAATCGCTAAACAAACTTGATTTTGTAAAGTCGCTTTTTTAAGCGACTTTTTTGTTTATGGGTGAAAATAAAACATCATCAATAGCACTTTGGTCTATATTGAATTTTATTCAAAAGGCTTTTGTAGTCTAAATAACCGTATCTGTCGTATAAATTTCATATTTGCTCTCGCATAGTCACCCTGATTGATGTTAAAATTCGGGCAATATATGTGAGGAGTTTACTGCGTTGCTTGTTTGGGGTGTTAAACAGGCTATTCTTTGATACTTAGAGTTTAACTTGAGCATATCAAATGGCGACGTGGTTGGTACGATTTTTCAGTTTCTTTCCGTTAATGTAATGCAAGTGCGTATGATCAACATAAAAAAAGGTCTGGATTTACCGATAGAGGGCGCACCTCAGCAAGTTATTCACGATGGTTCTGCCGTCAAACGTGTAGCTGTGCTAGGTGAAGAATATATTGGTATGCGTCCAACCATGCATGTTCGCGTGGATGACCAAGTCAAAAAAGGCCAGGTACTTTTTGAAGACAAAAAGAACCCAGGCGTCTTATTTACTGCACCAGCTTCTGGGGTAGTTAAAGAAATCAATCGTGGTGCTAAACGTGTGCTGCAATCTGTTGTTATTGAAGTTAATGGCAGTGAGCAAATCACCTTTGACTCTTTCAAGGCCGACGAGCTTTCGGGCTTAGACCGTGAAAAAGTTAAAGAAGTACTAGTTCAGTCAGGTCAATGGACAGCACTACGTGCTCGCCCATTCAGCAGAGTAGCTGCTTTGGATGCAAATCCTAGCTCTATCTTTGTAACGGCTATCGACACTAACCCGCTAGCTGCAGATCCTGCAGTAATCATTGCTGAGAACACTCAAGCATTTGAAGCTGGTTTAGCTGTGGTATCTCGTTTGACTGACGGCAAAGTATTTGTTTGTAAACAAGCTGGTAGCCAAGTGCCTAGTTCATCAATCCCTCAAGTAGAAGTACATGAGTTTGGTGGCAAGCATCCGGCAGGTCTTGTTGGTACACACATTCATAACTTAGACCCAGTTTCTGCAAGCAAGCAGGTTTGGCACTTAGGTTACCAAGACGTAATCGCGTTTGGTAATTTATTCCTAACAGGTGAAATCTTCACAGACCGTGTTGTTTCTCTTGCAGGTCCTCGTGTTAAAAACCCACGCTTAGTGAAAACTCAGCTAGGTGCATCTTTAGATGATTTAGTTGCTGGTGAATTAGAAGACGGTGATAACCGTGTAATTTCTGGTTCTGTATTATCAGGCGCTATTTCTCAAGGTCCACACGCGTTCTTAGGTCGTTACCATGTTCAAGTATCTGTATTACTTGAAGGTCGCGAAAAAGAGCTATTCGGTTGGATCGCACCAGGTGCTAACAAGTTCTCAGTAACACGTACCTTCTTATCTCACCTTGCTCCTAGCCGTCTATTTAACATGACGACTTCAACAGGTGGTTCGAAGCGTGCCATGGTTCCAATTGGTAGCTATGAGCGTGTTATGCCTTTAGACATCCTACCTACACTATTATTACGTGATTTAATCGCACGTGATCTTGATGGTGCTATTTCGTTAGGTGCGCTAGAGCTTGATGAAGAAGATTTAGCATTATGTACCTTCGTTTGTCCAGGTAAATACGAGTACGGTTCAATCCTACGCGATTGCTTGACTACGATCGAGAAGGAAGG
Source organism: Pseudoalteromonas sp. CO109Y (assembly GCF_004208935.1). Lineage (NCBI taxonomy): Bacteria > Pseudomonadati > Pseudomonadota > Gammaproteobacteria > Alteromonadales > Pseudoalteromonadaceae > Pseudoalteromonas > Pseudoalteromonas sp. CO109Y. The sequence continues at coordinate 51,528 of NZ_SGPD01000025.1, forward strand.
CTAGAGAGATGGGTTTAAAGAAATTTCTAGAAGATATTGAGCCGCATTTTGAACCGGGTGGTAAACACGAAAAATGGTATGCGCTTTACGAAGCTGCAGCGACTATTTTCTACACGCCTGGTTATGTAAATAAAGGCAAAACACACGTTCGCGATAACATCGACCTAAAACGTATGATGATTTTAGTGTGGATGGCGACGTTCCCTGCAATGTTCTTTGGTATGTTCAACATCGGTCATCAGGCCGCTGGTGCTTTAGCGCAAGGTTTTGAACTAGCAAACACATGGCAAGTTGGTCTGTTCCAATTATTCGGTGGTGAATTAACTGCTGATTCTGGTTGGGGCGCGAAAATGTTTTACGGTGCCTGCTTCTTCCTACCAATATACGCAGTAACGTTTGCTGTGGGTGGTTTCTGGGAAGTACTATTTGCTTCAGTGCGTAAGCACGAAGTAAATGAAGGTTTCTTCGTAACATCTGTATTATTCGCACTAATCCTGCCTGCGACGATTCCTTTATGGCAAGTTGCATTAGGTATTACGTTTGGTGTTGTAATCGCTAAAGAAATCTTTGGTGGTACAGGTCGTAACTTCCTTAACCCTGCTCTTGCCGGTCGTGCGTTCTTATTCTTCGCATACCCAGCGCAAATTTCAGGTGACACAGTATGGACAGCAGTAGATTCATTCTCTGGTGCAACTATGCTTGGCCAAGCTGTTGTTGGTTCACTTGATTACAGCAACATGGAGCTATGGTGGAATGCGTTCTACGGTTTCATTCAAGGTTCTATGGGTGAGACGTCAACACTAGCACTATTAATCGGTGGTTTATTCCTAATTTACGTGCGTATCGCTTCATGGCGTATCGTACTAGGTGTATTCCTAGGTATGGTTGCAACGGCATTCTTACTAAATACAATTGGTTCAGAAACTAACGCTGTATTTGCAATGCCTTGGCACTGGCACTTAGTTCTTGGTGGTTTTGCATTTGGTATGTTCTTCATGGCAACAGACCCTGTATCCGCATCATTCACAGACAAAGGTAAGTTCGCTTACGGTGCGTTAATCGGCTTTATGGTTGTAATGATCCGTGTTGTTAACCCGGCATTCCCAGAAGGTATGATGCTAGCAATCTTATTTGCTAACTTATTTGCACCATTATTCGATCACTTTGTAGTGCAAGCTAATATCAAGCGGAGGTTGGCACGTAATGTCTAGTAATAACGAATCAATCGGCAAAACGCTAACCGTTGTTGTTGCACTATGTTTAGTGTGTGCAATCATCGTATCGTTTGCTTCAGTTCAGCTTCGTCCTTTACAGCAAGCTAACAAAACACAAGATATTCAACGTAATATCTTAGCGGCTGCAGGCATTGAAGTATCAGGTACTGTGTCAGATACCTTTAACTCAAAAATTGAAGCACGTGTTGTAGACATGAACACAGGTGAGTTTGTTGAAGGTGCTGATCCTAACTCATTTGACTTCGAGAAAACAAAATTCGACCAGGCTCGTAGCTTTGCGTTGAAAGCAGAAGGAATTAAAGACATCGCTGGTATCCAGCGTATGACAAAAAATTCACCTGTATATATTTCGAAGAAACCTGATGGTTCTACAGACGCAATCATTCTACCAATCCAAGGTTACGGCCTTTGGGGTGTAATGTACGGCTTCTTAGCGCTTGAAAGCGATGGTGAAACAGTTAAAAACATCAACTTCTTCAAGCACAACGAAACGCCAGGTCTAGGTGGTGAAATTCAAAATCCACAATGGACTGCTAAATGGCAAGGTAAAGAGTTACCAATCAATATCATGAAGAGCGGTGCGAAGAACGAACATCAAATCGATGGTCTTTCTGGTGCAACATTAACTTCAAACGGTGTTGATCACACAGTTGACTTCTGGACTGGCGAGCATGGCTTTGGTCCATTCCTTGCGAAAGTACGTGAAGGAGCGTTGAAATAATGGCTGATACTAAAGAAATGAAGTCGGTCCTATTTGGCCCGGTATTCGCAAATAACCCGATCGCATTACAAGTACTAGGTATTTGTTCTGCGCTAGCGGTAACATCAAGCTTAAAAAATGCACTAATCATGTCAATCGCATTGACACTAGTAACTGCGTTTTCTAGCTTGTTTATTTCGTCAATTCGTAACCACATCCCATCATCTGTACGTATCATCGTGCAAATGACGATCATCGCATCACTTGTAATCGTTGTTGACCAAGTACTGCAAGCATTCTCTTATGCAACAGCTAAAGAGCTTTCAGTATTCGTTGGTCTAATCATTACAAACTGTATCGTAATGGGTCGTGCTGAAGCATACGCAATGAAGTCACCACCGTTAATGTCTTTCTTAGATGGTATCGGTAACGGTTTAGGCTACTCAGTAGTACTACTAACTGTTGGTTTCATCCGTGAGTTATTCGGTAAAGGTTCACTATTCGGTGTTGATATTATTCCATTAGTACAAAATGGTGGCTGGTATCAACCAATGGGTCTATTGATTTTACCACCGAGTGCATTCTTCATTATTGGTTTATTCATCTGGGTACTTCGTACCTTCAAGAAAGACCAAGTAGAAGCAAAAGCGTAAGGGGCGAGCAGTGGAACATTATATTAGTTTATTTGTAAAAGCGGTTTTCATTGAAAACTTAGCTTTAGCCTTCTTCCTAGGTATGTGTACTTTCCTTGCTGTATCAAAGAAAGTAACAACGTCAATTGGCCTAGGTGTGGCAGTTATCGTGGTACTAGGTATCTCAGTACCTGTAAATAACTTGGTTTATCACGCTGTTCTTGCACCAGGTGCATTAGAGTGGCTTGGCTACCCAGAAGCAGACCTTAGCTTCTTACGTTTCTTGACTTTCATCGGTGTTATTGCAGCACTTGTACAAATTCTTGAAATGGCATTAGATAAGTTCTTCCCTGCACTTTACAACGCGTTAGGTATCTTCTTACCACTGATCACAGTTAACTGTGCGATCTTCGGTGCTGTATCTTTCATGGTTGAGCGTAACTATAACTTCGGCGAGTCTGTTGTTTATGGTATCGGTTCAGGTGTGGGCTGGGCACTAGCAATTACTTTACTTGCTGGTATCCGTGAAAAAATGAAGTACTCAGACGTTCCTGATGGCTTACGTGGTTTAGGTATTACTTTCATCACTGTTGGTCTTATGGGTCTTGGCTTTATGTCATTCTCTGGTATTTCACTTTAATAGGTAGCGAGGATAAATCATGAATGAGATTTTCTTAGGCGTTGGTGTTTTCATCGCTATCGTTGTTATTTTAGTTTTAGTTATCATTGGTGCTAAATCTAAATTAGTAGCAAGCGGCGATATCATCATCGGAATTAATGGCGACCCAGAAAAAGCTATTAAAACATCTGCAGGTAGCAAGCTATTAGGCGCGCTAGCTGATTCAGGTATCTTCGTTTCATCTGCATGTGGTGGCGGTGGCTCTTGTGGTCAGTGTCGTGTTCACATCAAAGAAGGTGGCGGCGATATCTTACCAACAGAACTTGATCACATCTCTAAAGGTGAAGCTCGTGAAGGCTGCCGTTTAGCGTGTCAGGTAAATGTTAAGAACGACATGGAAATTGAACTTGAAGAGTCAATTTTCGGTGTTAAGAAGTGGGACTGTACTGTTATCTCTAACGATAACAAGGCAACGTTCATCAAGGAACTTAAGTTACAAATTCCTGATGGCGAGTCAGTACCTTTCCGTGCCGGTGGTTATATTCAAATTGAAGCACCAGCTCACCACGTTAAATACGCTGATTTCGATATTCCAGAAGAGTATCGTGGCGACTGGAACCACTTCGGTTTCTTCGATCTGGAGTCTAAAGTAGACGATGAAACAATTCGTGCATACTCAATGGCTAACTACCCAGAAGAAGAAGGCATCATCATGCTTAACGTGCGTATCGCTACGCCGCCGCCAAGAGACCTAAGCCTTCCATGTGGTAAAATGTCTTCGTACATTTGGTCATTAAAAGAAGGTGATAAAGTAACTATTTCTGGCCCATTCGGTGAGTTCTTCGCGAAAGACACTGATGCAGAAATGGTATTCGTAGGTGGTGGTGCAGGTATGGCACCAATGCGTTCACATATCTTTGACCAACTTAAGCGTTTAAAATCTAAGCGTAAGATGAGCTTCTGGTATGGTGCGCGTTCTAAGCGTGAAATGTTCTACGTAGAAGATTTCGATGGCTTAGCAGCAGAAAACGATAACTTTGTATGGCACACAGCACTGTCTGATCCACAACCAGAAGATAACTGGGAAGGTTACACAGGCTTCATCCATAACGTACTTTATGAAAACTACTTGAAAGATCATGAAGCGCCAGAAGATTGTGAGTTCTACATGTGTGGTCCTCCAATGATGAACGCGGCTGTTATCAACATGCTTAAAGATCTTGGTGTAGAAGACGAAAACATCTTATTAGATGACTTCGGTGGCTAACACCATACACAAAACAATAAGTTTTGGTTAGAATACAGGCCTCGTAGCACATAGTGTTACGAGGCTTTTTTATTTCTATACCGAACCCTGTGGTATCTAAAAGGTGAATGCTATGAATAGAGTGTTTTATCGCCAAGGCTTGATGGCCTTTTTTCTATTAACTATGACTTTACTCATGGCTGGCTGCAGCCAAGCTGATAAGGCTGAAGAGCTTTATTTTGAAGGTAAGACAATGGGCACCACTTATCATATTAAGGTGTTTGCAGAGTCTTCAAAGGTTGCAGGTGTTGATTTACATCCTGAAATTAAGCAAGTACTTAAAGATGTAAACCAATCTATGTCGACCTACATTCCTGATTCAGAAATTAACCAGTTCAACCAGTTACCAGCAGGGCAGGTAATGCCAATAAGCGCTGATTTTAGAAACGTGGTAGCTGAATCAATTCGCCTTGGCGAATCAACAAAAACGTTAGATGTGACTATGGGGCCACTTATTGACTTGTGGGGCTTTGGTCCAGATAAAAAGCCGACTAAACGCCCAAGCGATGAAGCCTTGGCTGCAATGGTTGCCAAAATTGGTGTTGATAAGCTTAAACTTACAGATGCTGGTCTGATGAAAACAATTGATGGCTTAGAGCTGTCGTTTTCTGCTACAGCAAAAGGATATGGTATTGATAAAGTAGCACAAGTGATAGAAAGCCATGGTTTCACTAATTATATGGTTGAGATAGGTGGTGAGCTTCGTGTGTCGGGTATTAAGCCAAACAACATCTCTTGGAAAATTGCAATTGAACAGCCTGATGCTGAGCCTGGCGTGCGTAAAGTGCATAAAGTAATTGAGCCGGGCACTAATGGTATTGCGACATCAGGTGATTACCGAATTTTTTACGAAATGGATGGTGTTACCTATAGCCACTTAATTGACCCTGTAACAGGTATGCCGAGCCGTCATGATTTGGTATCAGTTACTGTTTTACACCCATCAGCGATGACTGCAGATGGCTTAGCGACGGCAATCACAGTGATGGGCATGGAAAAGGCGCAGAAATACGCCGAAGAGCACGATTTGCCGGTGTACTTAATTGGTAAGTCAGGCAATGGCTTAGTAACTTATTCAAGCCCTGCATTTAAACCATATTTGTAGCAGGGCAAGAAGCAGTTTATAATACATGCAGCCTAATTAGTTGGGCTCGATTTAATTGCTGACGATAGGGGCAAAGCAATGTCACTTTTTCTTCTTACATTTGGTCTACTTATTTTAATTGTGGCAGCGATGGCTGTCGGCATGATTGTGCAAAAGAAATCTATGGCCAGTAGTTGTGGTGGCCTAGGCGCTGTTGGAATTGACAAAGCCTGCGACTGCGACGACCCATGTGACAAGCGTAAAAAGCGCATGGCAAAAGAACAAGCCTGGAAAGAGAATCAAATTCTTTAACCACAGAAAAAGCGCCAAAAGGCGCTTTTTTAATACCTAAATTTTACAAGGACAGTCACTGTTAAATTTTCTGAGACAGCGACTCTCTTTTATAAGCCCAGTCATTGTTAAATATATTTTATGTGGACAGTCATCTTTGATTTTAAATTTAGTTTTTTGACTGCTTTTAGACGTTGATCATTTTAGCTTTAACTCGATGACTTGAACGTACTCTTCATTATCAAACTTCAAACTTTCTAGTGTAATTGCGCTCTCAAGTTGTTTAAAGTTAACTGGTTCTGAGGTTTTTAAATTAGTTGCAGACTTGATAGGGGTTGCAAGTTCTATACTTAATGTATCTGCTTGCCAGTTGAGAATATGAATAAAAATACTCTCATTGTTATGGGTACTTACTCCCCAGTTTTGCGGGGAAATAGGGCCGCCTCGAGTACCGTATATACTTTTACCGAACACCTTCAGCCACTGACCAATCTCAGCAAACGTTTTTAGGTTTTCAGGTTGGATCTTGCCGTTAGGCATAGGCCCAGTATTTAGTAAATAATTAGCGTTTCTTCCAGCGGCACTTACTAAGGTTTGCACGAGCTCTTTAGTCGTTTTGTAATTATCATCAGTTAAACTGAATCCCCAGCTACCGTTCATTGTTTGTGCCATTTCTAAAGGTAATTCACCTAATCGTTCTTGATTAGTAGGCAGCTGTTGTTCAAAGCCCTGATAATCCTCTCCCGGAACAGTAAATCTATGATGGTTATTTACGATTAAGGTTGCTGGTTGTAATTCATGGATCATTTTATAAGTGCGTTGTAGTTGCCAGTTATCCCAATTGTGTGAGTCTTCTTGATCCCACCAACCATCAAACCAAATACCACCAATTGGCCCATATTGAGTTAAAAGCTCTTTTAGTTGTGCATCTTGAAATTGCAAGTATTTTTCCCAGTCACCACTTTTTTCTCGCTTAGTGTAATGGCCTGTTCGGCCCCATGGGTAGTAATCTGGGTGATGCCAATCAAGCTGAGAGTAGTAAAAGAAAAGTTGTAAACCATGTTTATGAGCTGAATTAGCAAGCTCTTTTATAGGGTCTTTTTTATAAGGTGTACTATCGACAATATCAAAGTTAGAAACTTTACTGTCGTACATAGCAAACCCATCATGATGCTTTGAAGTAATAACAATATACTTTGCTCCAGCATCTTTAAACGCCTTAACCCATTGCTCTACATCGAAGCCTGTTGGGTTAAAAAATTCAGCTAAACGCTGATACTTAGGGCCTGAAATTCGTAAGTCTTCCATGATCCACTCGGCTCCATATGGGCTTCCTACACCACCAAGCTGGCTATACAGCCCCCAATGTAAAAAGATGCCAAACTTATTATCTTGAAAACGTTCTCGGGCTTTTAAGTTTTCAGGAGCTGGTGTGTAGGCTTGTGCTTTATCTGGGTCAATTGCGACGCCTGTCCCAGCATGCCCTACACTTGAAAATATAAGCAAAGCTATTATCAGCAAGCAGTTAAATGTATTCACTTTATACCTCATAAACTAGGTTCTTTACTTAAAAGTAGCAGGAAATCATTGGCCCAAAAATAAAGGCAATTATGCATATTCGAAAATTTTATATATGCAGAAACATAGAAATACGACGTTAAAAGTAAAACTCATTAGCACGGACAGTCACTTTACCTAAAGTTTTTAAATTGACAGTCACTTTTATCTGTTAACTTAATCTTGCGGCAAAACGGATTTTGTCTACACTTTAGTTACAGCTAATGCATTTCAAATTATCAGTTCAAGGAGTGGACGATGGCTTTAGCAAGGAA
>NZ_SGPD01000043.1:0-51388 GCF_004208935.1 Pseudoalteromonas sp. CO109Y
GGGATGGAGCAGCCTGGTAGCTCGTCGGGCTCATAACCCGAAGGTCGTCGGTTCAAATCCGGCTCCCGCAACCAACTGAAATTATATAATAGGCACGCGAAAGCGTGTTTTTTTATGCCTGAAATTCAGGTTCAGAGCCCGAAGGTCGTCGGTTCGCCCTCAAAATTCACCCGTTAATTCTACGGGTAGGTTGGTTTGAGCGCAGCGAAACCCAACATAAACAGAGCTATCAGCTTTCAGCCGTCAGACGTCAGTTGATCAGAGCGATAGGCTTGACCTAGAACCTAGCACCTAGCACCTTTACCCCGCTAACTCGCTAACTCGCTAACTCGCTAACTCGCTAACTCGCTAACTCGCTAACTCGCTAACTCGCTAACTCGCATCTAAATCCAACCCCTTGATATCTATCTTGGTTATTCATCCCTAAATTGGGAAATGATTATGAATGTTAGCTGAACTGAACTACGCTTGATTAATAACTAATAATAAATGTGTAGATTTAGGGATGATCCGTTTTTTAATTGCGCTGTTAGCACTTCTGTTTTTACCTTCAGCTTTGTGTGCATTTCAAAACTACGATATTGATGATGGTCTATCGCAAAGTGTTGTCTTTGATATTGTTCAAGACCAGCAAGGTTTTATCTGGATTTCAACACAGGCAGGTTTAAACCGTTTTGATGGTAATGAGTTTACTGTATTCACTGCCTCTGATGAGACGAATAGTCTAGCGAATAACTATATTTACCCATTGGCAATAGACAACGAGTCAACGCTGTTTATAGGCACTCGAAATAGTGGTGTAAACCAACTCGCATTACATAATTATCAATTTTCTGAGCCGCTTTTAAAAGAGCGCCGCATTACCAGTTTATTGGTGGCGCAACAGCAAGTTTATATTGGCACTTACGACGGCAGCCTGTTTCGTTACGATAAGCGAACAGAGCAACTTGAAACCTTAATAACAGGGTTAAAAAAACCTATTTATGCGCTATCAAAAATCGCTGACATACTTTGGATAGGAACGCATGGTGCTGGGTTACTTCATTATGATCTTATTAATAAACAACAAATTAATACTGTTTTTTCTGGCTTTGCTGAGCCAGTAAACATTCATGCTAGTGTCTTTGCTATCAAACAGGCCGCTGATGGCAGTATTTGGTTGGCAAGTCAGGGCGGCGGTTTGTATAAGATTGAGCTAAGCACCAAAACAATAACGCAGTGGTTGACTTCTAATGATGATAATTCTGGGCTTAGTAGTAATGAGATTCGTGATATTGAGTTTGATAGCCAAGGCCGAGTTTGGCTAGCAACGCGAGGTGGCGGAATTAATGTTTACGACCCTATTGATGCAAGCTTCATTGTTTTAGCGCATGACCCGTTTGATAAATATAGTCTTGCTCATGACCGGGTATATAGTATCTACCGAGACAGTAGTGACATCATGTGGTTTGGTACTGCACATGGGATCAGTAAGCTCGACCCAGCATCATTGCAATTTAGTAAGTTAAAAAAGCCAACGTCACTTTCAAGTAACGATGCGTGGGCGTTATTTGAAGACTCAAAGCAACGTATTTGGTATGGCAGCTGGGGTGGCGGTATCGATATTCTTGATCAGCAATTAAATCGTTTAGATCGCATAACCACCGAAAGTTCACCGTATTCAATCAGTAGCAATGCAATTAAAGCCATCGCCGAAGATCGTAATGGCGATATATGGATTGGCAGTTGGCAGCAAGGGATTGATGTTTTGCATAACGATGGCAGCATCAGTCACTTTCGAGCAGGTGAAGGAGAGCATGGCTTAACTGAAAACAGTATATATGCCCTTTTAGTCGATGAGAAAAATAATGTTTGGGTCGGCACTAATGGAGGGGGGTTGTTTTGCTTTGATAGGCAGCGCGGCAAATTTATTAGTTTTGCGCAGCCTGTAGCGAATACACAACTTGTAATTCCAACGGCGCGGGTGACGAGTTTATACAAAAGCTCGCAAGCAGATCTGTGGATAGGCACAGATGGTGATGGGGCTTATCACTATAACGCTGCAACCGATACCCTCACTAATTATCGCAAAGGCGACTTGGCTTTATCTGATAATACAGTGCGAGCGTTTTTAAAAATTGATCAGCAAATGTGGCTCGCAACATCGAACGGCTTAAATATTATTGATTTGAGCAACCAGCAAGTTCTTCAGCTTAATGTCGCTCAAGGCCTTCCTAATCAAGTCGTTTATGCGTTGTTAAAAGACAATGAAGATAGGGTCTGGCTAAGTACTAACAACGGCCTCGCTAAAATAGACCCTGCAACCATGAGCATAAAAAATTATAAAGCTCGACATGGCTTACAAGGTAATGAATTTAATGCCGGTGCTTATTTAAAAACCCGTGATGGCCGTTTGATGTTTGGTGGCACTCAAGGGGTTAGTGTCATTAATCCTGCTGACCTTGAAGTTAATACTATTGGCGGGCAATTAGCACTCACTAGTTTGCAGTTTGATGATGAGGATGTGGTAAATCAGGGAGTCAGCCGTTTAGGCAGTTTATACCAAATAGAAAAAAGCCGTTCAGTGACTATTCCTGCGGGAATTAAACGGGTTCATTTTCAGATTGGTTACCTACACTACTCTGAGCCACAGACTAACCAGTACTCCTATCAGTTAGCAGGCTTTGAACAGCAATGGCGAAAAGCTACAGGGTCGTTTTTATCTGTTGACTACACTAATCTTCCTGCTGGTAAATATCAGTTGAAAGTTAATGCTAGTAGTGAAAATGGGGCAAATGCGCTCACCCCATTACTGTTAAACATAACGGTTCTTGCGCCTTGGTGGCAAACAAGTGAGTTTTATTTGCTAGCAGCTATGCTGATTTTGGCTATGGTGTGGTTATTCACAGTGCTTTGGACTCGCCGTATACGCAAACAAAAATATTATCTGGAGCAACTTGTTAGCGAACGCACTGACGAAATCGCAGAGCAAAAAATGCTAATCGAACAGCAAGCTGACGCTCTGAGTGACTCACTCGAAAATAAAGTGCGTTTTTTCACACATGCATCCCATGAATTACGTACTCCTTTGAGTTTGTTAATTGCGCCGTTGCAAAAGCTCATAGCAGATGAGCGAAATACTGAAAAGCGTGAGCAACTGAATTTGGTATTGCGTAATAGCCGGCGTTTAGAAAACTTGGTCGATAAGCTACTAACCTTGACTCGCTATGATGAGCGTCATGAAGAGATTATTAAAGTTGTATCATTATCGGCAATAGCCAGAGAGGTCGCGGGGCAGTTTGCTGTATTAGGTGAAAAGCCTATCGACTTTAAGGTTGATATTGAAGAGGCTGTATTTATTGAAAGCACCCGAGAAGGGGTGATCACGATTCTTACTAATCTATTAAGCAATGCTTTTAAATATACTCAGCAAGGCCAAGTCAGCTTAATCGTAAGCGCATCAGGTGAGTTTGCCTACATAGAAGTAACAGACACAGGTAAAGGCATCGCAGACGCTGAAAAAGACAAGGTGTTTGATACTTTCTACAGAGTAAGTAGTCATGCAAATGTAGAAGGCAGTGGCGTAGGTTTAGCTATCGTTAAACGTCTGGTCGATAAATACAAAGGCAATATTGTGTTGGCAAGTCGTTTAGGAGAAGGAACTAACTTTAAACTCGCATTTAAAACAGCACAATTTGCAGAGCAAGTTCCTGTTGATAGTACAAGCCTAAAATCAAAAGTGAGTCATGACAAAGCGAGTGTATTAATTATTGAAGATAATGACGAGCTACGTCATTACCTAAAAACAGAGTTACAGCACCGCTATCAAGTATTATTAGCTGAAGATGGTCAGATCGGTTTGCAAATAGCGCTGAGCCAAGTACCAGATTTAATTATTACTGATCTAATGATGCCAAAAGTCGATGGCTTTACTGTTTTAGATTCATTACATAATTCGCCCGTTACTTGTCATATTCCGGTGATTATTTTGACCGCCAAGGGAGACTATGAAACCCGAGTAAGTAGTTTGCAACAGCATGCGCTAGATGTGATCACAAAACCATTTGATAGAGAAGAGCTTTTTTTAAAGGTTGAGAATTGGATACATTGGGTCAATTTATATTCTCAACAGCAAACTATGGATGCGCCTGATCATGTTGAGACAAAGCAACCGGTTGTGGTTGATCCTCGTGACAAACAGCTGCTTGAAAAGCTTGAGTTGTATGTTGCTGAGCATTACCAGCAACAAGGTTTCTCTATGGTGAATTGTGCGAAAGAATTAGCGCTTAGTGAGCGTCAATTACAACGTAAGTTAAAAGTTCTATTAAACATTACTCCTAGTGAGTATTTGCGTAATTATCGACTGAGTAAAGCTGCTGAATTACTAAGACAAGGGCGACAAATAAGCTTAGTAATAGACGATGTGGGCTTTTCGTCACGCTCGTATTTTTCTAAATTTTTCAAAGCAAAATATGGTATGACGGCGAAAGAATACCAATGCCATTATGTATAACTCGTTGTTTGTTATTGAAATGTCGTATTTGAGTACATTTTTGTCGGCATTCAGCATACTTATTTCTTGTAACTAATCTACCCTTGAACCTTAACGTAAAATGAACCGCTTTGATGGGATCTCGGGTGTTCATATTTGACGGGCAAACATGACTGAATTCAGATTATGGTTAAGGACGACACTGAGATCCCGCCTTTATTCATGTTCAAAATAGGTTTTGCTTCCCTTGAGTTATGGCAACTGTGCATGCAGTTGCCTCTTTTTAGGGGAATACAACACACAATGTAAGGATTAGCATGATGAGCCCCCCTAATTTTCATTCCATAAAGTATCTAAAGCAATTATTACTAGCGACAAGTCTTGTCGCTTTAACCGCTTGTGGTGGAGGCGGTGGAGGTGGTGATGACGATGATGATACCCCTCCCGTCGCTACAAACAAAAATCCCACGGTATCTATTAGTAGTGATAGCAGCGTAACAGAAGGTGGTGAATTAGTCCTACAAGCGACAGCAACAGACAGTGATGGCACAATTGCAAGTTACGCATGGCAGCAAACATCAGGTCCAGATCTAACACTTACCGGCAGCGATACAAGTACACTTACGATCACCGCGCCTGAGATCGAAGATGATGCAGATGTCGTTGTTTCACTGACAGTCACCGATGATGATGGTGCAACCGCCACAGCAACAGTAACGATTGAGCTTAAACGTAAAGTGCTCAGCGTAACGATCACCGGTATTGTAACCGATGAGCCGATTATCAACTCAAGTATTGTGGTGCAGATTGGTGATGAACAATTTGAGATTACCGCTGATGCACAAGGCCGCTATAGCGTAAACATTGAGGTTGATGACTCAGATGCTGATGAACTGGTTAAGCTGGTGGCGTTGGGTAATAACTCCATTGATCCGGGCGTTGAATTTGTATCCCAACTGAAGTCTATCGCAACGCTTGTTTCACAAGCAGGAGCCGATGGCACATTAAGCAAAGATGAAAACTTTGGCGTAAACATTACTAATGTCAGTACTGCAGAGTTTGCACTTTTAAGCCGCGACGGTGCAAACATCGATTCTGAACAAGCATTAGATGAAGCTTTACTCGCTGTTGATGCTGACGAAAAACTGCTACTTGCAGCGTTAATTAAGATCATTGTAGATAATGATGACTATGAACTACCAGAGGGTGTCGATTCGACCCTTGATTTAATATCTAGCGCTGAACAAATTGATGATTTTATAAATACAGTTGAAAGCCAAGATCCAGGATTAATCGACTCTACAAAAGAAGAGATTAAAGATGATGATGAACTCGTTGATCAAACAATCAATAATCTGACCGGCAACTATTTATTAATGCAGCCACAATATTATCGAACTTCAGTTGGGCAGTTTGAGTTTAATAATGATGGTACCGGGTATGTCAGTTTACTGGATGTTGATACTGACTTTAGTTGGTCGCAACAAGAGCAAGACATCACAATTACTTTGGCTGAGCCAGCATTAATGAGTTGCTTTGTGGTTACTGATGGAAACGATGAACAGCTAGATGTTTGTGAGTACTTAGTTGAGTTAGACCTAACTATTCTTCTTGAAAACGATGCAAACAGAACGGTTGAGTTTTTCCGTAAAAGCGAAACACGCATAACCAGTTCAGATGTTGTATATAGAACTACAGAATCGAACTATAACGCCACCCTTATTGAACAACAGCAAACACTTGCTGTGACAGCTGATGAACTTATTGGTAATTGGGTTATTGATAACCTAAGCGAGTTTGGTGGATATAGTAGTGCAGTAAGTGTTGAGTTACTTTCTGGTGGAACAGGAACGCTCATTGATAACGATAACGCGCCTGTTAGTGTGACTTGGCAAGTTGATGGGAATCGACTGCTTATAAGCAATAATGCAGAAACTATTAGTTACGACATCGCTATTTGGCTCGTTAAAAATGTACAAGTGGGCTATCAATTTGCGGCATCACTCGAAGCTAAAGCGGACGATAGCTCACGTACAGTCACAGGTTTAATGGTGAGAGATAATCAGCTTTCATTTACTAAGCCAGACCTACTGGGTAAATGGACTGTTTACCAAGGCTATAACTCACCTCAAACAGACCTCCACTATGATGTGTATGATGATGGTTTAATGAACTTTAACCTGAATCAAAACTTTCGTTCTTGGCAAGTAAGCAGTGAGGGAGTGTTCTTAAGATATAACTATTTTACGAGCAATGGTGTTCAGCCAATTTGTCCTGAAGGGGAAGTTTGCCAAGTATACAGTGAGTTCTCGCAGCGATTATTAGCCACTAACAATGGTCAAAACTTTACCTATCGTAAATATCGCTTTTTTAACTATGATGGTTCGGAGCGTGTCGAAGATTATTCATCTCATCTGCGTAACTTCTCTGTGTCAGATGAGTATGGGGTAACCAAATTCGCACCCTATTGGTTAGAAGAAAACGCAAGTTTTGATAATAATGGCTACCCAATTACAACTAACTACATTGAACTTTATTCACCAAGAGAGTTAGGTGTAGAAACCATTAAAATAGCGACTATTTATGATGAGATGACGGCTGAGTATAGCCATCAAATCACCTTCACTTACCTTGGAGTGGTCAATCAATACAACTACAGTTTAGCGTCAGGGAAATTACTATTTGATAGCATGAAGGCTGAAGTGAGTGACTTTGATCGAAACTTCTTAACTATTTGCGTGTATGAGCAAGCAGGTAGTTGTACTGAAGATGCTAAACAAGCGTGGTACTTTGATAAGGCAATGGCTGAAGAGCAAGTTGTTGTAGAGCGTCCAGCAACGGATCATCCATTAGATGGGGCTTGGCAGCTTGCTGATGAGCCTGATGTCGCGGTAATTATTCGTGATGGAAAATGGTTACAAATACAAGGAATGGACGACCCTGATGATGATACCGCATTCCCTGGTTTTGAAATTGGTGACTTTACTTGGGATGAAACAACAGGCGCTTTTGATGTCACTATTACGAAAGATACCAATGGTAGTTTCGGTATAGATGATGCTGGCAGTATTGTTGCCAGTGTTGATGGAGATACGCTGACATTCGATATCGAAGGTGAGGGTATTATTACGCTAAGTAGAATCTACAGTGAATCAAACCCGCTAATAGGGGGTTATACATATGGCTCTTACGATGGAGATTTCTTCATTGCTGTATTTAAAGAGGATGGCACTTTCTTAGAGCTTGCTCATGATACTGAGTTTGATGAGTTAGGTATATCAGGTGGTTACTACACCTATGATGCAGAAACTCAAAAGGTAGTGGTTGATTTCTATGTAAAAACCTATGGTGACCCAATTGAATTAGCTGACCCTTACTTTATTGTGAAGCCACAAGGTAACTTTATACAGTTCAAAGACGGCGATGATTTTGGCCTCTTCGAACGCGTTACACGAGTTATTGATCAAGCAGCTTTCACTGAAGCAGATCTTATTGGCTCACATGTATTTACCTTTATGGCTGATGATGGCAGTGGTTTAGAAACCTCTAATGTCGTTATAAGTAATGATGGTACTGCAACATTTGAGTTAGATGGTGAAGTACGCTCAGCAGAGTGGGCATTAGATCTTGGGTCCTTGATGATGTATAGCGAACCAACAGCTACGCAAAATTATGGCTATGGTGTGACTATGACACCCGTAATAACCATTGAAGGTGGTTTTAGTGTAGCAACGCTAGGTTTCGAAGTACCTGAAACCTACGATGATAATGATGATCCCGAGTTACACACTTTTGTATCGGGCAGTTTAATTAAGCAGTAATTTTCTGAGCCCAGTAGCAGCAATGCTACTGGGCTTTTTTGAGGAGTTAGTTTATGAAAGCGTTATATTTCTCAGTATTACTTCTTACCCTTAGTGGGTGCCAAACGATGGATGCAATGCAAGAAGACATTAGTGATTTAAGTAATAGCTTGTTTTCAAGTGAAGATATGAGCGAAGAGTCACAAGATGCATTCTTAAAAGCACAAGAGGCATTTTATGAAGCCGACAATGTTCGTAAGAAACATGCGCAATTAAATGCTCAAGAACGAAGCTTATGGGTTGAGTTAGAAGATGATTACAACATCTTATTAGCTGCGCCAAGTAAAGCCACTGAGAAGGAATCTTACTTTTCAGACTCCACACTTGCAGACAGCGTTATGATGCAGAGTTTAAAGTTTATTGAGCTGGTCGAAAAAGGCGAGTAATAGAAACTTCGCTTAAAAGATTGAAAAGTTTATGTTACAACGGCACTAACATTACTTTTTAGTTACAAACATGACTGAACTTTACCATTGGTTTGATTTATTCGGCGTAGCCGTGTTTGCAGTTTCTGGAACGCTACTGGCGTACAACAAAAAAATGGATGGCTTTGGGGTTGTTGTGTTAGCCACAGTCACTGCTATTGGCGGTGGGACTGTGCGCGACGTTATTTTAGATGTTCCTGTATTTTGGCTACATGATCAAAGCTACTTTTGGGCTATTTTATTGTCTGTATTTGTCACCACTCGATTAATCAATAAGCAGCGTTCTATTTCACTTAATGCGCTGCAAGTGGCAGATGCTTTCGGTTTGGCATTTTTTGCGGTGATGGGCACACAAAAAGCCATGCTAGCAGGTATGCCAGATACCACCGCGATTATCATGGGTGTAATAACAGCCTGTTTTGGCGGTGTTATCCGCGATGTGCTGGCTGGAAATATGCCGATGCTATTAAAGGGCGAGCTCTATGCCATTGCTTGTATCGCTGGTGGCATTGTTTATACATTAAGTATCTCGTTGGGTTTAGTGACTGAAGTAGCTATGATATTAGCTATGCTTATGACCTTATTACTGCGTTTAGCTGCAATGAAATGGCAACTGACATTACACGTTTTTAAATATCCCGACTAAACTTAATTTAAGGATGAATGATAGGGACATCATGGATCGTGTCTTTAGCTAGAATATTTTCTCGTGCACAAGTGGGTGTGCAAGCTCCTGAAGTGATTGTAGAAGTACACTTAGGAAATGGCTTGCCCGCTTTTCATATCGTTGGCTTACCTGAAGCGTCAGTCAAAGAGTCAAAAGATAGAGTGCGTAGCGCACTCGAAAACTCTCAGTTTGGTTTTCCAGATCAACGAATAACCGTCAACCTTGCGCCTGCTGATTTACCTAAAGAAGGTGGTCGTTTTGATCTGGCTATTGCTGTGGGGATTTTAGTTGCCTCTGGGCAAATAAACTGCCCTGATATTCATCGTTATGAGTTTTACGGAGAGTTGGCTTTAAATGGTGAGGTAAGAGGGGTTAATGCTATCTTGCCTTCGGTGTTAGGAGCGAAAGAGCAGGGTCGCTGTTGTTTCTTACCCGCTGAAAACGACAATCTCGCAAGTCTTGTGTCGGGCGTTTCTCGAAAAGCCGTTTACTCCTTACAAGATGTTTGGAATGACTTATTAAATCAGCAACCTCTGCCACTTAATATTTGTTATCCAGAGCAGCAGTCGCAGCGTGACTTGCTACTCGATTTAAGTGATGTGAAAGGCCAACCTGGCGCCAAAAGGGTACTCGAAATAGCAGCCGCTGGTGGCCATAATTTATTGTTTATTGGCCCTCCAGGTACTGGCAAGTCAATGCTTGCCCAGCGTATGCCTACGATTATGCCAACCATGTCGGATGATGAAGCAATTAGTACTGCCGCGTTATATTCGATAATTGGTCAATCGGTTGATTTATCGAATTGGCGTGAACGCCCCTTCAGAAATCCACATCATACTTGCTCTGCTGTTGCCCTTGTTGGTGGCTCTTCGAATCCTAAACCGGGGGAAATTTCTCTTGCTCATAATGGCGTATTGTTTTTAGACGAGCTGCCCGAATTTGAGAGAAAGGTGCTCGATTCACTGCGTGAACCAATGGAAACGGGCGTGGTGACTATATCGCGAGCGGCACGACAAATGGAATTTCCATCGCAATTCCAGCTGATCGCCGCATTAAATCCAAGCCCTACAGGAAGCCATACAGATAAGCGTGCAACGCCAGATCAAGTATTGCGGTATTTATCTCGAGTATCTGGACCATTTATCGATAGGATTGATTTACAAATTGAGCTGCCGAGACTCACCAGTAGCCAATTACAGAGCACGCAAGTAGAAGAAAGCAGTGAACAAGTAAGAGCCAGAGTTGAAAGAGCTTATGCAATTCAACTTAACCGGCAAGGCAAAGTGAATGCGCGCTTGAATAATAAAGAAATGAGCATTCATTGTGAGTTGGCAGCTGCTGAGCTGCAGTTTTTAGCAAAAGCCAGCGAAAAGCTGGCTTTGTCACCACGCTCGTATCATCGTGTTATTAAAGTTGCACGCACAATTAGCGACTTGAAAGCACAGCCAGCAATTACCTTAAATGAATTAAAAGAGGCGTTGAATTATCGCGCCTTTGAACGGTTAATTAGCCAATTAACGCAGTATTAGTAAGCTTGCTAAATAGACAGCATGTAGCCTTTGCCGCGAACGGTAACGATACGTTTTTGGTCTTTTTCATCGCTTAATTTTTTACGTAAGCGGCCAATAAGCACATCAACGGTTCGATCGCTTGGGCTCCAATCTGGTTGACCTATTTCTTCGGAAATTTTTTCACGCGATGTCGCTTTACCCGCATTTGCAATAAGGCAAATAAGTACCTTGTGCTCTGCTTCGGTAAGACGAGACTCTTCACCATTAGGGGTCACTAATGTGCGGTTATCTGGGTGCAGTTTAAAATCGGCATATTCAATAAACTCTTCACTCTCATCATCTTGCTGAGAGCCTTTTATGCGCTTAAAAAGAGCGCGCATTCGAAGTTCAAGTTCAAGTAAGTCAACCGGCTTGCAAATATAGTCATCGGCACCTTGTGCAAGACCAGCAATACGGTCAGCTTGCGAGTCACGACTAGACAGCACAATAACGCCAATATCAGTCAGTGCATTAAGTTCTTTGGCAAGCAAAAGCCCATCGCGTTTTGGTAACACAATGTCGATAACGGCTAGAGAAACTGCTTCTTTAGTTGAAGCACGCGATTGCACAATGCTTAATGCATCGGCCCCCGTTGAATCTACCTCAATATTAAACTCAGTTTCTTTAAAATGATTTAGAATGCGTTTAACGAGTAGTTCGTCGTCTTCAACCAATAAAACTTGAATAGTCATTCGCTTTAATTTCACACTTGATTTGTTGTTATGTTAGCACTGTATGGCAAAGGCTGAGAAGTGTATTGGCGAGGTTTGTAACTATTTCTTACAATTTAATGGCTTAGCTATAGTTGAAAAGGGTGAAAGCTGAGCACTCGCACAGTACTCAGCCAAGTGATTAAACTACTTTTCAGGATAAAGGTATTGCCACCATTGTGGCTGATCTTTTAAGTTTTTATCGAAATAAGCCAACATGGTATTCCACCAGTCGAAGCGTTTATCACGAGCAAAAATTTGGTGATCTGCACCTTTGTACTCAATCAGGTCAACATCTTTACCTAATAACTTTAATGCGGTGTACATATTGTGGCTTTCACCAACCGGTACGTTGGTATCCGAATCACCATGAAGGAGTAATAACGGCGTTGTTACTTTGTCAGCATGAAACACCGGGCTGTGTTGGCTATAAAGTGTAGGATTGTTCCACGGGTAGCTATTTTTAGATGCCTCAGCTGAGTATAAGTAACCCCACCAACCTTGGCCCCAGTACGAGGTGATATTTGAAATCCCTGCATGGGCAATCGATGCACTGAACATATCTGTTTTAGTTGCGAGTAGCATGGTCATAAAGCCACCGTAAGAGGCCCCTAAATTACCTACACGCTTACTATCTACAAAGTTATATTTATCTAAAAAAGCTTTTGTGCCGTCGATGATGTCGTTGGCGGTGTATTCACCCCATGCGTTGACGTGTTTAGCCGAGAACTCTTGGCCAAAGCCGGTTGCGCCAGTAGGTTGTACAACGTAAACAACATAGCCATGCTCAGCCCATAGGTTAAATGGGTAGCGACCGGTAAAACCACGAGTTACTGGCGAAGTGCCACCATAATAATAAACCAATGCAGGGTATTGTTTATTGCTATCTAAATCATGCGGTAAATAAACGCGACCCTTAATTTCAATGCCATCTTTATTAGTAAAGTTAAACTCTTCCAATGAGGCTACATGCGTATTTTCATAGCCAATTGGCTTAGAGTCCCACATTACTTTAGCGCGGCTCTTACCTAAGCTTAGTTGTTTTAACTGCTGAGGTGTTGACGCTGTGGTGCCGGTAACCAAAATGCGCGGGGTGCGTTCGTGTGAATAGCTAACTTGCTCAACAACATCAAAGCCCGTATTCACTTTATTAAAACGCTTTTTGCTTAAGTCGAATTGATAAAGTTGTACAGTATCTTGCTCGGTAACTTTAATCAGTGCATCACCGTTTTTAAGTACGTTTAACTGGCCGATAGCCGGGTTAAACTCTTTACTTAAAGGGGTTGCTTTTTTACCGTCACGGCTGAGTAAATAAAGTTGACCATCATAGTTATTAGCAAGCATCCCTTCAGGAAGGTTACGACCTAAGCCGTTATTAAAATCTGGTCCGGCAGTGACATAAATTCCGTCGTCAGTATATTTAGCCTGATTAAATGTTTTGTATTGACCAAGTACCGTAAGAGCCGATGTAGTTAGGTTTAGCTCAACAAGTTCTGTTGCTGGCTGTGGTGATAGCTGCATTGCTTGTGCTGAGCGGCTCATTAAGACGTGACCGCTTTTAGCATCAAAATCTTCAAGTGAATGGCTAAGTGGGCCTTGGCTTAAGATTTTGCTAAGACCTGTTGATATATCGAGTAAATATACTTGCGATGTAGTACGAGCATAAGACCAGCGGTCTTGCAGGCCTTGGTAATGTTTAGTGAGCTTGCCATTGTCTGTTGGGGACTTTGACCAACTAAAAATTAAGCTGTTGTTATCAAAAAACTGAAAGCTATTCGCACCAGAGAGGTTTTTAGCAATGACGCTAAGTTGCATGGTTTTTAGGTTTAAACGCTTAAGCTCGCCATTTAATAGATACACTAAACTTTTGCTATCTGGGCTCCAAGTAATGTTACTTGGTTGGGCTGACTCAAAGCGATAAAGTGTATTGTTTTTTTCGTCTTTAAGTTCAGTAACATATTGCGCTTGATTAGCGGTTGCATCTTCGTAATGACGTTGGCTAGTAATGAAGTAATCACCATTTGGTGCCATTGAAATATAACTGACTGTTGGCGCATCAAATAATTGCTTAGCAGACAAACCGTGTTGTTGTTTAGCGCTAAATTGCACAGTATCTAGTTCTGACTTAGCCGTAAAATCAAGCTCAACCTCATTCCAGTTGGCTACTTGCTCAGTGATGATAACAAACTGATGATCGCCTTGGCTTAAAGCTAGCTCATAGCTTTTATTTTTTTCTGTTTGCTTTTCACCATCAATAAATAGCTGTGCGTTTTCAATGCCTTTAAGTGTTAATGAGCCTTGGCTAAAACGTTCGGTTGAGGCGGTAAATTTGAGTGCTTGCAAACCACCAAGTGTTAGCGCACTCACTTTGTCGAATGATTGCCAGTCAAGCTCATTACCAAAAACGCGTATGCTATCGCTGCTTTTTTGCAAGCTAGGTAATAGGTTAGCAATAATGGCATCGCGATGATCCGTTTGATATGGCTTAAGTTGCATATCTTCGCCAAGAGGGCCAATAAATTGCACCGCTGATTTATCAATGGCAGCGGCCATCGCTGTATTACTTAACGCACATAACGCTAATGCACTGAATGTTGTTTTTAGCTTGGCTGATTGGCTTAGCCAAGTAGTTGAAAGTGTCATAGTTTCGCCTGTTGAAGGTAATTTAAACCAATATAGCACGCTGCAAATTACCCAAAAAGTGCTCTGCGTTAGATTGCAGTCGGGTTTGAGCTTGTGGTTTTCAATTGCTATGGTGAGCAGGTTAACTTTTTAAGAGGGCTTACAGTGACATTGTTACTTGTTTATATGTTTGTTGCCATTGCGGTTTCGTTTTTGTGCTCAGTGATGGAAGCGGTACTGTTAAGTATTACGCCAAGTTATGTTGCCATGCTCAGAAAGCAACAACCACAATTGGCAAAACGTGTTGGTAAGCTTAAAGACAATATAGACCAACCGTTGGCGGCAATACTCACGTTAAATACCATAGCGCACACAGCAGGTGCCGCTGGCGTTGGCGCACAAGCTGCAGTAGTGTTTTCAGATGCTGCGGTTGGCGTTGCCTCTGCAATTATGACGCTATTGGTACTAGTGCTTTCTGAAATTATACCTAAAACATTAGGGGCTAATTATTGGCGAGGATTAACACCCATTGTTAGTGTGAGCCTAATTTGGTTGGTGTTTATTCTAAAACCTTTTGTATGGTTTGCAGATATTCTAACGCGCTTTTTGGGGCGTAATTACGATGAAGCCTACTATATTCGCCAAGAAATTGAAGCCATGGCTGATATTGGTACTGAGTCTGGAGCGCTTGGGCAAGATGAATCTGAAATCATACGCAGCTTGCTGCACTTTCGTCATGCCAAGCTCGATACTTTAATGACACCACGTACGGTGCTTTTTAAAGTACATAAAGACTTAACAGTAAACCAATACTTGGCGGAGCATGGTTCTTCATCGTTCTCTCGAGTATTGGTTTATGACAAAAATGGTGATGATATTATTGGTTTTGCACACAAAAATGACATTATGCTGGCATATCATCGTTTAGGTGAAGACTATAAAATTAGCAAGCTTGTTAAGCCTATTTACACCGTACCAGAAACCTTGCATGTGCCGACTTTACTCGAAACCTTACTGTCTGAGCGCACGCATATTTGTTTAGTAGTTGATGAATATGGTGATGTACAAGGTATTGTCACTCTTGAAGATTTAATTGAAGCATTAATGGGGCTTGAAATTGTTGATGAACATGATCAATCAGCCAATATGCAAAAAGTCGCCAAACAGCGTTGGCGACAACGTTTAGAATCGAGCAATACCATCGTCAGTGACGATAAGCGTAAACCTTAGCGGCGATGTCCTGCTGCGGTTTTTACCATTTGCCGCCATGAAAGTGACCAATTTAAAAAGTCTTCTTTAGCTTTCGGGCGGCACAGCAAAAAGCCCTGCATTAAAATAAACTCTTTGTAGCGGTCGAGGTATTCAAGCTCTTCAACTCGCTCAATCCCTTCGGCCACAATAGCGAGATCTTCTTGTATCGCTATATTCACCAAGCTACTAACAATCACCTGGGAAAACTGATCGGTTTCAATATTACTGATCAGGGTGCGATCGATCTTAATTTCGGTAAACGGCAGCGTTTTTAGCTGCTGAACATTGGTAAAGCCAGTCCCAAAGTCATCAAGTGAAATACCAAAACCGCGCATTCGTAAACGGTTGAGTGTTTCGAGTTGTGCAGTGCTGCGAAGAGCATACTGTTCGGTAATTTCTAAAATCACTTCACTGGGTGTTAGATTGTTAAGGTGCAGTATTAAAGCCAGTTTATCTGGGCAGCTTAAGTCCTCGAGTTGCGAAGGGGATAAGTTAAACGCCAGTTTTAAGTTGGGATCAAACTGCTCTTTGATTTCTGCAAAATCGTTAGTGGCTTTTTCAAATAATTGAAAAGTAATAAGGTTTATTAAATCTAGGTCTTCAGCGATACAAATGAAGCGCTCCGGTAAGATAATTTCCTCTTCTTGGCTTGTGTTGATACGGGCAAGCACCTCAATACTTTCAACCCGATTATCGTGGCGATTTATCTTAGGTTGATAAAACGGAATAATTTCATTATGACTGATGGCATGTAGTAACAGCGACTCAGAAATAGGGGTTTTTGTACGCTCAACATGAATAGCAAAGTGCTCAAGCTTTTGCAGTAGTAAATACACTTGATTAAGTTGCACGGGTTTAGTGACGTTACCAATTAAGTGAGCGTTATGCTTACGAGCAAGGTCTGCGGCAAGGTCTATAACTTTAGGATCCATCTCAGAAATAATGGCAATTGCACCTTGGTACTTCATGGCACCTAAGTGGCGAATAAGCTCCATACCATCCATATCTGGCATATTAAGGTCGGTAAAAATTGCATCAAAGAATCGAGGTGCTTTTTTAATTTTTTCTAAAGCTTCTTCTGCACTTAGGCAGGTTGTGATGTGCGGAACCTCAAGCTCATTCAAAATGGCATGCATAACAATCAGGATGGCTTTTGAGTCATCCACTACGAGAATGTGTCTATTTGACTTCACCATATTCACTCCATGAACAAGAACGCTATAGTTAAAAGTAGTAGATAAACGGTATTTCGTCATGTTTTTTGCTTGTTTTGTGGTGCGAAAAATATACCTCCTTGTACCTAAAGGAAATTCGTAATTTTGTAAGGCCTCAGTATAATAGCCGCACTTTTTATTCGTATTTATAAGAACTATGGTCAGACTTCAGCTGAGCCTCGCAGACGAAACCTTTATTTTGCATTTAAACGGCTCACAGTTAATTCAGCTTTTTCATCAACAACAAGCAATTGCCTTCGATAATCCAGAGTCAGAACTTTATGAGTTTGATTTTCAGGGGCAGCGTATTGGGCTTGATACTAGTAAAGTGCACGAAAAAAGCTTAGCAATCTTTGTTAACCAGCAGCAGGTGAGCCAACTTGCTTTACCTGAGTTGCAAGAAGCTGAACCAAAACGCGGCATTATTGGTTTGCTGGCACTGGGCTTTAAATTATTCAAAAGCGCAAAAGTCGTCAAAGCTGCACTCGCTGGTGCGTCAGTTGCCGGTTATGCGTGGCTATTTTCCATTGAATTTGCCTTGATGCTAATTGCTTGCTTGGTGGTGCATGAATATGGTCATGTGCGCGCGATGAAATATTTTGGCATTAAAACTAAAGGTATTTACCTTATTCCCTTTGTGGGTGGTTTGGCTGTTTCTGATGATAAAATTACCACGCGATGGCAAGATGTGGTGATCTCACTCATGGGGCCCGCTTTTGGCTTAATTACCTCAGTGCTGGGAGTAGTGCTTTACTACGCCACTGAAATGGAAATATTCGCCGGTGTGGCGGTACTCAGTGCACTGTTAAACCTATTTAACTTGTTACCTATTCTGCCCCTAGATGGCGGCCATGTACTTAAAAGCATCAGTTTTTCGATGCGTTCATGGATAGGCCTTAGTGTGTGTTTATTAGGCGTGTTATTTGGCTTGTGGTTAAGCTATACCTTCGGCTTGATGCTACTGGTGTTTTTCTTATTTGTAGGGGCGCTTGAGATTATTTTTGAGTGGCGCGGACGCCACTACTCACACCTCATCCCTCTTGATACTTATGGACAAGGTTTTTCAGCGGTAATGTACGCACTGGTTGTTGCAGGTCACGTTGCAGTGATGATGCATTTTGCTGATTCAGAAAGCCCAATCCTAAGTTTGCCAATGAAGATATTAGCAAGTTAGTTAATATTTAAGCACTAAGTTATATTCAGCTTGGTGCTTAAATTTAATTAATATATTTTAATTAATTTTCCACTTTATTTTAGTAATTAAATCTTTAATTTGTGCTGCGTTTCATATTTAGGAAAATTCTGATTTACAAAAATTAGAATGTACCGCTAATTTTAAATTCAAGAGATATAGCAAAAGGATTTTGTTATGAGCTTGTTTAGAAAGGAAGCGATTGCACAGCAAAGTGAACGTTTAACTGGCGTAATCACTTTAGCGCAACCATTATCGATTAAATTAACTGTTGTAACCCTAAGCTCTGTTGCAGCTGCGGTCATAGTATTTCTTTTTACAGCAGAATATTCCCGCAAAGAAACCGTACGTGGTTTTCTCATGCCTAGTAAAGGCGTCATTCAAAGTTTTGCTAATCAAGGCGGAACAATTGAAAAACTTCATGTAAAAGAAGGTGACTCTGTCATTAAAGGACAAGCACTTGCTTCAATTGTTGTTCAGCAAAATGATAGTCAAGGTTTAGATCTCAGTTCACAGTTAGTTGAACAATTAACAGAGCAAATTAAACTTTTGAATCATGAGGTTATGCAAACGAAAGTGTTGCAAAAACAAGAAATACTAAACCTTGAAGCACAGCAAACGCTTTTAAATGAAGAAAAGCTTGCACTACAAAGTCAATTAACACTCGCAGATGAAAAGCTTGACCTATTGCAAAGTCAACAAGCTAATTTCAACCAGCTTAATAAGAGTGGCTTTTTATCAAATATAGAGCGTGAGCAGCAACAACAAGCTTTACTCGATGTTAAGCAAGAAAAGAAAAACTTAGCTCGAATACTGATGCAGCAAAATAATCAACTGAGTCAATTAAGCTTTAATCTTGCTAACGTTCCACAACAATATGCACTTCGCATCAGTAACTTAAAACGAGAAATTTCAGATACACAAAACCAACTATCGCAGTTAAAAAGCAACTATAGCTACACAATTACGGCTAGCAATAATGGTGTTGTTACAGGCATCCAAGTAGTCGAAGGAGAGGTGTTAAGCCAAGCAAAGCTTTTACTGCATATTATACCTGAGGGTTCTGAGTTAGTTGCTGAATTACTATTACCAACGCGCTCCGCAGGGTTTGTAGAAATAGGCAACGAAACTAGGTTACGTTTTGATGCCTTTCCATATCAACGATTTGGTTTTATCAATAGCACTATTAGCCGTATTGATAAGGCACTTATTACACCAAACGAAGTGCGGTTACCTATTGCATTGCAAGAGCCAGTATATCGACTTAGGGCTACCTTAAGTCAGCAGCAAATGTCTGCGTATGGAAAGGCCTTTGAGTTAAAAAGCGGCATGTTGTTTGAGGCAGACATAATGTTAGAACAGCGCACATTAATTGAGTGGTTACTAGAGCCACTGTACAGCCTCAAAGGGCGTGTGAGTTAAGTCAATTAAATTTGAAAGTTTTGGTGGTTTGCTAAATGCAAATTACTAAAAAAGCGGCCAGCTTTAGTTAACTTTAGCGAGCAGCTAAAGCTAGCCTATTAACAACTTATTTTGCCTATATTTTTATATTGCAAAATAAATAATCAACATTTGCTGAGTATAGATATAAATAATCAGCTATACAAATTTGGAGCATCGATATGCGCGAATTAAATGTAAATGAAATTAAAGAAGTAAATGGTGCATTCTCTCTTGATGGCTGTTCTTTGCCAAGCTTTGGTGATATTGCTATTGGCTATGGTGTTGGCGGTGGAACAGGCATGACAATAGGAGCTGCGACAGGATATTCTTCAGCTGCAGCTGCTGGTGGTTTTATTGGTACTGCTTTAGCTGGTTCATTAATGGGAGGTTATTTCATAGGTGTAGGTATTAATCACTTATTTGGGCAATGTGAGGCGTAAGATAATTATTCTCACGCCATTCGCTTTAAATGGCGTGAGATTTTGAAAGGATTATAAAATAGTTTGATATTTTGTGAGGTTATATATGAGTTTGTTTTCTATTTTATTTAGTACTTTTTCAGCTTTTTATTTTTTTTATAAAAACCCTTATTTTTTGAATTGTTCAATTGTGTCGTCTATTGATAAATATAAAAAAGATGTTGGTATAGATGCTAAGTTTATAGATTTTATTTTGATTTTTTCTAGTATCATATTGTGCGCTATAGCTTCATATCTATCCTCAATTCCAAATTGAGTATATGTTTTGAACAAGAGCCTTCATTTTAATTTATTTAATTCAGTTCCTCAGATACACCAATCCGAAATAGCCGAATGTGGCCTTGCTTCAATGGCTATGGTGGCATGCTATCACGGCCACCAGCTTGATATGCCAGCCATGCGAAAGCGCTTTTCGGCGAATTTAAAGGGTATGAATTTACAGCAGCTAATTGAGCTGGGGGATAGCTTAGGATTAGCGAGTCGTGCGTTACAGTGTCCATTTGAAGAGGTACATAAACTTCAGACTCCTTGTATATTGCATTGGGATATGAATCACTTTGTAGTTTTGACTAAAGTTTCTGGGAAGGGGAAATCAGCTAAATTAGCGATTAATGATCCAGCCCTTGGGAAGCGGAATCTAAATAGCGAGGAATTTAGTAAGCACTTTACCGGTATTTGTTTGGAGCTCACGCCAACCAGTAAGTTTGAAGCTAAACAAGAACAGGCACGAATGAGGTTTAGTCAGCTTTGGAGTGCTGTTACTGGTCTAAAAACTGGCTTAATTAAATTAATTGTGCTGTCGCTGGTTTTACAGCTATTTGCTCTGATGACACCCTATTATATGCAGTGGGTCGTGGATGAAGTATTGGTGAGCTTTGATGAGTCTTTGCTCACAGTGCTTACGCTAGGCTTTGCATTCATTGCGATCATTTCAGTTATTACTAATGCAGTGCGGAGTTGGTTGATTTTAAGGCTTTCGAGTCTGCTAAACATGCAAATGGGGGTTAATCTATTACGTCATTTACTGCGCCTTCCTATGAACTACTTTGAATCCCGCCACATTGGCGATATTGTTTCCCGTTTTGGCTCACTAGCACAAATACGTGAGCGTATTACCACAGGGTTTGTAGAAACATTTGTTGATGGCGTTATGGCTATCACCGTATTGATTATGATGTTGATTTATTCACTTAAGTTGACAGCTGTTGTTGTAGGCGCAATTACCCTTTATACGCTTGTACGCTTAGTGTTGTATCGACCACTGCATCAAGCCACAGAAGAAATGATTCAAAACTCCGCTAAAGAGCAATCAAACTTTTTAGAAAACATTCGTGGTATGCAAACAATTAAATTGTTTGGTAATGAAGCGCAGCGCCAAGGTATTTGGCAAAACCGTTATGCTGAGGTAATAAATAGTGAAATACGTTTAGGGCGATTAAATATTAGTTTTGAGTCTTTTAATAAACTACTGTTTGGTCTTGAGAATGTAGTGGTTATTTACCTTGCTGCACTTTTGGTTATGAGTAATAGCTTATCTGTCGGTATGGTGTTGGCATTTATAGCCTATAAAAATCAGCTAACAAGTCGCTTTGCAAATTTCATCGAGCAAATTATTCAATTTAAAATGATGCGCTTACACCTTGACCGTATCGCTGATATTGCGCTTACTAAGCAAGAAGCGAATCGCGATGGTGACTTGACCTACAGAGGGAGTAGCGACAATAAAGTGAAAGGTCAGCTTAGCCTTGAAAATATCAGTTTTAGTTATAGCGATGATCAAGCACCTATTTTAAAAGATATAAATTTAACGCTAAATTCAGGCGAGTCTATTGCTATTACTGGCCCGTCTGGCGCGGGTAAAACGACGTTAATGAAAATCATGTTGGGTTTATTACAACCCACATCAGGCAAAGTGTTACTTGATGGCATGGATATTACCCAACTAGGCCTTAAAAATTACCGCAAACAAATAGCCGCAGTAATGCAAGATGACACGCTATTAGCTGGCTCAATCGCCGATAATATTAGCTTCTTTGACCCACAACCTAATTACTTAAAAATAGAACAGTGCGCTCGTCATGCAGCAATTCATAGTGATATTACTAAAATGACTATGGGTTATAACTCATTAGTGGGCGATATGGGTTCTAATTTATCCGGCGGACAACTTCAACGGTTATTACTTGCCAGAGCGCTGTACCAATCTCCCAGCGTCTTATTTTTGGATGAAGCAACTAGTCATTTAGATCAAGAGAACGAAGCAAAAATCAGTGAGCAAATTAAGCACCTAGAGATGACGCGAATAATGATTGCTCACAGGCAAGAGACTATCAATATGGCGGATAAAGTGTTTGAGTTACAAGGTGGAGCTTTAACAAGTACAGTAGCTCAAAATGAAACTGCGTAATCGAATGTGATTTTAGTAGCTTGTATTTTACAAGCTACTAAAGCAAAGGCTAGGCACGTTAAATTTTGTCGGAAACGGCCTAACCTATTAACAATCCGGCAAAAAATGCGAATACATGGAGAGTATATTATGCGTGAATTAACCACAATTGAAATTGAACTGGTTATTGGTGGAGTGTTATCGAATACAACAGTTAATGAAGGAGACTTTGAAAGGAAAGATAGGCCTGGGTTTGGCATGCCACACTTGCCTGTACCAACAGAAACTGATGATTGAGTTATTTTTTAGATAAGGAGTAATGTTCTCCTTATCTAAATATCATTTAAAGAATAGTAACCTGGTTAGTAACTATCACATGCTTAAGTGAGTAGCTTTTATTACGCGCTTATTTTTATGCTGAAATGACTA
This sequence comes from Pseudoalteromonas sp. CO109Y, assembly GCF_004208935.1. Lineage (NCBI taxonomy): Bacteria > Pseudomonadati > Pseudomonadota > Gammaproteobacteria > Alteromonadales > Pseudoalteromonadaceae > Pseudoalteromonas > Pseudoalteromonas sp. CO109Y. Next base: position 22,700 of record NZ_SGPD01000043.1, read on the forward strand.
GATGAGTTTGCTCTACTATTAGCTATTGAAAGTTCTGTTTATGAAAAAATTTTTATTAATGTTCTTTATCACTTACATCATAACCAGAGTTGCTTTTTTTAGTTTTGATTTTTCTATTTCAAAAAGTAGCAGCTTGGTAGATTATTTTATCGATATATCTGCGTTTATTTTAGTGTACCTTGTTGTTTCTAAGATCGTTTGCTTTGTATTAAAAAGAGATAAAAGAAGCGATAGCAGTGATTCTAATTGTAAGTGATAGACTGTTGTTTTGGTAGAATGAAGCCCTCTTTTGGCGGTGATTGCAGACCGAATGAGAATTTTGGCTAGCTTTGACAAAAAACCGTTTTGAAGAGGGACTCTCGCTATGAGCTTTTGCCCCTCTCTAATAGGTGATGTTTATAAAGCTTTTTTAAGGGTAAAAACTCAGCATTAACGATATAAACACGCCGGTGATAATCAGCTGCACAAGACAAAAGCCCATGATGTCTTTTGCTTTTAAGCCGGCAATAGCAAGTACGGGGAGTGCCCAGAACGGCTGAATAAGGTTAGTCCAAGCATCGCCCCATGCGACAGCCATAGCAACCCGTGGCATATCCGCGCCAAGTGTTTGTGCGGCTGGAATGACAATCGGCGCTTGCACTGCCCATTGGCCGCCGCCTGACGGCACAAATATATTCACAAACCCTGCGCTTAAAAAGCTCCAAAAAGGCAGCGTTTCGGCTGTTGCAATGGCAATAAACCCTTCAGAGATTTGTTGAGCAAGTCCCGTTTTTACCATAATCGCCATGATCCCCGCATAAAATGGAAATTGAATCACAATGCCAGCGCCACTAGGGATTGCTTGCTGTAAGTTGCTAAGTAAATTATGCGGTGTTTGATGCAGTAAAATTGCGCTAAATAAGAAAATTGCGATCACGCTATTTAAGTTTAAGCCGCCTCCGTTAAGCACAAAGTAATAGAATAAATAGGCAAGACCAAAGGCACCTACCCCCATACCAAGCAAACGACTATGCTCTATTACTTCGGCGGGGCGGGTAGGTGTATCTGCTTGCTTTGATTCATCTTCAAGCTTTACAGGGTCAACATAAACACTGTCTTTTTCGCTCGGCAACATGTAGCGATTTACCAGCGGCATGATAATAAATAAGCCCACAACAATAGCGATATTAAATGCCGAAAAAATCGTGTTTTCGGTGCCTATTACCCCAATACTTTGCTCTGCAAAGTGGCCATCGGTTGCGATTGTTAGCGGCACTGAACCGGCTAAGCCGCCATGCCAAACAATAAAACCTGAATAGGCACTGGCCACTAACAAGCGGTAATCAACGCGGGTTTGTTTCGCAATTGCTTTGGCGAACAAAGCGCCAATCACTAAACCAAAGCCCCAATTTAGCCAGCTTGCCAATAAAGACACGAGCGTAACGAGTATGATCGCTTTAGCAGGGCTGTTGGCAAGAGTCGCGAGTTTGTTGAGTATACTGCGCATCACTGGGGTGCTCGCTAGCATGTAGCCCGTTAGCAGCACTAGCAGCATTTGCATGGCAAATTGTAATAGGTTCCAAAATCCATCACCCCAAGCCGCGAGCACTTGCGTGGGCGTTGACGGCGTAAAGAGGCTCGCAACGATAAAGCTCAGCAAGGTGAGTAATATAACAAATACAAACGGGTCGGGTAGATAACGCTCTACTAGTTTAGTGAATGGTTTGGCAACGCGATTTAGCATAGTTTTTATTGTTGTCGTCGAATCGATAATGCCAATAAATCATGATTAACGATGATTGGCAAATTGCGACGTCCTTGCTTTAGCTTATGCCTTTAAAAACTGATGCTAAATGCGCTTACTGTGAATCTTGCTCTAGCACGGCTTTTAAGCGGGCTTGAACTTCTTCTACTAACAGTATTGGCTGGAATTTTGATAAGAAGGCATTACAACCAACCTTCTCAACTAAAGCTTGGTTAAAGCTACCACTCAAAGATGTATTAAGCACAATATGTAGGTTCTTCATGCGGCTGTCGTTACGAATTTCGTGTGTTAAACGGTAGCCATCCATTGCTGGCATTTCAGCATCGGTGATCACCATGAGTAGCTCTTTCTCAACATCTTTGCCTTGATCAGCCCAGCCTTTTAGCATTTCGAGTGCTTCAAGTCCGTTACGAGCAGGTATGATTTCGATGCCAAGTTGCGACAAGGTATCGCTTACTTGCTTACGAGCCGTTGGGGAGTCATCGGCGTGAAGAATTTTGCGGCCTGCAAACTCGTTCACGATGCTTTTATCAAGAATGTCTTCAGATATTTGGACTTCGTACTCAACGATTTCGGCGAGCACCTTTTCTACGTCGATAATTTCAACCAGCTGCTCTTGGCCATCGCGTTTTACTTTCGTTAAGGCTGTTAGATAGTGATTTTTACCAATTGCCGTTGGCGGCGGCATGATATCTGACCATGTCATATTAATGATTTGATCAACTTTCCCAATTAAAAAGCCTTGCACGGTACGATTGTACTCGGTGATAACGAGGTTTGTATCTTCGATGTGTTTAGCTTCAGGCATGTTTATCGCTCTGCGCAAATCAATCACCGGAATTGATTCACCACGAATATTTACAACCCCAGAAACTTTAGGGTGGGCGTGGGGAATTTTGCTAATTTGCGGTAACTTCACCACTTCTTTAACTTTAAACACATTGAGAGCGAATAAGTGGCGACTGTGTAGGTAAAATAGTAAAAGCTCTAAGCGGTTTTCACCGACCAGTTGCGTACGCTTATCGACGGAAGCAAGAACACCTGACATATTTCACCCTAAACACCTAATACAGAGATAGTATAGTCTACTATCATTTTTCATCGACATGCATTAGTAATTTTCCATCAGTTGCCAAAATGCAAGCATTACAGTACCGTATCGATAATTTCCTCCACTATAAATCGCAAGGATCATGCATCATATATTTAATCGTTTAGTGGTACTTATTCGCAGTCACATTGATCAAGTAAGTTGGCAGGCTGTGGTATTTACTACGCTTTTGCATATGCTACTTATTTGGTGGCTGCTTATGCTTGCAGGAGAGCAAGCGCTCACACCACTTAGTACTTATTTTTATTATTATGTAGTAACTACATCTACAGTTGGCTATGGCGATTTTAGTGCAAGCACCGAGCTTGGCCGTTGGATTGTCGCATTATTGCAAATACCTTTTGGTTTAGCATTATTTGGCGTTCTGTTAGGAAAGACAGGGCAAACAGTAACTTATTTAATTAGGCGCGCTATGACGGGTGATAAAAGCTTCGCACATATAAACAATCACATTATTATCTTTGGTTGGCACGATACACGTACTAAAAAGATGGTTGACTATATATTGGCCGATCATAAACGCTTAGATCGTCGTATTTTATTGGCGGTTACTGAACAAATGGAACATCCGTTTTTAGCAAATCCTATGGTTGATTTTGCTCGTCTAAGTAGCTTTACTGACTTAGATGAGTTGAAAAGAATTGCCATTGATCGCGCCGACAAAATTATTATTGATGGCCAAGACGATGACCAAACGTTTACAACAGCCCTGCGCATTAGCAAGTTGGTCAATGAACAGTGCCACATTAGTGCACACTTTACTGATGAAACTAAAATCGAAATGCTACATGAGCATTGCCACAATGTAGAATGTAGCAGTGCTAAGTCAGCCGAGATCTTAGTGCGTTCAATGCAAGACCCAGGTTCAAGCCGCGTGCAGGAAGAGCTGTTATCGACACTACATGGGGATACTCAATTTAGTTTACCTATTCCAAAAGGCGTGCAAGCAATGGAATTTGGCAAGCTGTTTCATCACTTTAAATATAGTCATGATGCTATACTGCTGGGTGTCGCACATAATTTGAGTGCAAAAAATATGGACTTAAACCCGCCACTTGATTATGTAGTAAGTGAGGGAGATATTTTGCATTATATTGCTGCGGAGCGTGTTTTGAGTGACGAAGTTGATTGGTCTGCGTTGGTATAGTACCAATCCGCAATAATACTTTTAATTAAGCGAATTGGTATTTATGAACGAAGTTGTGTTTTTAATTATTGTACTCAGTGCCTACATTTTACCTGTGGTCATTGTGCTCAATAGTAAACGCACTCAAGGCCACGAAAAGAATGCTTGGTTAATAGGTATCATCTTCTTTTCGTGGTTAGCTTTGGTAATGTACTTAACAATCATCCCTAAACACGGGCGGGTCAAAAAGCACCGTAAAGTAAAACCTAAGGGTTAACTCTCCTCAAATTGACAGCTGCTGTGTCACTTCAACTGTTTTAGTTTATGATCTATCACAGGATCATCGGGTGAGAGTTGCTGCGCTACTTCTAAGACCTTAATAGCATCGTTTGGGTGCTCATCTTGATGCTTGATTGCAACATCAATCAGCGGTTGCACATCAATCGCATCTTTTTGCTCTTGCATATGCTCAGCTTTTTCTTCAGCTAAAATTGTATGGGCGGTGCTTAGTAAGGCTAAACGATGTGGCGAACTCTTGTTTGCCTTATTTAGACGACGATAATAATCTTCTTTAAAGCGCAGCGTTTTGGTTTGCTGGCGGAATTGGGCTATATCAACTTGCTGGTGGCTAATAAAATCAACAGCAACATCTTTATAAAAGCCAAACTTATTTAAATATGTTGCATGAACACTATGGCCCATACCAAACACGCGTAAGTGGGTTAGTTGTGGGTAACGTTTAGCATGAGCTCGGTCGATGCGATTCGTTGGGTCGTAAATAATATAACCCTTTGCATGGCCTAAATCTAAATCGTGGTAGTCACCGTTCCAATCAAATTTTTGCGCGATGTCGGTACTTGAACGGTCATCCCATGGCGCTTTTTCTTTATTTTTTGTGCTAACAGGGTGAAAGAGCAAGACTTTATCAAGCTTTAATAGATTGGCAAAGGCACCAACGGCAAAGCCTCCTCGACTCAAACCATAACCTAATCGCTCTTTGAACCCGCCAATCAGTGGTGCTAGCTGCTCAATGAAAAACAACAGATTACGGTGCCTAAACCAGTTGCTAATGCCTAAATGTTGAAAAGCGATAATATTCACATCCTGCTTTTTCGCGAGCTTATAAGCCCAAGGCGAAAAATCATCAGTAATATCATGTTCTTGATAATTTGTTCCAGCAGGAGAGAAGGTAATTAGCAGGGGCTTATTGGCATCAATGATATGATATTTCACATAAACGTCGCCGAGCAAATCACCGTCAGTCATAGGAACACGGCTTTGTTGCTCATCGCGTGGGAGATTGGTCCATTCCTCTAACCAATACAATAATTTCATACATCCCCCCTTAGTACCTCTAAAATAAAGGGGCGAAATTATAGCAAAAATAGCAGCTCATTAAAAATGGCCGCTACTTTATATGCTTAGCCCTCGCTCATTGCGATGATCTGTTGCCAGTCATGTTCAGTTACAGGCATTACTGATAATCGGCCGCCTTTTTTAAGGGCAATTTCGGTGATTGCATCATTGGCTTTAATCGCTTGCAGGCTAACAAGCTTTTTAAGGTGTGCTTGATATTGCACATCGACCACAAACCAGCGCGGGTTATCAGCAGTTGCTTTGGCATCGTAGTAATCGCTATTTAAATCAAACTGTGTTGGGTCGGCATAAGCTTCGCGAGTCACCGTAGCGATACCTGCAACACCCACTTGCTTACAACTTGAATGATAAATCATTACCAAGTCACCATGCTTGATACCATCGCGAAGAAAGTTGCGGGCTTGATAATTACGCACGCCATCCCACATAGAGGTTTGCTCAGGTGCGTTTTTTAGATCATCAATTGAAAATGCATCGGGTTCGGTTTTAAAAAGCCAATAAGCCATAATGAGGTGCTCTTACAAAGATTTACTTCCAATTAGTCTATAGTATCATTAAACGCTTGTCGGGATTGAGGATAAATAAATGAGCCAAGTATTAGATGACCTACTGTCATTAATGTCGTTAGAAGAGATTGAGCAAGGCTTGTATCGCGGGCAAAGCCAAGATTTAGGATTTAGAGCTGTATTCGGTGGCCAAGTAATGGGCCAAGCTCTATCTGCCGCAAAAGAAACATTACCACAAGGGCGTATTGTTCACTCTTTACACTCTTACTTTTTGCGCCCAGGTGATGCTGCAAAGCCGATTGTCTATGATGTAGAGAATATACGTGATGGTAAAAGTTTTAGTACTCGCCGTGTAAAAGCAATTCAATATGGTAAGCCGATTTTTTACATGACCGCTTCTTTCCAAGGTGAAGAAGAGGGCTTATCACATCAAGCGCAGATGCCTGATGTACCACAGCCTGAAGAATTAAAGTCATCGCTTGAATTTTACCAAGCAAATGCAGAGCTTATTCCTGAACCAATTCGAAATAAGTTCATCCGAGAAGTACCAATTGAAATGCGCCCTGTGACTTTTCATAATCCATTCAAACCACAAGTGATGGAGCCCGTTAAGCATATTTGGTTTAAAGCTAATGGCGAGATGCCTGACGATCAGCGTATTCATAATTACTTACTTGCGTACGCATCTGACTTTGAATTTTTACCAACTGCATTACAGCCGCACGGCGTATCGTTTATGCAGCCGAATATGCAGGTTGCAACGATTGACCATGCAATGTGGTTTCACCGCCCGTTTAGACTAGACGATTGGATTTTATATTCGATTGATAGCCCAAGTGCGAGCTCTGGTCGTGGTTTGGTGCGAGGTCAGTTCTTTGACCGTCAAGGCAATTTGGTTGCCTCAACGATCCAAGAAGGGGTTATGCGTCAGCGTTAATCTTTTACGTGCTGAGCTTGGCTTTGCACTATATCGTCAATTGACTGCCAGACCCGTGCTGGCAGCAATGCTTTAAGATATAAATACACTTCGCACAGCTCATTGCTACCCGTTAAGCCTTGCTCTGTTTCGGTAATTAGCTTTTGCTCTCGCAAGCTTGAAATAAAACCAATAAGTACTTTTTTGTCGAAGAACTCTGGGGTTTTAATGCCGTGCAAGGTGCCTAAGCGCTCTGCTAACACTTGGCTTTCATGTTCAAGTTCTTCACGCTCAATACCACTGCTAGTTTGAATAAAGCCAACCACGATAGCGTAGCGTTGCAGTGTTAAGCTTAGGGCGCGACCGAGCATTTCGAGTTTCGCTAAGCAATCGTTGCTGTTAGTGATCTTGATATTATCGCCATCAATTTCAATCAGGTCTTGATCAACGAAACTAGCGAGAACACGCGTAATGTAGTTTTCATCTAACTCATGCAAGAACCACTCTTTGGCAAACAGTGGGTAAAAACGTGCAATCAAGGCTTGGCAATCAGCCATGGTAGTTTGATGTGCTTTGAATAAATGCAGCGCCAATAAGCTAGGTACAGCAAATAAGTGCAACACGTTATTACGGTAGTAGTTGAATAGTGTTTTTTCTTTATCGTTAATCGCGATAATTTCGCCAAACTCATCACTGATCACATCAAACTTATTAAGTTTAAGTGCATGCTCTAGCAGCTGCTCGGCGCTTTCGTCTGGTGTGGTCACCTTTTCGCTGTAGCTTGCGCTTCGCTGTAAATGTAAATAAAACTCAAGCTGAGCAATCAGCTTAGGTTTACTTAACGCGTGTTTATCATTTACCAGTAATATCATCGCAAGTAGATTCACTGCATTGAGTGCAGCGGCGCTATTAATATTAACCATTACCTTATCAGCGAGGTTAGCGACTTGTGGCCCAAGCCATTGTGGTTTCTGAACATCAGTTGGGTGAATCGACTCTCGCCAATCAGGTTGTTGATCATTGAGATATTGGTTTATCGATATAGGGTCGCCAAAGTTTAAATAACCACGACCATAGTTTTTAAGGTTTTTAATTGCCTTAAAGATACCTAATACCGACTCACCTTTTTTATCGTTACCGGCAAGCTCTTTTAAGTAAGTATTAATTTCCATTACGTGCTCATAACCAATGTATACAGGCACAATCGAAATAGGGCGGTCTATGCCACGTAACATGGCTTGTAATGTCATGGCGAGCATACCTGTTTTTGGCGGTAACAAGCGACCAGTACGGCTACGACCACCTTCAGTGTAAAACTTTACTGAATAGCCTTTGATAAATAACTGGCTCAGGTACTCTTTAAATACTGACGAATACAATTTATTGCCCGCGAATGAGCGGCGAATAAAGAAAGCACCACTGCGACGGAAAATCCCCCCTGCCGGGAAGAAGTTTAAGTTGATACCGGCAGCGATATGTGGCGGAACTAAGCCTAAATGGTAAATAGAATAGGTCAGCAATAAGTAATCCATATGCGATCGGTGACATGGCATATAAATAATCTCGTGGCCTTTATCTGTAAGCTCATGCACCTGCTCAGAAAACTTAATATCAATCCCGTTATAAAGCTTATTCCACAGCCAAGTTAAAATACGGTCTGCAACACGAATGGTGGCATCGCTATAATTGGCGGCAATCTCATCAAGTAGCTTCAGCGCATTTTGGCGAGCTTGCTCTTGGCTGATGTTTTTTTCTTTCGCTTCTATTTGAATTGCTTTTTTTATTGTTGGTGAGGCAAGTAGCGAATTAAATAGCTGCTCACGTGATGGCATTTTCGGGCCTGTCGCTGCCAATTTTTGACGACGAAAGTGCACGCGGGCTACACGTAATAGTTTATGCGGTAGCTCATCAACCTCAGCTTTTTCATTGACCAATAAAGATAAATCGAGTGGCTGACTAAAGCGAATAAAGTTATCGCGCCCAGAAAATAGCAACACAAAGAACTTACGAAACCAGCTGGGTGTTAATGAATGAGACACCAAAGTACCTAAACCAGGCTTTTCTTTGCCTGGGTTTCGGCCCCATAAAATAGTCACCGGGATCACTTGGACGTTTTTCTCACCTGATTGCATCAGGTGGTCAATAATTTGTTTGCCTTGCTGCAGGGCATTGCTTGGTTTGCTTTTGTTACCAAATAGCGGTGGTGGGTTTTGAATACCGATAAAGCGATCAAGCTCTGCATTACCTAATAACTGCTCTTCGGTCGGGTTAGGTAAGCCGTATTTTTTACATACCCTTGCCAGTGCCGCTAAATCAGAGCGTGCATTTAGCCTAACAATATAAAAAGTAGGGTTGGCTGGGTTTAGATTGTATTGTTCAATCGGATTTTCTGGCAGCACCTTACTTTTTACAAACAAGCGGTTCATACCGGCAGAAATGAAATTTAAACAACGATTAATGATACGCATCAACTCACCAAAGTTATTAGTAGATATTAAATAGACCGAGTCTGGTCAAAAATAAGCGGCATAGAATAACAATTATTAACTGGACTGACCATTTAAAAGCGATTTTCTAGCCTCTTTACTCGCACAAGTATAATTTAAAGACGCTAATGTTATTGATAAAGTTCGAAAATTAAACAAAATTTAATTTAGACCTTTGAGATTTTCAAAATAGTTGTTGCATTTATCACCAATCTATCTATAATACGCAGGCTTTCAAAATTCCCTCGGGAACTTGGAAGGAAAGATTAAGCTTGGATTTCAAGCTAATAAACAGGAATTCCGATTTGGAATTCATCGTAGATATAAGAAAGCAGCCGACATCTTAGTTATTAAGATTGTTTCGGTCGTTTTTTTATGCTCTTTTTAAATGCTCTTTACATTGAGGTTTAAGAATGTCAAATCAACGCATTCGTATTCGCCTAAAAGCTTTTGACCACCGTTTGATTGACCAATCAACGGCGGAAATCGTGGAAACTGCGAAACGCACTGGCGCACAAGTACGTGGTCCAATCCCACTACCTACACGCTTTGAACGTTTTACTGTACTAACTTCACCGCACGTTAACAAAGACGCGCGTGATCAGTACGAAATCCGCACCCATAAACGTCTGATCGACATCGTAGAACCAACTGACAAGACTGTTGACGCTCTAATGCGTTTAGATCTTGCTGCTGGTGTTGATGTTCAAATCAGCCTGGGTTAATCGGAAGATTAGAGAGGTTTTAGGAAAATGGCATTAGGTCTAGTCGGTCGTAAAGTGGGTATGACACGTATCTTCACTGAAGATGGTGTATCTATCCCTGTGACAGTTATCGAAGCGACACCTAACCGCATTGCTCAGATCAAATCTGAAGCAACTGACGGTTATAACGCGCTTCAAGTAACCGCAGGCACTAAAAAAGCAAGCCGTGTAAACAAAGCTGCAGCGGGTCACTTCGCTAAAGCTGGTGTTGAAGCGGGTCGCGGTCTGTGGGAATTCCGCCTAAATGGTGGTGAAGGCGATTTTGAAGTAGGCGCTGAGCTTACTGTTGAATTATTCAACGAAATCAACAAAGTTGACGTAACCGGTACTTCTAAAGGTAAAGGTTTCCAAGGTGGTGTTAAGCGCTGGAACTTCAGCATGCAAGACGCTACTCACGGTAACTCTCTATCTCACCGTGCTCCTGGTTCAATCGGTCAAAACCAATCACCTGGTAAGGTGTTTAAAGGTAAGAAAATGGCCGGTCACATGGGTGCTGAGCGTGTAACGACTCAAAACTTAGAACTAGTTCGCGTTGACGCTGAGCGTAACCTGCTTTTAGTTAAAGGTGCAGTACCTGGCGCTATCGGCGGTGACGTTATCGTTAAACCAGCTGTTAAAGCATAAGTCCTGGAGATTTAGTGATGGAATTAGCAATTAAAGACGCTTCTGGCGCTCTTGAAGTTTCTGAAGCTACTTTTGGACGTGAGTTTAACGAAGCATTAGTACACCAAGTAGTTGTTGCTTACGCAGCAGGTGCTCGTCAAGGTACTCGTGCTCAGAAGACACGTTCTGAAGTAAGCGGTGGTGGTAAAAAACCATGGTCTCAAAAAGGTACTGGCCGTGCACGTGCTGGTACAATTCGTAGCCCAATTTGGCGTTCAGGTGGCGTTAGCTTCGCAGCTAAACCACAAGATCACAGCCAAAAAGTAAACCGTAAAATGTACCGCGGTGCGATCAAAAGCATCTTATCTGAATTAGTTCGTCAAGAGCGTTTAATCGTTGTTGAGCAGTTTGGTCTTGAAGCACCAAAAACTAAAGAACTAGTTGCTAAGCTTAAAGAACTTGAGCTTAAAGATGTTCTAATCGTGACTGAAGAAGTAGATGAGAATCTTTTCTTATCGGCACGTAACCTATACAAGGTTGACACGCGTGATGTAGCTGGTATCGATCCTGTAAGCCTAATCGCTTTCGATAAGGTACTTATTACAGCTGCTGCTGTTAAGCAACTTGAGGAGGCGCTAGCATGATCCGTGAAGAACGTCTTTTAAAAGTGATCCTTGCTCCACACATCTCTGAGAAAAGCACTATCGCTGCTGAAGAGAACAACACGATTGTTTTCAAAGTAGCTTCTGATGCAACTAAAGCTGAAATCAAAGCTGCAGCAGAAAAGCTTTTTGAAGTAGAAGTAACTGGTGTTCGCACACTAAACGTTAAGGGTAAAACAAAACGTACTGGCATGCGTTTCGGTCGTCGTTCAGACTGGAAGAAAGCTTACGTTACTCTTAAAGAAGGTAGCGAGCTAGACTTTGTCGGCGGCGCCGAGTAATAAGGGGAGTTAGAATTATGGCACTTCAAAAGTGTAAACCAACTTCTGCGGGTCGTCGTCACCTGGTTAAAGTGGTTAACCCAGATCTACATAAGGGTAAACCTTACGCACCACTACTAGAGAAAAACTCTAAGTCTGGTGGTCGTAATAACAAAGGTCGTATCACGGTTCGTCACATCGGTGGTGGTCATAAGCATCATTACCGTGTAATCGACTTTAAACGCACTAAAGATGGCATTCCAGCTGTTGTTGAGCGTCTAGAGTATGATCCAAACCGTAGCGCAAACATCGCTCTTGTATTATATGCAGACGGTGAGCGTCGTTACATTATTGCACCTAAAGGCTTAAAAGCTGGTGATTCAATCCAATCTGGTATTGATGCACCAATCAAAGCTGGTAACACGTTACCAATGCGTAACATGCCTGTAGGTTCGACTGTTCACAACGTAGAATTAAAACCAGGTAAAGGCGCGCAAATCGCACGTTCTGCTGGTGCATACGTTCAAATCCTTGCTCGTGAAGGTCAATACGTAACTCTACGTCTTCGTTCTGGCGAAGTTCGTAAAGTTCCAGCTGACTGTCGCGCAACACTTGGTGAAGTAGGCAATGCTGAGCATATGCTTCGTTCACTAGGTAAAGCTGGTGCAAATCGCTGGCGTGGTATCCGTCCGACAGTTCGTGGTGTTGCCATGAACCCGGTAGATCACCCGCACGGTGGTGGTGAAGGTCGTACATCTGGTGGTCGTCATCCTGTGTCTCCATGGGGTAAGCCGACTAAAGGTGCTAAGACACGTAAGAACAAGCGTACTGATAAATTTATCGTACGTCGTCGTACTAAATAATAGTTGAGGAATAGCCATGCCACGTTCTCTCAAGAAAGGTCCTTTTATTGACCTACACTTGCTGAAGAAGGTAGAGAAAGCGTTGGAAAGCGGTGACAAGAAGCCAATTAAAACTTGGAGCCGTCGTTCAATGATCATACCTAACATGATCGGATTGACCATCGCTGTCCATAATGGTCGTCAGCACGTTCCTGTGTTCATCACAGACGAAATGATCGGTCACAAACTAGGTGAATTTGCACCAACTCGCACTTACCGCGGTCACGCTGCGGATAAGAAAGCGAAGAAACGTTAAGAGGGGAATGATAAATGCAAGCATTAGCTAAACATAAATTCGCCTCTGGTTCGGCGCAAAAAGCACGTCTAGTTGCAGATCAGATCCGCGGACTTCCGGTTGATCGCGCTCTAGAAATCCTGGCGTACAGCCCTAAAAAAGCGGCTGTATTAGTTAAAAAAGTACTTGAGTCTGCTATTGCTAACGCAGAGCATAACGAAGGTGCTGACATTGATGAGCTTCGTGTAACTACGATCTTTGTGGACGATGGTCCAACAATGAAGCGTATTATGCCACGTGCTAAAGGACGCGCAGACCGCATCCTTAAGCGTACAAGCCACATCACTGTTGTGGTTTCAGATAGCTAGGAGTATAAGTAATGGGACAAAAAGTTCATCCTACTGGTATTCGCCTAGGTATCTCTAAACCTTGGGTTTCTACCTGGTACGCGAATTCAAAAGATTTCTCTGATCAGCTTTTTGGCGATCACAAAGTACGTACTTTCCTTACTAAGGAATTAAAAGCGGCTTCTGTGTCTAAAATCGTTATCGAGCGTCCAGCTAAATCTATCCGTGTAACAATTCACACAGCTCGTCCTGGTGTTGTTATCGGTAAAAAAGGCGAAGACGTTGAAAAACTACGTCAAGCAGTAACTAAGATTGCAGGTGTTCCGGCTCAGATTAATATCGCTGAAGTTCGTAAGCCTGAACTTGATGCACAACTAGTAGCTGACGGTATTGCGTCACAGCTAGAGCGTCGTGTTATGTTCCGTCGCGCTATGAAGCGTTCGGTACAAAATGCAATGCGCATTGGTGCAAAGGGTATCAAAGTTGAAGTTAGCGGTCGTCTTGGCGGTGCTGAGATCGCACGTTCAGAATGGTATCGTGAAGGTCGTGTACCTCTACATACTCTTCGTGCTGATATCGACTACGCAACTTCTGAAGCCTTAACCACTTATGGTATCATTGGTGTTAAAGTTTGGATCTTCAAAGGCGAAGTTATTGGTGGTTTACCACTAGTACAAGAGCAAGAGAAGCCAGCTAAACGCGCGCCAAAGAAAGCCAAAAAAAGTGCTAAGTAGAGGTAGCGAGTAATGTTACAGCCAAAACGTACAAAATTCCGTAAAATGCACAAAGGCCGCAACCGCGGTTTAGCGCAAAACGGTAACAAAGTAAGCTTCGGTACTTTCGGTTTGAAAGCTACTGGCCGTGGCCGTATGACTGCTCGTCAAATCGAAGCAGCTCGTCGTGCTATGACACGTCACGTAAAGCGTCAAGGTAAAATCTGGATTCGTGTATTCCCAGATAAGCCAATTACGAACAAACCATTAGAAGTTCGTATGGGTAAAGGTAAAGGTTCTGTTGAATATTGGGTTGCTGAAATTCAACCTGGTAAAGTACTTTACGAAATGGAAGGTGTTTCTGAAGAGCTTGCTCGTGAAGCATTTAACCTTGCAGCGCGTAAATTACCATTCACAACAACTTTCGTAACTCGGACGGTGATGTAATGAAAGCTAGCGAACTAAAAGACAAAAGCGTAGAAGAGCTAAATGCTGAACTTCTAGGACTTCTTCGTGAGCAGTTCAACCTGCGCATGCAAGCAAGCACTGGTCAGTTAGCTCAGACACACACGCTAAGAACAGTACGTCGCGATATCGCGCGTGTAAAAACAGTTATTAACCAGAAGGCAGGTCAATAATGAGCGATAAAATCCGTACTCTTCAAGGCCGTGTAATCAGCGACAAGATGGATAAATCTTTCACTGTTGCTATCGCACGTTACGTGAAGCATCCAGTATATGGAAAATTCATCAAACGTACGACTAAACTACACGTACATGACGAAAACAACACAGCTCAAACTGGTGACGTAGTTACTATTTCTGAGTGTGCTCCTATTTCTAAGACTAAGTCTTGGACTTTAGTAGACGTTGTTGAGCGTCCAAAGAAAGCTTAATTTTTAATTAAGTTTCCTTACTAAAAAGCCCCGGCATCTGCTGGGGCTTTTTGTTTTTAAAAATAGCTGGAAGCTTTCAGCTGTCAGACGTCAGATTAGATCGAGAAGGGGCTTTCATTTCAGTGTAAGAAAACAAAAATCATAGTTGCTATAGGTTAAACGGGATTTAGTTTGTCCTAGCACCTAGCACCTAGCACCTAGCACCTAGCACCTAGCACCTAGCACCTAGCACCTAGCACCTTCAATCATTTCCCCAACGCTTTATCTAGCTCTTCTCTTAACCGAGGGCCTTTTAGGTTTTCAGCCATGATTTCGGCAACTTTTGCATTACTGCTATTTTCAAGAGTGGTAATTCGTTCTGCTAAATCACTGGCATAACTATTGTTGCCGTCTCTTGTGGCACGGAAAAATTGGCTGATGAGGGCTGTGGCAGAAATATTGCGAACATAATCATTATCGTCAGTTTGTAACAGTTTTTGAAAATGCTCAGCGAGCTTAGGCGAGACGTTATTTTGGCGAGATAAATTCTCTAATGTACTGATACGAATCTTAGGGTCATTCGTGTATTCGCTAATGCTTATCATGGCATCGATTACTGCATTTGCTTGGCTGTCGTCCAAGTCGCGTCTGAGCATACCTAGGGTCATTTTTAGTTGCCCGTAGGCTGCTAAGCGCTCATTTTCGGACTTACTCAAATTGAGTAAGGTGGCAAGAGCTTCATTTATTGAGCTGTCGGCATATTGTGGGTCTGCTTTGATGCGTTCGCGGTAGTCATCAGGTAAATTACTTAGCCAGCCAAGCGCTGGATTTCTTTTCTCAATTTCGACTCGTCGCTCTTTTTCTTGCTGTTCCATTGCTTGTTTAACTAATGAGGCAAGTCGCTCAGGATCAATTGTTGGCGCTTGATTTTCAAGCTCGTGAATGCGTGTTTCGAGATCTAAAATATAGCCATGTAAGGCAACTAGATTTTCTCTGTCTTGCTCTGGAATGGTTAACTTTTTTAAGTTAGGTTTTGCTTGCTGAATAACTACAGGCTTGTCAGTCGAGTTTACTTTTGTATAGCTATAAATTGATAAGCCAAGTGCAATGCTTGCAAATGCCAGCGCAGTATTCCCTTGCCAAGTTGACATATCACATCATCCAAGTTGCTTTGTAATATCAGCAGATTAAAACAAGCTATTTGTATTATCAAATACTTATGATGATAAAAATAAAAAGCGCAGCTAGTTAGCTGCGCTTTTAAATAGAGTTTGTGTCGATTAATGGGCTTTTGCGTATGCTTCAGCTTGTTGCCATACACGTAGCATATTGCCACTTAAAATCTTTTTGATGTCTTTATCACTATAACCACGGTCCATTAGACCTTGCACAAGGTTAGGATAGCTAGAAACATCTTTTAAGCCAGTAGGTAGAGAGTCGCCTACACCATCGTAATCTGAGCCAATACCCACATAATCGATACCAATTAGCTCAACTACATGGTCAATGTGATCAAGTACTTGTTCTAAGCTTGCAAATGGAAACGGGTTTTTAGCGCGATAAGCAGCATCAAAATCTTTGCTTAGCTTAGTACCGTCTTTTTTCTTTTCAGCCTTTGCTGATTTAAGTTGATCGTACCAAGAGCCTGCTTTTGCAGTAACAAAGCTTGAACCGAAGTTAATTTGAATAACACCACCATTCTTTTTAAGAGCTAACAGCATGTCGTCATTCATATTACGCTCAAAGCCAGGGGTGTATTTACGCAGTGACGAGTGTGAAGCAATCACGGGTACCTTTGAAATTTCCATCACTTGGTAAAACGCATCATCAGAAATATGCGAAACGTCAACCAGCATACCAATGTTGTTCATTTCTTTTACTAGCTCTTTACCGAACGGGCTAAGGCCTTTCCACTTACGACGGATGTCATAAGATGAATCAGAAATGTGGTTGCTCTGTGAGTGAGCTAGCGTGATGTAACGTACGCCACGCTCATAAAAATGCTTAAGGTTTTTAATGTCGCCTTCGATAGGTGAGCCGTTTTCCATGCCCATAGCAATCGACATTTTGCCTTGTTTAAATTGCTCTTTAATATCGGCAGTTGAGTCTGCAATAGCGAATTTACTTGGTGCGCGTTGCACAATCGCTTCCATAGAGTCGATTAGCTGATTTGCTAATTGATAGCTTTTACCTTTGCCTTCAAATTCTAGGTTTGCAGGAATGTAAATTGACATGAAAGGAGCGTTCAAACCACCTTGCACAGCACGCGGATAATCAAAATCACCGTCGCTTGTAGCTTTGGTTACGTCAGCCCACTTGTTATGAATACGGTAAGGCACATCGATATGGGTATCGATTAAAATAGTGTCTTTTGCTAGTTTAATGGCTTTATCTGATGCAGTAACCTGATCTGCATTTGCTTGACCAATTAAGGCCAAAGAAACTGCGGCAACCAGTGAGCTTAGTTTTTTCATTTTTTAATGGCTCTTTAAGTTAAAAAGCCATTGTGAAGGGTTACAGTGTAACTTACAAGTTTAGTCGTTAAACGACGCTTGGTACTCCGGGTCAGCTTGTAGAGCAATGAATTCAGCTTTAGATATAATCGTAACTGACTCATGTAACTCAGAAAAAAACACCATGGCTTCACCATTTTTAAGCTGTTGATGAACCTGCGCTACTTTGCTTTCAATGCTAAATTCTTGTTCGCCGTAATCAGTGCCTTCACGTAAAACATAACTTTCGATTAAATTATACAGAGTCTCTTTATCGAGGCGTTCGTGGGGAATGATCATAACTGCTCTTTTTTAACTAATTGTTGAAAATACTCAGGAACAATTCGTTCAAGCCAATATTCGGGCTTAAAAGGGTTTTTACCGCTAATAAATCCGACATGGCCCCCTTGTTCTGAGATGCGCAGCGTAACATGTTCACTCACATCTAAGCTATCTGGCACGGCTTTTATTGATAACATCGGGTCATCTTTTGCGTGCACAATCAGCGTAGGTGTTGCAATGCTTTTTAAAAATGGTTTTGCACTCGCTTGCTGATAGTAATCTTCAGCACCGGCAAAGCCATGCAATGGTGCCGTGAGCATATTATCGAATTGCCATAAGTCATCAATCGCCATGAGCTTTTCTGGCGTTAGGCTAATTTGCTGTTCGATTTGTGGTAGCTTTCTTTGCATCGACTTTTTCATACGGTCGAGCAAATACTTTTGATAAATCTTGCCTAAGCTTTTGCGAATTACTTCGCAAGATGAAGATAAGTCAAATGGCGCAGACACAACGGCTGCGCCAGTTAAGTTTGATTTAGTACCTTGCTCACCTAAATACTTTGCCAGTACATTTCCACCTAACGAAAAGCCCACGGCAAATAACGGGCGTTTTGGAAACTTGCTCTTCAGGTGGCTGATGAAAAAGCGCAGGTCTTCTGTTTCGCCGCTGTGATAAGCACGTGCCAAACGGTTAACTTCGCGAGAGCAGTTTCGAAAATGCATTAATACCACAGCAAAGCCTTGCTGCTTAAGTTTTTTCATCATGCCTTTAGCATAAAAGCTGTTTATATTGCCTTCTAAACCATGCAATACAATAGCGAGGGGTGCTTGCTCGTTATGAGGTGTTGCCCAAGCCAGTTCTAAAAAGTCGCCATCTGGAGTATCGATTGTCGATAAGTCGTAGCGGGTATTATGAAAAGGGCGAAAAAAGCGCGGCATTATGGTTTGTAAATGGCGATTGCGCATCCACCACGCAGGCTTAAACTCAGGTAACATAGCTGACACTTTCGAAACAAAATAAGCGCCTATTGTAGCAAGTTTTTGCTTTTTGAGAACCGCTACAAGATTTTAGCTAGCTGCAAATAAAAAGCCCCTAAACAATAAATTGGATAGGGGCTTTGTGCGTCGTGCTTAATTCTTACTTAGGAACTTCTGCGTCGTGTATTTTCTTAATAAAGAAACCAACATAGAAAAGGCATAAAACGATAACAACTGCCAAAATGCCGAATGACATAAATAAAACTGGGTCGCTAAAAAAATCTCTGAAGAATACGTTCATGGTTGTGCCTCCTAATGTCTATGAGTTAATCATAGGCTGGCTTGAGGGCGGCTGATATGATCCAGATCAAGCTATTTTCCTGATGCTAAATAAGGCGATTTAATAGTTGATTTGGATCAAGTTTATTAGGGGAGTTCGGAGCTTTCAGACATGCGAGAGAGGGGAATTTCTACGCATATGACAAATGTCGCTTGCTTGAGGCTAATAGGGATTAGTCTCGCTAGGAGCTAGGAGCTAGGAGTTAGGAGCTAGGAGCTAGGAGCTAGGAGCTCCTATGCTAACTCACTTCTAACATGCTTTAAGTAGGCTTGTAGGCTTTCTTGCCATAGGACTAATGCGTCGGTTAGTGATTCCTTTAAAGGCTTGTTGTCGAGCAGTTTACGCTCGATTTTCTTAAGTTCTAAACCATAGCGGTTAAAGCCTAGTTGTAAAGCCGTGCTGGCTTGGCGGTGCAGTAGCTTGATGCACTGCTCTTTATCATCCTCGACGAGCTGTTGGCAGCGGATCAGTTTGTTTCTGGCTGACAATACAAACTCGTTGTAAATCGATGACACTTCATCTTCACTGAATGAGCTGACAAGAGTCGCTGCGGCTGTTTCATCATAGAGTGTATCGCGCAGCTCAACAGCAATGCTTGCTGCTTGATTACTTTGTGAATCACTAAGTGCTTGGCGTAGTTTTTGTTGCTTAATTGGTTTGCCAACAATGTCTTTGATGCCAAGTGCTAAGTATTCTTTTATTTCATCAGGGCTAAGGCTCGCGGTGAACGCTAACACCGGGGTTCGCTGGTTTAAATGGTCGATATTTTTTAGCTTTTTCAGCACTTCTTGGCCTGTTAAATCAGGCAAATTCATATCGAGTAATACCACATCAAAGTGATGTTTTTGCATTAGTTCAATGGCACTAGTACCATCTTTTGCAAGCTTAATCTTGTGCTCGTCATCGGCCATAAATTCAATGGCAATTTTTTGGTTTAAGTCGAGGTCTTCAACTAATAACACGTCTAGGCCAGTAACATAATCTTTTGATTGGTGGCGCTGCTCAACAAGACTAAGCTCGCCAATGGCAAGTGGAATATCAAAGCTGAAAGTACTGCCTTTATTAAGTTCACTCTCAATATTGAGCTTGCTGCCTAACTTTTCCAGTAAGCGGCTGGTGATTGCTAAGCCAAGGCCTGTACCACCTTTTTCTTTACCTGCGCTGCTTTGAACATAAGGTTCTGTTAGGTATGCAATTTCTTCATCTTCAATACCAGGTCCTGAGTCAATAACACTAATGCGAACAAGGTGATCTAATTGCCCTTCATTGAGCAGTTTTACTTGGATTTTGACTGCACCTTGGTCGGTAAATTTAATCGCATTACCTACTAAGTTAATAATAACTTGTCTGAGTTTTTGTTGGTCGCAGTAATAACATGCTTGATCGGGCAAGTTGTATATAAGTTCAAACTTTAAATGTTTTTGCTCTGCTAAAGGGCTGAGTAAAAGGCACAGGTTATTGAGCCAGGTTTTAAACTCGACATCTTCTTCGTAGAGCGCTTCATCACGCTGATCAAGGCTAGCGTAATCGAGTACTTTATCGACCAGTAAGTTTAGCGACTCAGCTGAGTTAATTATTGCTTCACAATAAGGTTTGTCACGTGGGTCACTCGACTGGTTCATGATTAGCTGTGCACTACCCAAAATGCCATTTAACGGCGTACGTATTTCATGGCTGATAGTTGATAGGAATAAACCACGAATTTCTAAGTCTTTATGAGCTTTTTCAGCTAACTGATTGAGGTTTTGTTCGCGGCGTTCATTACATAATAGTGCCATACCAGTTGCATAAAACATCGGCGCAATAACACCATTAATAAATAAAGTGATACTAAACCAATCCGCTGACAATAAGCTTGCCGTTGTGACATCTCCCATCATTAAGGTTCGGCCTGTAAATATAGCCAGAATAATGCTGAGAATTAAAATGTAGACAATACTGCCATTAGGGTAACTTTTACGGCCATTTCGAATAAATAATGCCAGTAAAAACAAGGCTTCAACTATATGCTGAAGATCAGAAACCAAAATTCGACTACGTAACTCTGCGCTATCAGTGGCAAGGTAAATCATGGTAATCGCGAGCGCCACCGTTATCGCAACAAAGGTTTTAAAGCCAACGCATTTGGCATTTAAAAATTGGCAAATCGCAAGTACATGAATAATGGAAGCACTAAAGAGTAGGGTGTTTGCGATAGCAACACTGGCAATATTATTGATATGACCATGCAATGCAAAACTCATTACCGATGCAAACATCACTAGAGGGTAGAAAATATAGAGTAAGGTGCCCGGAGTATTATTATTGGTTCGCCATGTAAGGTAATTAAGAAGAGTCATCACTGCCATCATGGCAGCACTGGCGTAATATAAAGTGGCTGAGTCGAGCATTGTATTTCCGGTGTTTTGCAATCAGTTTGAGCATAAAGTCAATTACAGTGTTTAGCAACCAGAAACAAAAACAGACGCGGCTGCGTCTGTTTTAACTTGTAGGATGTTTAGTTTAGCGAATTTCGTCTGGAATATTCTGCTGTGCCCAAGACAATAGCTCGATACGGTTACGACATTTAGTTTTTCTAAATGCACTATATAAGTGAGTTTTAACTGTATGTGGGCTGATGCTTAAGTCTTCAGCAATTTCTTTATTTTTCGAACCTTTACTCATTAGTGAGATAATTGCTTTTTCACGTTTAGTAAGTTTAACCGGTTCGATGTCACCATCTGTCAATTTGTGGAGTGCGTCTTTATTGAACTGCAACATACGATTTAGTGCATTACACATGATGTCGCGGCGATACCATAGTTGATCTTCAAGTAATAAACGAATGCCTTTCATTAACACATCAGCATTATCTGTTGTGTAAAACACACCACGAATACCACTTAATAGAGCACGGTTTGCAAGTTCAGGGTTTTCATCTAGGTTAAACAGCACGATATCGCATTTTAATCGTAAATTAACTAGCTGCTCTTTTAACTTGCCCCACGGATCTGTGCTTGACGTTTCAATAAATAACAAGCGTGTTCCTTCTGGTACTTCAGAGATATCAGTACCAGATGTCACTGCTAGTCCTTGTGTTTTTAACAATGGCTCTAATACGTTAATGCCAATAGTGTTAATTGGCTCTGGATCTAATAATAAAAAGGCTGAACTACTCATATATATACACTCTTGAATAAAGTTGACAGTTAAATCCTATCACGCAATCCACCCCTTTCGTATTAGAAATTTCTGAGAGTTGTGCAGGAAAAGTACAGTTTGTGTCTGTTTTGTGTCAAAAATTACAGTTAGTTAACTAATCGCAATATGTTAACTAACTGATATATATTTATTATAGCCAAAAATAATATGTTTGTGCTACTTTTTACATTTGTTTACATGTTAAAGTATTAGATTGCTGTTTTTTTCTTGTCCTGATATGGAGGCCAGCCCATTTCTTTACCTGCTAACATGTGTAGGTGTATATGGTACACAGTTTGTCCGCCGTGGTCATTACAGTTCATTACGACGCGAAATCCGTCTTCACTAAAGCCAAATTGTTTAGCGAGTTTTGCAGCAACTACATATAAGTGACCGACTAAAGCGGCGTTTTCTTCCGTAACATCATTAATCGTCGCTATTGGCGTTTTTGGGATGATCAGCACATGAAAAGGGGCTTGTGGGTTAATATCTTTAAAAGCTAAAGATAGATCGTCCTCATAAACAATATCAGCTGGGATCTCTCGGTTAATAATCTTTGTAAAAATAGTCTCTTGGCTCATACTTAGCTCTCTTATAAATGTGGTTAAATGACCGCCCACTAATGACAAACTTTATTTGCAGTGTCAAACTGAAACTGCCGCAAGTTGAACAACCAAGGAGTGAACATGCGTAAATTAGTATTACTGAGTAGTGCGTTAATGCTATTTAATAGTTTCAGCAGTGTAGCTGAGACTATTCACTTTCCCGAAGAGTTTGTACCCTTACAAGTTGGAGAGCGCCTAATTGAACAGTCGTTTTTCAGTCGTGTTGACGATGTTGAGCTTGCCCCTGGTACTTACCAAGTGAAGATGAAATATACCGATCTTTACGAGCAAGGTTATGATGACCATCAAGTTGTTGAGTCAGAGCCATTTTGGGTTGAGCTTACGGTAGAGAGTGGCAAAGACTATGACCTAGTGTTTAATCGTGCCAGTAATGCTGTTGCGGCAGAAGTGTTTGCTGAATCACCGCAAGTAAGCTTAAAAGCCAAGGGCAGTGAACTTGCTGTGCCGCTATCGATAGTGAGCTATCGTGCAGCTAGCGCGCCTGCACAAGCTGTAGCCAGTACCCCAGTTGCAGCTACAAGTACAAGCAACAAGCCTGCGACAGCAGTCCCTGTCACATTGCCTGCAAAAGTACCCGGCGGACAAGCGGGTTTGAAAAATATGCCAAGTGCGGCTGCGATGCTTGAGTTTTGGTGGCAACAAGCAAGCCCTGAAGAGCGCCGTGCGTTCTTACAAAAAGTAAGTAACTAATAAAATAATTAAAAAAGGCGCTGATTGCAGCGCCTTTTTTGTGTTTGATGACTTACTTTGCAAATAAGTCGTCAACAGTACCTTGTGCAAGTGGGTGGTAACCCGGACGTGCTTTTAAGTACACATCATGCGCCCAGTCTTTTTTACCGTTTTTAATAAGTGCTTTATAGAGTGGCACAATTAATTTACGACGACCGATGCCTGATAGGTGTTCATCAAGCGCTGGGTAAATTGGTTGATAACCATTACCTACCGCTAGCATAAACCATGCGAAAGCACGCTCTGCATTAGTTGACTGTGTTAGGTTGAATTGATTATCAAGTTCAGCCATTTTTTCGATGCTTAAATCGCGAGGTAGGTTATTCAAAAAGTGTAGCCACTCGTGAACTGACCAATCCGCTGTTGGTAACTGGGCTGCACTGATCTCACCGTTTAACCATGTTTTGGTCACAGCATCAACTTTATCGAAGGCATCAGACGTTGGGTTAGGAGCATCGCTTGGTAAACCAGGCTCAAAGATCCACTCATTAACTTTATCCATGCTCACAACGCCTGGATATTTTTCGATCAAGTTAGCTTTTAAGTAAGTAACAAATTGCGCTGTTGTAAGAGACTTAAACGCAAATTGGTCAAAGTAACCCTTTACGAATGGGTCAAACTTATCACGGCCAAATTTGTTTTCTAGATAGATTAAGAAAAGCTGACCTTTAGTGTAAGGCACTGAGCTAAATGCATCATCAGGATCGCGGCCATTAAGTTTTAAGTTAAGACGCGTATCTGGTGCTGGTAGAGTTTTAAGTAATGCACGTAAGCCTGCTGCATCAAGCGCTTGTTCCATAACTGCACGGTCACGGCCAAACACTTCTTCCATAATGCGGTTTTCAACGTAAGACGTGAAACCTTCGTTTAGCCATAAGTCTTCCCAAGTCGCATTAGTTACTAAGTTACCAGACCAAGAGTGAGCAAGCTCGTGAGCAATTAGGTTTACTAAGCTTTTATCGCCAGCAACAACCGTTGGTGTGATGAATGATAAACGAGGGTTTTCCATGCCACCAAATGGGAAGCTTGGCGGTAGCATTAATAAGTCATAACGACCCCATGCGTATTCGCCGTACATCGCGTTAGTTTTATCGATCATCGCTTGCGTGTCGTTAAACTCAGCAACTGATGCATCTAAAATTGTTGGCTCAGCAAAGATACCCGTTTGCTTAGACATGGCTTTAAATTCTAAATTACCTGCACCAATTGCGATTAAGTATGGCGAAATTGGTTGTGGCATATTAAAGAGATAATCGCCGTCCTTATAAAGTGCATCTTTGTTATCAGCACTCATTACCGCACGAATGTCTTTAGGAGTGTGAATACGTGCCGAGTAGGTTACGCGCATTGCTGGCGTATCTTGTACTGGGATCCAACTACGAGCATGAATTGCTTGTGATTGGCTGTACATAAATGGGTGTGATTTACTGGCTGTTTGCTCTGGCGTTAACCACTGTAAACCTGAAGCTTCTGGGCGGCTGTTGTAGTAAATACGTGCTTTAACCGCTTGGCTTTTAAATTTAATTGTTAATTTTGAGCCCTTCACGTCATCACGTGCAGCAAGGGTGAAGTCAGCTTTGTGCCAGCTGCCTTTTTGATCTTGATACATTACTTTGTCGATATCTAAATCGCGTGTATCAAGTACCAGTGTTTTGCTTGTTGCATTGTGCCAATCTAGCGTGTGCTCAACAAAACCTTCTAGTTGTTTGTCATCAAAATCAACATCTAAATCTAGTAGTAGGTGAGTGGTTGTTACGTCATCTAAGTTTGCGTAAGTGTGCTGGCTGATTGCATCTGCAGTTGCTTGAGAGCAAGCACCGGCCATAGCAAGACTTAAAAGTAATGGTTTAAACTTCATAATAACCCTGGAACGGAAATGAAAAAGAGCCCGTTTTATAACATGATTAGTGCAGTGGGTTGAGTGATTTTTACAATCTAATGCGTATTTTGCGACGATAGGTTACACTAATGCGATTAGTTACCGGTAACCTTTGAGGCGTTTTGTGGCTCAGTCCCTGCAATCTTTTCATACCTTCTCTTTGCCAAGCCAATGTCAGCATTTTTATCAAATTGATGAAGTGAATCAGCTTTTAAGCACAGACTTTTCTGGGCCATTTTGTATTTTAGGTGAAGGCAGTAATACGGTGTTTTTATCTGACTACCAAGGTTCTGTGATCCACATGAATACGAAGGGCATAGATATAGAGCAGCAAAGCGATGGCTTTTTATTGCACATTGCAGCCGGAGAAAACTGGCACCAATTAGTTGCTATGACTATTGCTAATGACATGCCTGGGCTTGAAAACCTTGCTTTAATACCTGGGACTGTTGGTGCTGCACCAGTGCAAAATATAGGTGCTTACGGTGTAGAGCTTGAAAAGTTTGTGAGTTATGTCGAATACTTTGATATTGCCACCAAAACCATAAAGCGCTTAACTAAAGGCGAATGCCAATTTGGCTATCGTGACTCTATCTTCAAGCATGCACTGAAGAACAAAGCTGTAATCACCCAAGTAGGGTTGCTGTTACCTAAAAAATGGCAGCCAGTTCTGAGTTATGGACCATTGCAACAGCTTTCAGAACCCTCTCCACAGCAGGTATTTGAGCAAATCATCACAACCAGAAATAGCAAACTACCAAACCCCAGAGAACTGGCAAATGCAGGCAGTTTTTTCAAAAACCCGGTGATCAGTAATGAGCAACTTGCGTTACTTTTAAAACAGTACCCAGAACTACCTCACTACTATGTGGATGCTGAGCATCATAAAGTTGCGGCGGGGTGGTTGATTGAGCAAGCAGGGTTAAAAGGCTTTAAGATCGCCGGTATTGAAGTGCATCAGCAGCAAGCTTTAGTGCTAGTAAATCATGGTAACAGTACAGGTGATGACTTAATTGCCATGGTAAAGCATGTACAACAACAGGTTTGGCATAAATATCAGATTGCTTTACAGCATGAAGTACGTTTGATCAATGCTGATGATGAATGCCACATTGAATTGGGAGCTTCATCATGAAAGCGCCAGATGGAAATAAGCTCGCTATTTTACAAGCTCTAAATACCGGTGGTTTTATTTCTGGTCAGCAATTGGGTGAGCAGCTCGGTATTAGCCGCGCAGCAGTGGGTAAACATATTCACTCTTTGCAGGAAATGGGGCTCGATATATTTAAGGTTACGGGTAAAGGGTATTGCCTTAATAATAGTGCAGGCTTACTGAACAAAGATAAAATCGGTCAGCATTATAATGAATTAGGTGGCAGCACCGCGAATGTTGAAGTGCAGCCTATTATTGACTCAACCAACAGTGAGTTAATGCGCCGTTTGCAAACAGAAGTATCTCTGCCATCTGGAAGCGTATTAGTTGCAGAAATGCAGCAAGCGGGAAGAGGGCGCCGTGGGCGCGTTTGGCAATCTCCATTTGGCGCAAACTTATACTTTAGTTACTTTTGGCGTTTGGATGATGGTTTGCAAGCTGCTATGGGGGTATCTATTGCTGTTGGGCTTGCTGTTTACGATACGCTTAAAGCCTTATATCAATTAGATGTAGAGCTTAAGTGGCCAAATGATATCTACTTAAACCGTGAAAAATTAGCGGGCGTATTAGTTGAACTTGACGGCCAACCACAAGGTCCTTGTCAGCTTGTAATAGGTATAGGTATCAATTTACATATGCCAGAAAGTGTTAGCCAGCACATAGATCAAGCATGGACTGACTTAAGTCAGCATGTGCAGGGGTTAGATAAAAACAAGCTGGTGGCCTATTTATGCTTTTATTTAGAAAAACGCTTAGCCCAGTATCAGCAATCGGGTTTAAACGATATGTATCTACAATGGAATCAATTAAATGCATTTGCAGGCGAGTGTGTTGAGCTAAATACGGGTCATCGTAGCTGGCGTGGTATTTGCGAAGGAATTGATAATCAAGGTGGCGTACGTATTCGTCAAGACGGCGAAGTGAAAAGTTATTATGGCGGTGAAATTTCATTACGTAAGGCTGAGCTATGAAACTATTAGTGGATGTTGGCAATACCGCAATTAAAGCCGTTTTGTTTGATGGTAAGGATTACCAAAGCTGTGAACTCAGCAATTTACCTTGGTCACAAATAACAGAGCTGGTCTATGCCTGCGTAGGTAGCACAGCGCTACTTAAACCGTTATTAGCACAGGCGCAGCAACATGCTGTTCCTTACTTTGAAGCAGACGTCACAGCAAAACTTGCTACGTTAACCTGTGCTTATCAGCAGTTTCAAAACCTAGGAATTGATCGCTGGCTCGCGGTGATCGCTGCGTATGTAGAATATCCCGAGCAAAACTGCATTATTATCGATGCCGGTACAGCAACGACAATTGATGTGCTTAATAAAGAAGGCGCGCATCTAGGAGGCTGGATCTTACCTGGCCTTGATTTAATGACCTCATCACTTACCCAAAATACGCAACGCGTGTTTGATGATGAGCAAACCCCATTTACGACTGAGTTAGGGCGTAATACGCCAAATGGCCTAAAAAATGGCGCTATGGTTGCTACTCTTGGTGCAATCGAGCAAGCAAAACAACATCTTAACCAGCAGGGTTGTCAGTTATTATTTGCTGGTGGTTATGGCAAATTGTTAGCAGATACATATATAGATGCTAAGTTTGACAGCTTGCTCGTGTTTAAAGGACTGAATTATTGGCGTGAATTAGCTATAAAGCAGTAAAAATACGGGTTTTTGCCTGAATAGTGAGCGTTTAACACATAAATTCACATTTTTTTTAATTTTATGGTTGCATCACAATAAACCTTACCTTAGAATCTCGCCCCGTACTAAAGCAGTGCCGACTTAGCTCAGTTGGTAGAGCAACTGACTTGTAATCAGTAGGTCATCCGTTCAACTCGGATAGTCGGCACCACTTTCCTTTTACCGGAAGTGACTTAGTAAAGAATTTTCGTGGAGGGGTTCCCGAGCGGCCAAAGGGATCAGACTGTAAATCTGACGGCTCAGCCTTCGCTGGTTCGAATCCAGCTCCCTCCACCACTTTATTCTTGACGGTTAGAGGTAGTTTAAGAACAGGTTCCTATGCGGGCATCGTATAATGGCTATTACCTCAGCCTTCCAAGCTGATGATGCGGGTTCGATTCCCGCTGCCCGCTCCAGACTTCTGGTGTTGCTGATATAGCTCAGTTGGTAGAGCGCACCCTTGGTAAGGGTGAGGTCGGCAGTTCAAATCTGCCTATCAGCACCAGTATCGAGAACTCATCTTAATTTCTTCCTTTATCTGTCAGAAAAAACTATTTGAAATTTGAAAAAATTAAATTAATCTACCCTCGGTGGATTATTTTCATATGTAATCTAGATACACAAAACTGATAGGTTCCGTCATGGCAAAAGAAAAGTTTGAACGCGTAAAACCGCACGTAAACGTTGGTACAATCGGCCACGTTGACCACGGTAAAAC
>NZ_SGPD01000015.1:0-47834 GCF_004208935.1 Pseudoalteromonas sp. CO109Y
GCGATAAAGCCTAAGCCATCAAAGTACCCACATAAAAAAAGAAATGCCAGTCAGCTTAACTGACTGGCATTGGCCTTCGGGCCCTTTTTTTTGGCCTAGAAAATCGTGTTGTATATTTTAATAACCAAAAAGAATAACTAACAACTGAAAACCTATGTAGCAAAATGTACAGGCTATTTTATATTTTTTTCAGTGTGTTAGTTTGAAGATAGGGCGTAAATTAACAGTCTACGCTGCTTTGTTGGTCAAAAAAATTATACAATAAAGCGCGCAAGCGATATGATCGTCCCGGATTAAGTAAAGACTAAAGACTCTTTGGTAGTATTAAGTTGTCATAGTAATTGTTATTTATGACATAAAGGTGAATTGCGTTAATGAAGAAATTGTTTGGCTTAGTATGTTGTTTAACTGCATCCACTGCGTTTGCGCAGGCTGATGTTAAACAACCACAATTAATTAAAAAGTCGACAATACATGCCAGTATCACTGTTGGTTACGGGGGCATTGAAAACCCGGTACTTGATGCAGACGATGTCACTTCGCCAATTCTGCCAAGCTTTGCTTATTACGGTGATGACTGGTATTTCGATGATTTCTCTATTGGCTACAGCCTCTATGAAACAGAGAACTTCTACGTTGATTTACTTGGGCGCTTTAATGATGATGGTTTTTTCTTTGAGCTGGATGGGGTAGATAAACTCTATGCCACCGGTGTTGTACGTTCGAGCTCTGGGCGACCTACATTACCTACCGCATCACCGATTAACCTAACGCCTATAGAGCGTGACCTTTCTTACATGGCGGGGCTGTCATCGGCAGTAAACGTGTATGATAATATCTGGTTAAGTGCTGCGTATGTCCATGATGTAACCAATGTTCATAATGGTTATGAAATCTTGCTAAACGGCTATCAAGTATTTGAACTGTTTTCTGGTACTGCTGGCATTGAGGCGGGTATTAATTATAAAAATGAAGAGCTGATCGATTATTACTACACGGTTAATCCATCAGAAAGCAAAACGCGTTTACTAAGCTACAATTTAGAAAGTGCCACGAACTACTACTTAAAAGTAAGTTACGAATATCCTATTAGCGACAGTTTCAGCCTTGACTTCAAACTTAAGCACACATGGCTTGATAGTAACTTAGCTAACTCACATATGATCAATAAAAACGGTTATTTCTCAGGTTTTACGGGAATTACTTACCACTTTTAGGCCAACGAATGGTGATCTCTGCACCGCCTGTTTGCGAACTGTTAGCCAAGCTAATTTTACCGCCATGCCAACTGGCAATACGATACACAATATAAAGTCCTAATCCATAACCACTCGCTAGTTTATCTCCTTCACCTTGTTTAAAAGGCTCAATTAACGCATCCGCATTAATTGGTAAGCCAGGTCCATCGTCTGTAATGCTTATACTGTAATAGCCCGCTTGTTCTGTGCTATTTATATGGATGGTGTGTTTTGCGTATTTTGTGGCGTTGATCAGTAAGTTTTGTACCGCGATTGCCATAAAGCTTGCTTCGCAATAGGCTGTGTCTACTTCAAGCGCAGGAATGAATTTGAGTTCTTTGTATAAATCAAATTTAGCAATTTCTGTGTTGATCAGTTTAGCTAAGTTAACTTTCTCCTGATTAAACACACTTTGTTGGTGCTCTAAGCGAGCGAACGATAAGTACTGCTCTAGACGTAATTCAATCTCATCGATATCGCGTTCTATTTGGCTACTTTCTTGAGATTCCAAATCGGCAATCGACAAAGCAAATCGCATACGGGTAAGGGGAGTGCGAATTTCATGAGAAATAATACGCGATAAGTCATTATGTAGCTGAACAAACTTATTGATGCGCTCAGACATATGAGTGAAGGTGCTGGCTAATGGCGCAATAGATGAATTTGGTTTTATATCAAGCTCTATGCGCTGCGGTTTTTTACTAAAGCGATGAGCTGCGCGTTGTAATAAGCTCAAATCGCGAAATACTGGGCGAATGAATAATAAGATCATCGAACCAAGTAAAAAGTAAAACGCAAAAAAAGCAAGCCAGTCAGTTTTGGCTTGCGAAATCAAAGAAATGGGGCCAACTTTTTGGATGCTGCCGTTATTGCCTTTGAGGTATATATACTGCTGATTGTTTTCGGTGACGCTGATAATGCCATCTTTATCAAATTTAGCTTGTAATGAATCAGGTAAAACAAGCTCGTTTTGGTTAAAGGAGCTGATCCTCGTTTCTTTTTGCTCAGCTATTTGAGCAAGTTCAGCAACACTTATTTGCACACTCGGTATGTGCTCAGAAAAAAACTGATTATAAAGCTGGCCAAAAGCTAAAACTAAGGCAATTAAGCTTACCGTGATAATTAAGTACAGCTTAAAAAATTGTTGCTTCATATTTTTGAAATATCCAAGCTGTATCCTTTACCTCGTACAGACTTGATATCTAGCGTTTCTTTTTGCTCGCTAATGGTTTCTTTAAGCTTTTTACGTAAACGGCTAATTTTTAAATCAATCGCTCGGTCAAGTCCGTCATACTCACGGCCAATAACATGCTTGAATAATACCTCACGAGAAACCGGTTCAGGGGTGTTTTTCGCAAGGTAGGCAATGATCTCAAATTCACTTTCATTGAGATTCAATGCTGTGTTATGAAAATAGATATCGCGTTTTTTACTATCGATACGCAAAATATCAATTTGGTGCGAAAAGTTATCTTGGCCAACAGTGTGGGCGATAATCGTTTTAACTTTGGCGAGTAACAGTTCAGGCTTAATGGGTTTTACAAGGTAGTCGTAAGCACCTAGGTTTAAGCCCTTGATTTGTGATTGCACAGAATCCAGAGCCGTTAGAAAAATAACAGGGCAACTGTACTTTTCTTTCAATTGAGAAATTAGCTCAAAGCCATTGCCATCCGGTAGCATCACATCACAGATGATCAGTGAAGGCATGAAGGTGATTTCACTGCTACGGTACGCCTCGGCAGTATTAAATACATCTATGGTATAGCCATGCTTTAACAAAAACGTTTGTATTAAGCTTGCTAATTTCACATCGTCTTCAATTAAAAAAATATGCTGCATTATAAACTCCAGCCAAAGCGCCGTTTTATTCGGTAATCTTTAGCTTCATAGCTTGCTATTGACAGTAGTTGTTGCTTAACAACTTGATTGCTCAATGGATCAATTAATTTCACTGTAAGCGGATGCTCAGTCTTAACCGTTAATTTCTCAATAATTAAACCACCTTGTTTGTAACACTGCGTATACTGAGGACGCTGAGTTATTTCTAAACAAAGTTCTTTAAAGGGAGCAACACGAAAATGAATCTGTATATTAAACTCACAGGCTTTTTGTTTTGCATCTGTCACACACACGGTGGGTGAGACTTTAAAAAAAGGTTGCTCGGGACTGTCATCGCTTAAACAAAGCGACGAAAAGCAAAGACAAAAAAACAGTAATAGCCAACTAAATCGGTTTATCATTTAACCAAGTCTCTGTTTTTTAGAAGTCTTTTCTTCAAAGTAACAATAACCATCGAAAGCTGATGTAACCTGCCCAACTCACTTTGAGTACTCATTTTTTTGCCGTTTATTATAATTATTATTTATGCAGCCTATGAGTGGCGATTACACGATAAAAAAGCGTGTCTATCATACCTCATTTATCGTTATAGCTACAAATAGGTGCTATGCAAAGCCAGTAATTTCAACCTATTGGCGTATTTTCTTTATATTCTAAAGTTAGCTTGTTGTTTTAAAAGGGAAACTGAATTTATATTTAGTTTTAGCTAATAGTTTTTCACTAAATTTAGTTGGGCCTTAGTCTTTACTATTCTGCGTTATTTGTTAATTGTTTCGTACAAATTGATACAATTTAAATTTAGCCTATCAAAACCACTATTTTAGCTCATGCATTTAAACATATGCTGAGCGCGTGATTAATAATTAACAGATTCGACCTCTATTTTCATTTTATCTGGTAGTATAGTCAGGTTATAAGTAGTTTAAGCAGTGAACAATTATGTTAAGTCCTTATTATCAGCAACATGCTGATTACGTTTCTATCTCACGTGAGCAAGGCTGTCGTTTTGCCAAGTTAGTGGCTGATGATTTCAATCCGTTACATGATAAAGATGCCAAAAAGTTTTGTGTGCCGGGCGATTTACTTTTTTCGCTGGTTTTAAACCGCTATGGCATCAGTGAAAAAATGGAATTCACGTTTGCAGGCATGGTTGATGAAAATTCAAAGCTGACTTTCCCTGAAGGGGCTGATGAGTTTGCGATCACCGATGGCGAAAAAGTCATGCTAAAAGTGAAACGAGAAGGGGCTGTTAGCCAATGTCCTGAGTTAACAAATAGCTTAATCAAAAACTATGTTGAGTTCTCTGGCACGACTTTCCCGCACGTGATTATTCCATTGATGGGGAAGCAGGATGTGATGATCAACCCAGCCCGCCCAATGGTGATTTACGAATCAATGCTGATTAACCTTGACCGCCTTGATATCAGCGCACCTGAATTACAATTTGCTGAGCCTGATTTTGAGTTTACTGGCAAACGCGGCAAAATCACGCTTCGCTTCAACCTGTTAGAAAATGGCGAAAAAGTAGGGTCGGGTGAAAAACACATGCTTGTGTCTGGCATTCGTGATTATTGCCAAGCAACAGTTGATGACCTAATTAGTTTTTATAATCAACGTAAAGAATCACTTAAACCAGCGTAATCTTTACAATTGCTACAAAGGGCGCTCATTGCGCCTTTTTTGTTGCTGATCTTCCGCGTACAATAGCGCTTTTATAGCCAAATGTACTTCAGACTATGTCAGTAGCGACCTTTTCAGAATTAAATCTTGCCCCTGCATTGCTAACAGCCTTGCAAGAAGAGAATTATCACACTCCCACAGCAATTCAAGCGCAAACAATCCCCCTTATTTTAGCGGGTGCTGATGTAATGGGCAGTGCACAGACGGGAACGGGCAAAACCGCCGCGTTTGTTTTACCACTACTGCATAATTTGTTATCTGCTGAAGTACTCCCTGATGCCGTTAAAGTCCTAATTTTAACGCCGACCCGTGAGCTCGCTCAGCAAGTATTTGCAAGTGTAGAGCGTTATGCAGCGCATACTGAAATAAAAGCAGCACTGGCTTATGGTGGTGCTAGTATTGGCCCACAAATTAAAGCCATAAAAGGGGCGCAGGTTGTAGTGGCAACACCTGGGCGCTTACTTGATCATGTGATCAAGGGCAGTATTAAACTTTCCAGCATTAATGCCTTGGTATTTGATGAAGCTGATCGCATGCTTGATATGGGCTTTATTGACGAAATTAAACGCATCTTGCGCCATGTGCCAAAAGAACGTCAAACTTTACTTTTTTCAGCCACATTTGACGACAGCGTCTTTAAACTCAGTAAGCAGTTATTAAATGATCCTAAATTAGTTGAAGTGAATAAACGCAACTCAGCAGCGGTTGAAGTTGAGCAGCTAGTTTATGCGGTTGATGAAGACCGCAAGCGTGAGCTGGTATCACACATGATTGGCATGAAAAATTGGCAGCAAGTACTTATATTCACTCGTACTAAACAAACCGCCGATGTGCTTGCTAAAGAAATGTGTAAAGACGGCTTAAAAACCGAATCTATTCATGGCGATAAAAGCCAAGGTGCGCGTGATAAAGCACTGCAAAATTTTAAATCAGGTGCGACAAGAGTACTGGTTGCGACAGATGTTGCTGCCCGAGGTCTTGATATTGCCTCACTCAAGTATGTGATTAACTATGAGTTGCCTTATGTGGCTGAGGACTACGTACACCGTATTGGTCGAACAGGGCGTGCTGGCGAGAAAGGGATGGCGATGTCGCTGGTTAGCATCGATGAGCAGTGGCTATTGGACGAAATAGATATCTTACTCGACACAAGGCTCACGCCGCAGTGGTTACCAGGGTATGAGCCTGATTTAACCAAAGAGCCAAAGCAAGTTCGTAAAAATACTAATAAGGCACGCCGCTCTCGTGATAAAAAACGTATTTTAGGGCAAAAAAGTAGGAGACGTTCCTAAATCTGGCATATATTTATACTATCCTCCGGCTAAAGTTGAGAGTTTAGTATGTTAGAAGAGAATAAATGGACGTTCCGCCGCGCTGATAAACAGTTCTCCTTAGAAAAGTGGCAGAAAACAATTGATCTCATGACAGAGTTGTTTTCTGCTCCCGCAGGCTTCATCGTTCATAAAACAGATGATGTCTATCGTATTATCGTCTCCAGTGAGCAACAAGAAAATCCCTATGATGCCGGGGCTGAATTAAGCGCCGACGATAATATCTTCTGCAAAAAAGTACTGCGTGACATGGCACCGCTTTATGTTGATCACGCCAGTCAAGATAGTCAATGGGATGACAGCCCACTGGTAAAAGATGGTTTTGAGTCTTATCTTGGGGTGCCAATTAGCTGGCCAAGTGGTGATCCGTTTGGCACCTTTTGTGTTATGGATTTTAAGCAAACCCATTATCAACAGAGCTTTTTAGAATTAATCGAGCAGCTTCGCGATATGGTTGAAGATGACCTTGCACTGTTAGACAACTTTACGCAGATGCGTGAAATTGCCATGCTCGATTCACTCACTAATATTTATAACCGCCGTGCAATAGACCTACTTTGCCAACATAAATTAAATATATCGAAACGTCTTGGTTTTGATATTAGTTGTTTATTTATCGATATAAATAGCTTTAAACCACTCAATGATACGTATGGCCATGAAGTGGGCGATCTCGCACTGATTTGTTTAGCTGACACGATGAAAGAATGCCTACGTGAAACCGATATTATCGGCCGCTTAGGGGGTGATGAGTTTATTGCGTTATTGCAAGTTCAGCCCGGTGATTGCGTAGACAGCATCGCTGATAAGCTAAACACCACTTTCCAAGTGAATTTAGAGAAGAGGGGCATTCCTGTCACGAGCTTAAGTATTGGTTCAGGGGTAATAGCTCAGCCAAAAGAAAACTTTGCTGAGCTATTAAAACGAGCAGATGAAGACATGTATGAGAAAAAGCAAGCCTCTAAGGCTGCACGTTAAGCTATTTGCTTCTCAGCTAGGTTTAATTCCATGGTTGCTTTAAGTAAACGATAAAGGTTAATTGACGCATCAATTTCTTCTTTACGATTGGTTAAGCTCTCAATATTTAAACCTAGCGGTACATCTAAATGTGCGCAGCTTTGTAAAATTAAGTCGAGATTCTCACGGCAAATACGCACTGATTCACTCAATGTATTTGCCGAATCTAACATGCGGTACTTAGTTGCTTCTGGTACTGAGATACCTAACCATTCCATAAACTCTAAGGTTTTTTCACCACCACAAGGGGTAAACGTTAGAATAATGCGTTTTGGTGTTTTGCCTTGTGCTTTACAGCTACGCGCATAGCTAGTGATCAAATCAATCGTTGCTTGAGCATTGTAAACCGCTTGCGAGATGAAAAACTTACAACCTTGTGCTGTTTTTTCAACTAAACGCTCATGTTCATTGCGTTTGCTGGCATGACGCTCTGCAATAGTAACGCCACCTAAAAATACATCATTGTTCTGTTTTGCCAGCGTTTTATATGCATCAGGTAGGCTTAATTTGATATCGCCATGAGATGATGGACTACCCACTAACACTAAGTTTTTTAGTTCAAAGTCGTTACGTGTTTCGTTTAACCACTCGGTAAACTCTGCTTCTCCACGCTGGGCAACACTTTTATAAGTGATCACATCAAGTTGCGACAAGCTACGTAGTAACTGACTGTATTCACGGGGATCTACCGTTTCTTTAAACGGAAAAGGACGCGGCTTTGCAATACGGCTACTTTCATCTTGAATGTCGTAGATGATTACACCATCGTATTCAATTTCGTGTAAACGACCAAGTAGCTTCTGAGCAATGGTCTCAAGCTGTGCTTTATCAGTACCTGACTTTGGTGGTGTGGTACCAATTAGGTAGACGCCTTGATTGGTGTCTTCAATTTTCTCTTGTAATGATAAAGCCATAATCCTCATTCCAGCTCGTGCTAATGTCTATGACAAATAATATAGCAGCCATTTAGACGTCTAGATAGATTTTTTTCTTGAAAGTTTTTCAATGACTATGAATTTTACTCAAGTTTAAAGCTGAGCGTTTCGCAAAATTGACACACCTGTTTACATAAATTATTGCTCTGACCCTCATATTTTCAGGCGCTTTGATGCATAATCAAGCAGCAATGATTATGAGAAAAATAACTAACAAGGGAACATTATGAAATTTAGATTATTAGCAACCAGTGTTGCTGTAACACTTGCTTTAAGTGGCTGCGCAAGTAACTCACAGTCAACTATGGTTAAAGAAGTCGAAATTGAGCAGCAAGTAAGCCAAGATGATAACCGTGTATTTAGCCAAGATTATCTATTAGAAGAGCTTGAGAATGGCCTTCGCGTGATGGTAGTTAAAACAGATTACCCAGATGTTGTGTCACTGCAAATTCCAGTATCGGTTGGTTCACGTAATGAGGTTGAAGCAGGTAAAACCGGTTTTGCACATTTCTTTGAGCATATGATGTTTAAAGGCTCTGAAAAATACCCACAAGATGTGTATTCAGATATTTTAAAAAACTCAGGTGTTGATAATCGCGCGTATACGACTAACGATTACACTAACTATCACTTAAACTTCTCAAAAGAGCACTTAGATAAAGTGCTCGAAATTGAAGCTGATATTTTCCAAAACCTGACTTACAGCGAAGAGCAGTTCCGTACTGAAGCGCTGACTGTAAAAGGTGAGTATTTAAAGAATAATGCTAGCCCAATTCGTAAGTTACTTTCTGCGGTTCGTAACGAAGCATTCGAAAAGCATACCTATAAGCACACCACCATGGGCTTTTTCGAAGACATTGAAGCCATGCCTGATCAAATGGCCTATGGTAAAGAGTTTTTCGCTAAATTTTATAAGCCTGAGTATGTATCTTTAGTCATCGTAGGTGATGTTGATCCACAAGAAACCATGGCAATGGTGAAAAAGCATTGGGGTAATTGGAAAAAAGGCGATTACCAAGCAGATATCCCTGTTGAACCAAAGCAACAAGCCGCAAAATATGTACATGAAAAAAATGATGGTTTACCAGGCCACTGGTTGCTTGTGTCATACAAAGGCACTGCATGGGATCCTACTCAAAAAGACCGTGCCGCTCTTGATTTGATCTCACAGCTGTATTTCTCTAACAACTCGGCACTTTATCAAGAGCTTGTTGTTGATAAACAAATTGCCAGCCAAATGTTTACCTATAACCCAGATACTAAAGATCCGGGTTTACTACATGTTTTTGTAAAAGTCGAAAACGAAGCGGACCTTGCGAAAGCCCGTGATGCGATTAACCGTACTTATGCGCAAGCACGTACTGAGTTAGTTGATGCACAAAAGTTAGCGGATTTAAAATCAAACCTAAAATACAGCTTTATTAATGGTCTTGATTCATCGCAGTCAATTGCGTCAACGCTTGCAAGCTACATGCATTTTGAACGCGACCCTGAGGTTATTAACCAACTGTACGCAACTGCTGATAGCATCACGCCAGAAGATATCAAAGCGGTAGCAAACAAATATTTTGTTGATCCGAGCCGTACCACGGTGACAATGTCGGCGCTTGATAAAGTGGCTGGTTTTGAGCAAGAAGTTGATTTAAATGCCTTGGTTGCCAGTATTGAGCAAGCCCCAACAGAGCGTCACTTTAAAGTACTTGATAAAACCAATAGCTCACCACTGGTTGATGTTAACTGGTTATTTAATACCGGCGCAGCGGCTGATCCACATGGTAAAAAAGGTTTAGCAGCACTCACTGCAGCGATGCTAGCGCAAGGTGGCTCAGAAACGATGAGCTACAAAGATATTCAAAAAGCGTTATATCCACTAGCGGGAAGCTTTGGCTATCAAATCGATAAAGAGATGATTTCACTACGCGGCCGTGTACATAAAGACAATGCCGCGCAGTGGTATGCACTTGTTAGCGACCAGTTGTTAAACCCTGGCTTTAGAGAAGATGATTTTAAACGCCTGAAAAAAGAGCTTATTGATAGCATTAAAGCAGGTCTGAAAGCGTCAAATGACGAAGAGTTAGGTAAAGAAGTGCTATATCATCAGCTTTATAAAGGCCATCCGTATGAAAGCTATAACTATGGTGATTTATCAGATCTTGAAGCACTGACACTTGACGATGTAAAAGCGTTTTATGCTAACCAGTTTACTCAATCTAAATTAACAGTGGGTCTAATTGGTGCGATTCCGAGTGATGTTAAATCGACTATGCTAAAAGATTTAACATCGCTTCCGCAAGGTAAAGAAAGCCGCTTAACGATCCCTGATGCGCCAGAACTTAAAGGTCATCATGCAACGATTGTTGAAAAATCAGCGCAATCTACCGCTGTGTCATTTGGTTTCCCAATCGATACAATTCGTAGTAGCGATGACTGGACAGCGCTTTGGTTAGTGCGTTCTTACTTTGGCGAACACCGCAGCTCAAACAGCTTCTTGTATCAGCGTATTCGTCAAACCCGTGGTATGAACTATGGTGACTATGCATACATTGAGTACTTCCCACGCGGTATGTTCCAAACTAAACCTGATGCTAACTTAGGTCGTTCAGAGCAAATTTTCCAAGTGTGGTTACGTCCGCTTCGTTCTAATAACGATGCGCACTTTGCAACGCGTACGGCATTATTTGAACTTGATAAGCTAATTAAAAATGGCATCAGCAAAGAAGATTTTGAAGCGACTCGTAACTTCTTAATTAACTTTGTGCCACAAATGGTTGCAAGCCAAGATCGCCAATTAGGTTATGCGCTTGATAGTGAGTTCTATAACACTGAGAGCTTTGTTGACTATGTGCGCGGCAAGCTTGAAAAGCTAACCCTTGATGATGTTAACCGTGTTATTCGCGATAACCTGCAAACAGAGAATATTCACTATGTGTTTATTACTGGTGACGGCAAAGACATGCAAAAACGTTTAGTTTCAGAGCAAACATCACCTATGGTGTATAATGCTGAAAAACCAGCAGAACTTGTTGCTGAAGACAAAGTGATTGCTGACTATAAACTTGCAATACCAGCGAAAAACATTTCAGTACTTGATGTCGAAAAAGTATTTCAGTAATAACTGGATAAAAAAGCTCTAATCAATGCCCCTAATTAGGGGCATTGTTCTAGGTTTAATGGCTCGATGTTATCAGCAATTACAAGCTGATTTCGGCCAGCTTCTTTTGCTTGATAAAGCGCGTTATCAGCCATTTCAATGAGTAACATGGCATCATCAATGCTACTAGGGTAGATAGTTGCTAAACCAATACTAACCGTTAAGGGATGACCGGCAAGCTCTGGTAGTTGAAGCGTATTTAGCGCTGCCATAAACCGCGTCACGAGTTTTTGTGCTTGATGGCTTTGCGTATTACCGAGTACCAGTACAAATTCTTCACCGCCGTATCTAGCGCACAAGTCACCAGGTCTGCGAGTATAATCTGGTAATAGTTTTGCCACTTCTTTTAAGCAAATATCACCCACCAGATGACCAAAGTTATCGTTAAGAGACTTAAAGTTATCAAGGTCAATCATGGCTAACGACAAGGGGTGTTTTAAACGTGCACAGCGACTCCACTCTTGCTTATAAAAATCATCAAAATGACGTCGGTTAGCTATTAGTGTGAGGCCATCGATACGGGCGAGTTCTTGTACTTGCTGCTCGGCGATTTTACGTTCGGTAATATTTATATGGCTGATGACGATAAAGCGTTTTGATGCATGCTCGAAGGGCACTGCTCGCATTAAAAACCAACGCTTGTCGGTATTGCTATGACATGGATATTCTAGGTAATACTCGGTTAGTTGTTGGTTTATAACCTGACTAATACCAGATAAAGCTTGTGCACCAAACTCATCACCTTGCTGTGCAGCTGATTGACATATTGCGAGGTAGTTTTGCTCTTCCCACTGGGTATTACACTGGCAATTATTTTCATCGCCAAAAGTTTGCCAACTGCGATTCACAAATTGAATATCACCTTTCTCATCAATTACAACAATATGTTTTGAGATCGTATCGAGTATTGATTTTAGAAACTCTTTTGATTCAACCACATTCGTTCCTAGCCACTATCACTTTTTTAAGATTAGCAATAAATGCTGGGTTTTCACCGTGGTTTACATAAAAAACAATTAATAAGGTATTTGTAGGTGCTGATATGAAAAAACTGCCAGCACCTAGCTCAACGCTCAGTTCTGACAGTTATATTTTATTTATATGCTTAGAAATGCTAAAGCATTGCGCCAATTTTAACTGCTAGCGCAAATAGCATGGTTGCTATTACAAAGCCGATAAGTGTAGCGTAGCCGCGTTGTTCTTTGGTCATCTATCACTCCTAAAAAATAACAAATACCGTTGCCATACCAAGGGCAAAACTGACAAACGAAGAAGCCGCTACGATTGCAGCGAGATTTTGCTTACTCACTGCATGTGTTGTGCTTTGTTCTGATACTTCGTCATCGAGCTTAATAAGCTCACCTTGGCGCACTTCAAAAACTGCGCATAGGCTCATGGTGGTTTCTTTTGATGCCGCACCTTCTTTTTCAACTCGTTGAATGGTACGTAGGCTTACGTCACAGGCATCGGCCAATTGCTGCTGCGTCCAATCGAATTTAAGTCTAAGTGCTTTTATTGTATTAGGGTTCAGTTGCATTACTTACTTCCCAAGAAATGGTTCAATAAAAGTAACGACAGCATAACCCGATATTGCCCCACCAAGAAAACAGCCTAAGGTAACCAAAGCTACTTGTTTTGGATTATCAGTAAGTGAGGTTTGTGTGCTCTGTTTAACTAATTTGTCAGCTTTATAAAACGAACATTCAAGCTTGCCTGTCAGTATATTTTTCATCTCGAATTTGACTGCATAAGTATTACCTTGGTAGCTAAAGTCATGATGACTTTTAAAACCGAAGCTGCGTTTTTCACTTACCAATTCGTCGTTTACATATACTTTTTCTTTACCGCTCATGATGTGACCAAAGCAAGCGATTTGGTTGTCACCATCTTGAAAGTAAAATTTATAACCTAGCTTGTGTGAGTTTAGTACGTCGTTTTTCATCATCGTTTCCTTGTTAAGTTGATGATGTAAATTTAATGATTATTTTTGTTTTTTACGCCGTCAGCGATATGTCAGTGCCTATTTTGGCATATGACAGACAAGATGTCATATCTGTCTTGTTATTGAAAAATAAGCACTTTAATTAATTTGCTCGGCTAGAGTCAGAATTTGCTACTGTCATATGCGGTTGGCAAAAAAGCACAGTAAAAAGAGTAAAAATAGGTGTTGTTACTCTGGTTATTAGATATAACCAGAACAAATAAACAACGGGTTAGTACATCTTGCTACAAATCCGTTAAACTTAAGGCTTAGCAGTTAGGTACAACCAGAAAGGCAAAATTATGCGTCATGAAATTTGGCAAAAGCTTCGAGATGAAGCAAACGAAGTCGTTTACCGTGAACCGCTTTTAGCAAGTCACGTTTATTCGTGTGTGTTAAATCATGAATGCTTAGGTTCGGCGCTGAGCTTTATTGTTGCAAATAAACTTGCAGATGCGGTGGTATCAGCATTTACTATCCGTGAATTATTCGACCAAGCCTTTGTTAAATGCGATCTAATGCTGACGCATGTGGCTCATGACATAAAAGCAGTTAAAGATCGCGACCCTGCGGCCGATAGTTACTTAACTGTTATTTTGAACCTTAAAGGCTTCCATGCAATACAAGCACACCGACTCGCAAATTGTTTATGGCAACAAAACCGAAAAGAGCTTGCTCGCTTCATTCAAAGCAGAACCTCAGAAGTATTTGGCGTTGACATCCATCCTGCTTGTAAAGTTGGTCATGGTATTATGTTTGACCATGCAACTGGGATTGTAATTGGTGAAACAGCGGTTATTGAAGATAACGTATCGATTCTACAATCTGTAACCTTAGGTGGTACAGGTAATGAGCAAGGTGACCGCCATCCAAAAATTCGCGCCGGTGTATTGATTGGTGCGGGTGCAAAAGTACTAGGTAACATCGAAGTGGGAGAGGGGGCACGTATTGGTGCAAACTCTGTCGTGTTAAGTGCGGTTCCAGCACACACAACTGTGGTTGGCGTGCCAGCTAAAGTGGTCGGCAAACCGAGCTGTCCCTGTCCAGCAGAGAGCATGAACCAAAACTTTTTAGATGATGGTACGACTACCGCTAGTAATGCCTCCCACACCAGTGCTATGTTGTAGTTTTACACTTTAAAAGAGCAATGGAATTGTCTAAGTTATCCTTCGGATTAGCTGTTACAGCGTCATTTATTTGTGGCGCTGTCGCTATGTCACTTTTTCAACCTACTCCACAACAGCCACACACTTATCAGCAAGAATTTGTTGAAGAACAAATAGTTCAAGCACCAGAGCAGCAAGTCACTGCCATAGCGCCTGTTATTAATAAACAAGTCGCTGAAGTTAATTCATATAGCTCAGCAGCTGTTAGCAAAAGTGAGCTTGAGCAACAAATAGCAGAGTTAAAGTTACAAGTCGAAAATCAACAAGCGGTGATTGCTAGTTACCGTTCAAGTGCGATACCTCCACAGCAAATCGACTCACACCTGGATGAACTTTATACCTTGTTAGAAGAGCAATCTCGGGATGAGGCTTGGGCCTACCAAGTTGAAACAGCTATGAGTGATTTTTTAATCATGGCCGATTTACCAGTGCAACCACAGCTTAGTGTCTCAACATGCAAAAGCTCTGTGTGTCAGTTTAAGCTATTGCAACCAGAGGATGTTGATGATTTGCCAAGCCATTATTGGCGCAACATGACCGATAAAATGATGGAGCAAAGCTGGTGGAAGCAATTTAAATTTACCTCCACCACCTCAAGTGACGATAGTCTAACAATCATTGCAAGCACGGAGTAATTTTATACAACTTTTGATTGCAGTTGACCATCAGCAAGCTCGGTGGTTATAAGCTCACCTACGCTTACATTGTTAACCGATTTTACTACGCCACCTTGTTGGTTTTTAGTAATGCTGTAACCACGAGCTAACACACTAAGTGGACTCACAGAATCTAAACGACTCGCTTGTAAAGAAAGCTGGTTTCGAGAACTTGAAAGTTGCTGTTGCATCGCTTGTGTAAGACGGGCATGTAATTGCGTGAGCTGATGCTCGCTTTTCGCTAACTGCTTTTCGGGTGAGCGTTGCATCAAACGTGGTGTTAGGTTAGCAAGTACTCGCTCATATCGCTGGATTTTGCCACTCATTGCGCTGTGTAAGGCCAAACTAAGTTCATCTAGTTTTTGCGCTTGTTGATTGAGTTGATTACGGGGATGGCATAGCTGCAAGCGATGCTCAAATTGAGTGGCAGTACTGCGTTTTACAGCTAAAGAGTGTTTAAAGGCATGATTTAAGTGCCTAACTAACTGCGTAACTTTGTTATGTAGCTCTTCGGTATTTGGACTAACTAGCTCGGCGGCTGCAGAAGGTGTTGCGGCGCGAATATCGGCAACATAATCACTGATTGTGGTATCGACCTCGTGACCAACAGCGCTAACAATAGGTAAGCGACTTGCAAAAATAGCGCGAGCTAGTTGCTCATGGTTAAAACACCACAAATCTTCGAGTGAACCACCACCACGACCTAATATAAGCACATCTACTTCGTTGCGCTGATTGGCGATGTTTATTTTTTCTATTAATTGGCTGTGGGCATCTGCACCTTGCACCATAGCTGGGTAAATCACGACTTCTAGCTGCGGAGCACGGCGTTTAAGTACCG
The DNA here is from genome assembly GCF_004208935.1 of Pseudoalteromonas sp. CO109Y. NCBI lineage: Bacteria > Pseudomonadati > Pseudomonadota > Gammaproteobacteria > Alteromonadales > Pseudoalteromonadaceae > Pseudoalteromonas > Pseudoalteromonas sp. CO109Y. The sequence continues at coordinate 15,836 of NZ_SGPD01000015.1, forward strand.
TTAGAATATCGCGTATAGCCGCACCTGTGGCTGAGGTGATTACCCCAACGCGATTAATATTGGTTGGTAATGGTTTTTTATGGGCTGAGCTAAATAGACCTTCGGCAGCTAAGCGCATTTTTAGCGCATCAAATTCTTGTTTTAATAAGCCTTCACCTGCAGGGGCCATATGCTCAACAATCAGCTGATAATCACCACGAGGTTCATATAAAGATACGCGGGCACGCACAGTTACTTGTGCACCATTGCTCGGGCGAAAAGTTTGGCCGCGATTATTGCCACGCCACATTGCCGCTTTTACCTGTGCTCGGTCGTCTTTTAAAGTGAAGTACCAGTGTCCAGACGCAGGGGCTATAAAGTTAGAAATTTCACCATTTAAGATAAGCGATGAAAAGCCTTGTTCTAAAACATGGCGAATTTCCTTATTTAGGCGCGAGACCGTGTAAACAGGCTGTGTTGATTGCGTAAAAGCCATTAAAAACCCCAGTAAAAAATTCTCTGTGTACTTTAACACAAATAAATGAATAATTTTATTTACTCGTGCTCACAACGCTGATAAAATTTGGCCGCAATTCCTTATACTCAGATCCACATGTGAGAAGTTGCACTATGCTAAGAATCGCTAAAGAAGCTCTTACCTTTGACGACGTACTTTTAGTACCAGGTCATTCTACTGTTTTGCCACACACGGCAAATATTTCAACTCGCTTAACGCGTGGTATCAATCTTAACCTGCCGCTAGTTTCAGCATCTATGGATACTGTAACAGAAGCACGCTTAGCGATTGCTTTAGCGCAAGAGGGCGGTTTAGGTTTCATCCACAAAAACATGACAATTGAAGAGCAAGCTAAAAACGTTCGTAAAGTTAAAACTTACGAAGCGGGCATTGTTTCTTTCCCTGTTACTGTGACTGCGGATCTTACAATTGCTGATGCTATCGCGCTTTCAGAAGACAAAGGTTTTTCAGGTTTCCCTGTAACCGACGCTGACAATAACCTTGTTGGTATTGTGACAAGCCGTGATATGCGTTTTGAAACGAAACTTGAGCAACCTGTTTCTACAGTAATGACGAAAAAAGAATCGTTAGTGACTGTTAAAGAAGGTGCAGACCGTGATGAAATCTTAGGTCTAATGCACGAGCACCGTATCGAAAAAATTCTCGTAGTTGATGATGCATTTAAACTGAAAGGCATGATCACTGTAAAAGATTATCAAAAAGCACAAGACAAGCCGCATGCATGTAAAGACGAGCAAGGTCGTCTACGTGTAGGTGCCGCTGTTGGTGTTGGCGCGGGTACTGATGAGCGTATCGCAGCACTTGTTGAAGCAGGTGTTGACGTATTACTTATCGATACATCACATGGCCACTCACAAGGTGTTATCGACCGTGTTGCACAAACACGTCAAGCATACCCAGATCTACAAATCGTAGCAGGTAACGTTGCAACAGCTGAAGGCGCGATTGCCCTTGCTGATGCAGGTGTTGATGCTGTTAAAGTTGGTATCGGCCCTGGTTCTATCTGTACTACTCGTATCGTAACAGGTTGTGGTGTTCCACAAATTACTGCTATTTCTGACGCAGTTGAAGGCTTAAAAGGCCGTGATATTCCTGTTATTGCTGACGGTGGTATCCGTTTCTCTGGTGACATCGTAAAAGCACTTGTTGCTGGTGCATCATGTGTAATGGTGGGTTCAATGTTAGCCGGTACTGAAGAAGCACCGGGTGAAGTTGAGCTATACCAAGGTCGTTACTACAAATCATACCGTGGTATGGGTAGCCTTGGTGCGATGGACCAAAAAGAAGGTTCATCAGACCGTTACTTCCAAAAATCGAACGAAGCAGACAAGCTTGTTCCTGAAGGTATCGAAGGCCGTGTTGCTTATAAAGGTCCTATCGCGACAATCATTCACCAACAGGTGGGCGGTCTACGCAGTGCAATGGGCTTAACTGGCTGTGCAACAATTGAAGAGTTAAATACTAAACCTCAATTTGTTCGCGTAACTTCAGCTGGTATGGGTGAGTCACACGTTCACGACGTGCAAATCACTAAAGAAGCGCCAAACTACCGCTTAGGTTAATTACCTTAAGGTATTGAAATTACATGGGCTAGCATTTGCTAGCCCTAATTTATTGATCATCTCCCTTTGGGAGAGCAGTTCCTGACTAACGAGATACTCCATGAGCAAAGACATTCACGATTCACGAATTCTCATTTTAGATTTTGGTTCGCAATACACACAGTTAATCGCACGTCGTATACGTGAGATTGGTGTTTACTGTGAGCTATGGGCATGGGATGTAACTGAAGAGCAAATCCGCGAATTTAATCCACAAGGTATTATTTTGTCGGGTGGCCCTGAGTCTACAACACTTGAAAACAGCCCACGTGCTCCTGAGTATGTATTTAACGCAGGCGTTCCAGTACTTGGTATCTGTTACGGCATGCAAACAATGGCAACGCAACTAGGTGGTAGCGTACACAGCTCTGATAAGAAAGAGTTTGGTTATGCGCAAGTTGAAAAAGTAGGTAACTGTGCGTTATTCGATGCTATCGAAGACCACATTACTGACGGCGGTGCAGGCGTACTAGACGTTTGGATGAGCCACGGCGATAAAGTGATGGAAGTACCAGAGACTTTCAAAACAACTGCTAAAACTTCAACATGTCCACATGCAGCAATGTCTTGGGAAGAAAAACGTTTTTACGGCGTACAGTTCCACCCAGAAGTAACTCATACTCACCAAGGTTTACGTTTACTTGAGCGCTTCGCTATTGATATTTGTGGCTGTGAAAAGCTATGGACACCAGCTAAAATCATCGACGATGCGATTGAGCGTATTAAGGAAACTGTAGGTGATGACGAAGTTATCTTAGGCTTATCAGGTGGTGTTGATTCATCTGTTGTTGCCATGCTTATTCACCGTGCAATCGGCGACAAACTAACGTGTGTATTCGTTGATAACGGTCTCCTTCGTTTAAACGAAGGTCAGCAAGTTATGGACATGTTCGGTAACAAGTTTGGCCTAAACATTGTTAAAGTAGATGCTGAAGATCAATTCTTAGCAGACTTAGCGGGTAAGTCAGACCCAGAAGATAAGCGTAAAGCGATTGGTCATACCTTCATTAAAGTTTTTGACGAGCAAGCTAAAAAGCTGAAAAGTGCTAAATGGTTAGGTCAAGGTACTATCTACCCAGACGTAATCGAATCAGCTGCATCAGCAACAGGTAAAGCACACGTAATCAAGTCTCACCACAACGTAGGTGGTTTACCAGACGACATGGAAATGGGCCTTGTTGAGCCGTTACGTGAGCTATTCAAAGATGAAGTACGTAAAATTGGTCTTGAGCTTGGTCTACCATACGACATGCTTTACCGTCACCCATTCCCGGGGCCTGGTTTAGGTGTTCGTGTACTTGGTGAAATCAAGAAAGAGTACTGTGACTTACTACGTCGCGCAGATGCTATCTTCATCGAAGAGCTACACAAAGCTGAGCTTTATCACAAAGTAAGTCAAGCCTTCACTGTATTCTTACCAGTTAAATCGGTAGGTGTAATGGGTGATGCGCGTAAATACGACTGGGTTGTATCACTACGTTGTGTAGAAACAATCGACTTTATGACGGCACGTTGGTCACATTTACCTTATGAGTTCTTAGGTGTGGTTTCTAACCGTATCATCAACGAAATCGATGGTATCTCTCGTGTTGTTTACGATATTTCAGGTAAGCCACCGGCAACAATCGAGTGGGAATAATTTTATTATTCTGACCTGAATTGGTACAAAAACGGCGAATTAGCTTGCTAATTCGCCGTTTTGTTTATTTAAGAAGCAGTTAAACTAAAAACTGTGTTTTTTTACTTTACCTTTGAAAAAAGCTCTATATAATTCGTCGTCATTGCAGGGGCGTAGTTCCAATTGGTAGAACAGCGGTCTCCAAAACCGACGGTTGGGAGTTCGAATCTCTCCGCCCCTGCCATTTCTTCCTTCTTTACTTTAATCGCAAATCTCCCTATATTACTTGCTCTTAATCATGATTGAGTTGTTATGAATCCAAGTTACGCTGCGATATTCTCTGTACAATCTTTAGAGTTGAATCAACACTATCGAACTGCGCCTGATACTTCTGGCGAACAGATGCCAAACACTCAACAAGAAACACTGACGTTACCGTTACAGTTTCACCAAGACCTCGAAAAGGCATTTGCGCCGTTAGTAATTACCCAAATCGTTAAAACAGCAAGTATTAGCTGGCAAGAGGGCTGCTTAGGCTTACCAAGCGATAAGCTCAATGGCGAACAGAAAAAACAACTTTGGTCTTTAATCGGTGAACAACTTGATAAGCTTTAAACCTGTCGATGCAACCTATATTAGCCAGTTAATGGCTATCGAAAACGCCTGCCATAGTCACCCTTGGACAGAGAAAACCATGCTGTCGTGTTTAGCTGGGCGTTATTTTAACCTAGCCGCTTTTCAAGGTGATGAGATGCTAGGTTTTTATATCGGTGAACAAGCGGGCCCAGATTACACTTTAATGGATATTTGTGTTGCGCCGAAGTATCAAGGGCAGGGCATTGCTAAGCAGTTGTTAAATGCATTTATTGAGCACGGCGAGCAGCACCAAGCTGAAAACCTATTCTTAGAAGTGCGTGAGTCGAATGCTCCTGCTATTGGCCTGTACGAAAGTGCTGGGTTTTCACATATGTCGGTACGCAAGAACTACTATCCAACCGCGACAGGCAACGAAGACGCTATTTTAATGGGGATGAGCTTTAGCCTTTAAGATGCTTCTTCAAGGGCATTGATAAGTGCATCGTAGCATTGCTCTACCTGTTCAGTTTGATTACTGCGTAGCGCATTTTCAAGCTGACCAGCTGTCTTATGAATGGCCTCAAAACTAAAACACCCCGCACTGCCTTTTAAGCTGTGTGCTAATGAGCGTAGGGCTTCCCATTCTTTAGCGCGATACAACTGCACAACTTGGCTTAAGTAATCAGGTAGTTTTGAGCGATAGTTGTCGTTAATTTGTTGGAATTTTTCACTCTTCAGTAAGTTCTCCCACTTGTTTTGACTATCCTTTTCAATGTGTAAGTAGCTTACAAGCACTTGCTCTAGAGCATCTTTGTCGATTGGTTTGGCGAGTGCTTCATCACAGCCCGCTTCAATGTAGGTGTCAACATCGGTTTTCATTACATTGGCCGTAAGCGCAATGATAGGGCCATCATAGGCTGCGTGACGTAGCATTTGCGTTGCTTCTAAGCCGCCCATGACTGGCATCTGCATATCCATGATGATCAGCTGATAATCATTAACTAATGCCATTTCTACTGCTTCAGCACCGTTTTTCGCGATGTCAGGCTCAAGCCCCCAAGTTTGTAACAGCAGTTTGATCAGCAACTGGTTATCTGGGTTATCTTCGGCCACTAGTATATTGGCATCAAAACTGTTTGCTGCAAATGAAAGCTGAACGTCTTTACTTGGCGATAGTTGCTCATAGCTATGAATAAAGGCCTCGTACTTAAGCTGTTCGGCATTTAAGTGAGCAGCAACTTGTACGGTAAAACAACTGCCGTTTCCAGGTTCACTAATCAGTTGTACATCACCACCCAATAACTGGGCTAAGTTCTTCGATATACACAAGCCAAGACCCGTACCGCCAAAGCGGCGAGTTGTCGTCGCATCGGCTTGTTCAAACGGTTTAAATACCCGCTCGACTTCGCGCTCTGACATACCGATACCGGTATCTTGAATCGCAAATTGTAAATGCTGCTTTTCGCTGTTGTAGCTAATATCAATCGAGATACTGCCTTTCTCAGTGAACTTGACTGCATTACTGGCAATATTGATCAAGATTTGTTTTAAACGTGTGGTATCGCTATTAATAGTTTTGGGTATTGGTAGCTTGTAGTTGATATTAAACGCCAGTTGCTTCTCATTAGCCAGTGGTCGAATAATCGAATCAATATCATGAATAAGCTGCACTACATTACATGGCCCGCGCTCAACGGCGAGTTTTTCAGCTTCAATTTTTGATAAATCAAGAATGTTATTGATGAGCTCAAGCAAGTGCTTAGAGTTACGTAAAATAGTGCTTAAATGCTGCTCATCATTCACCGCATCTTTGTTGTGCAGAAGTTGCTCTGTGAAGCCCATAATTGCGGTAAGTGGGGTACGAATTTCATGACTCATATTCGCTAAAAAGCGGCTTTTCAGTTGGTTTGCTTGCTCAGCTTGCGCAATGGCTACTTCTAGCTTGCTATTCATCGCTTCGAGGGCTTTAGTACGGCTCTCTACTTTTTCTTCTAGGTGATGTTTATATTCTTCAAGCTCATCTTGGTAATGACGAATTTGGTTCACCATGTGGTTAAAGTCGTTGAAAAGCACACCTACTTCATCGTTTGTATGAGCGGGTAGGTATACAGATAAGTCACCATCACCAACTCGATGACTTGCAGCCCCTAATAATTCGACTGGGGTAAGTAGTAAGTTGCGCACCACAATGTAGATCAAAATAGGCAGTGAAATCACCGAAATAATAACAATTAATGCAGTAATTAAACTGATGGCTTTACCAGACTGATATAGCAAATCTTTGGGAGTGGTAGAGATAAAATAATCACCGTCGGTCATTTGTACAGCGTAGATGATGCGCTCTTCTTTATCGATACTCGACAGCTCAATACTGGCTAGTTTGCCGTAATCGGCCAAACTCTTAATTTGTTCAAGTTCGTATTCACTTAGGTAACTGCCGCGTAGGTCATAGTCTGAGCTAAATAAAATTTGCCCTTTAGTGGTCAAAAACAAATTTAGAGTGTTATTAAATGGCGCTTCTAAAATACTGGCATTTAATATCGATGGTTCAACATGAACAACAATAAACCCAAGTTGCTGCGGCTGTTTTAAGTAGTAATCGATATTATAAATTGGGTGCACAAAATACAGGCTAGTTGAGCCATCTTCTTTGGAGATCATAAATTGCTGTTGGCGCAAATTTGATTGCAGTACTTGATCAAAAAACGGGTAACTTTTCGGCGCAGGGGTTAATTGGCTTGAATAAAATGCATCGCTTTTACCATCTGGGGCAACATAGTTAATACTTACAATGTCAGGATAAGCTTCTGAATAGCTTGCAAATACATTCATTAACTCGCCAAGGCGTTCAATGTATTGGTTTTTTGATTCAGGTTCGCGGGCTAAAAAATCTGCCAATACAGGGGAAGTCGAAAGCAAGCGGGTAATCGAGTGAAATGAGTCAATGTAATTGAAGATTTTTTGCTGCTGTTGCTCAACAAAGCGACTGACAATCAGCTCAGCTTGTTTTTTTGTTGAATTGGTCACATTGGTTAACGTAAAGCCACCTAAAAACAACAAAGGTAAGATCACTAATGGTGTGATATACCATAATAATCGAATACTGAGCTTACTGGTTTTCATGACCTAAATTGATATCCCTCCGTGCAATTTATCAATAGTATGCGTTACAACTTGATTACACAAGCTTAGCAAAAAAGTGAACAACGAAAATCCTCAACGAAAGGTGAATAATTACTTACAATCGCTGCTTTTTTGGCTAAGACAAACAAGGTATAATGCTCGGCAATTCTATTTTATTTTTACAGTGCGCACCGAGCTTTATAATTTATAAGGCAGTTAAGTGCGCTTTGTTATGACTAAAAGCAGCTTACATGTCTAATTTAACTACCGAAATTAATAAACGACGCACCTTTGCGATCATCTCGCACCCGGATGCGGGTAAAACCACTATTACAGAAAAAGTTCTGTTATTCGGACAAGCGATTCAAAAAGCGGGTACCGTAAAGGGTCGTGGCTCAAACCAGCACGCAAAATCAGACTGGATGGAAATGGAAAAAGAACGTGGTATCTCGGTAACCACGTCTGTTATGCAATTTCCTTACAATGAGCGTCTAGTTAACTTACTTGATACTCCGGGACACGAAGACTTCTCTGAAGATACTTATCGTACACTGACTGCGGTTGACTCATGCCTAATGGTCATCGACGCAGCGAAAGGTGTTGAGGATCGTACTCGTAAATTAATGGAAGTAACACGCTTACGTACCACACCTATCGTAACTTTTATGAATAAGTGTGACCGTGATATTCGTGATCCAATGGAGTTATTAGACGAAGTTGAAACTGAGCTAAACATTGCCTGTGCGCCGGTAACTTGGCCAATTGGTTGTGGTAAAGAGTTTAAAGGTGTTTACCACATTCACCGTGAAGAAACGATTTTGTATAGCACAGGTCAAGGCCACACAATTCAAGAAGTTCGCGTTATTAAAGGTTTAGATAACCCTGAGCTTGATACGGCGATTGGTAGCGAACTTGCTGAGCAGCTTCGTGAAGAGCTAGAGCTGGTAATTGGTGCATCACACGAGTTTGATTTAGATCTGTTCTTAGCTGGCGAATTATCACCAGTCTACTTTGGTACAGCACTTGGTAACTTTGGTGTTGACCATGTTCTTGATGGCTTAACTGAGTGGGCTCCTGCGCCATTACCACGTGAAACAGAAGACCGCCAAGTTGCGGCAACTGAAGATAACTTCTCTGGTTTCGTATTTAAAATCCAAGCGAACATGGACCCTAAACACCGTGACCGTATCGCCTTTATGCGTATTGTATCTGGCAAATATAGCCAAGGTATGAAGATGAACCATGTACGTATTGGTAAGCAAGTCAGTATTTCTGATGCGGTAACCTTTATGGCCGGTGACCGTGAGCGAGCGCAAGATGCTTACGCAGGTGACATTATTGGTTTACACAACCACGGCACAATTCAAATTGGTGATACCTTCACGCAAGGTGAAAAAATGAAGTTTGGTGGTATTCCTAACTTCGCGCCAGAATTATTCCGTCGTATTCGCTTAAAAGATCCATTAAAACAAAAGCAATTGTTAAAAGGCTTAGTTCAGTTATCTGAAGAAGGTGCTGTGCAAGTATTTAGACCGCTTATTAATAACGACCTTATCGTTGGTGCGGTCGGTGTACTACAGTTTGACGTAGTTGTTGCGCGCTTAAAAGCAGAATACAACGTTGATGCGATTTACGAAGGTGTGAGTGTTAACACTGCACGTTGGGTAAGCTCAGACGATACCAAAAAGCTTGAAGAGTTTAAGCGTAAGTGCGAAAGCAACTTAGCGCTTGATGGTGGCGATAACCTTACTTATATCGCGCCAAGCCGTGTAAACCTAAACTTGTCGATGGAACGCTATCCAGATATCAAGTTTAACCATACGCGCGAAAACTAATACGCTAAGTCTGCTTCAAATTTAAGTGCCCGTACAGCGGGCCATAAAGGTAAAAATTACAATGAATATTCGTACTCTTTTAATCGACAAAGCAATTGCTGCTATGGTTGCAGCAGGGTTACCTGAAGACACTAATCCAGCGGTAACACAAAGCACACGTCCACAGTTTGGTGATTACCAAATCAATGGCGCAATGGGCGCGGCTAAAAAATTAAAATCAAACCCACGTGAACTTGCACAAAAAATTATTGATAACCTAGACCTTGCAGATATCGCTGAAAAAACTGAAATCGCGGGCCCAGGTTTTATCAACATTCACTTAAAGCCTGAGTTTTTATCAGCTAGCTTAAAAGCGGCAAACGAAGACGAAAAGCTAGCAGTTGCGCCACATGCAACAGCACAAAAAGTAGTTGTTGATTACTCATCACCTAACCTTGCTAAAGAAATGCACGTAGGTCATTTACGTTCAACCATCATTGGTGATGCGGTTGTTCGTGCCCTTGAGTTCCGTGGTGATGAAGTTGTTCGTCAAAACCACATGGGTGACTGGGGTACTCAGTTTGGTATGTTAATCGCGCACTTAGAAGATCAAATCAACCAAGGCGTAGACTTAGAGTCTGTAGCGCTGGCCGATCTTGAAACCTTCTATCGTGATGCAAAAAAACGCTTTGATGATGAAGAAGGGTTTGCCGACAAAGCCCGTAATTACGTTGTTAAATTACAAGGCGGCGACGCACACTGTGAAAAACTTTGGAAGTTATTCATTGCCACTTCTGTAAAGCATTCTGAAGAAGTTTATAAGCGTCTAAACGTAACACTTACGCAAGATGACATCATGGCCGAAAGTGCTTACAACAGCGAACTTGCAAACATCATCGCACTATTAAAAGACAAAAACATTGCCGTTGAGTCTGATGGCGCACAAGTGGTGTTCTTAGATGAACTTGCTAATAAAGACGGCGAGCCTTCAGTGTTTATCGTACAGAAATCAGGTGGTGGTTTCTTATATGCAACAACTGACTTAGCAGCTTGTGATTACCGTTCAAATAAATTGGGTGCTGATCGCATCTTAATCTTTGTAGATGCACGTCAAAGCTTACACTTCAATCAAGTTGAGCTAACAGCACGTAAAGCAGGTTTATTACGTGATGAAACAAGTTATGAATTCTGCCCATTCGGCACCATGATGGGTGAAGATGGTAAGCCATTCAAAACTCGTACTGGCGGTACCGTTAAACTTGCTGACTTACTTGAAGAGTCTATCACTCGTGCCGCAGCTAAGCTTGCTGAGCGTGAGTCAGATTTAAGCGACGAAGAGCGTAGCGAAATTGCCCGTAAAGTAGGTATTGGCGCAGTAAAATATGCGGATCTTTCTAAGCACCGTACCAGCGACTATATCTTCAACTGGGACACAATGCTGAGCTTTGAAGGTGCGACAGCGCCATACTTACAATATGCATATACACGTGTTCGCAGTATTTTCCGTAAATCAGGTATCGATGCTGCCTCATTAACAGCTGACGTTGCAATCAACGAGCCACAAGAAAAAGCGCTGGCGCTTAAACTTCTTCAGCTAGAAGAAGTACTTGATCTAATGATCAGCGAAGCGACACCGCACGTATTATGTGGATACCTATACGAACTAGCAAGCCTATACATGACGTTCTACGAAGCATGCCCAGTTCTAAAAGAAGGCGTAGAGCCAAGTGTTCGTGACAGCCGTTTAGTACTGTGTAATTTGGTTGCTAAGACACTGAAATCAGGGTTAGACCTTTTAGGTATCGAAGTCATGGAGCAAATGTAATCACCGTCGTATTTTAACCTAATACTGCGTTGTCAAACCGACTGACCCTAATCACATACAAAACACGTATGCTCATAGGGATAAGTCGGTTTTCCGCCTTGTCTTAGGCTAAACTACTTAGGTGAATTCTGCTTCGTGTAGTTCGCTTTAGCTGCGTTAATGAGTTTATTTAGCCTAAGTCACATACAAAACACGTATGCTCCTTGGCATAAATAAACTCATTGCCTTGCTAGCACTCCTACACTTGCAGAAAGTTTAAGAACTCAAAGGGATAAGTCGGTTTTCCGCCTTGTCTTAGGCTAAATTACTTAGGTGAATTCTGCTTCGTGTAGTTCGCTTTTAAAGCACTCCTACACTTGCAGAAAGTTTAAGAGCTCATAGCTTCGTAGGTTGGGTAGAGCGTAGCGAAACCCAACATAAATCGAAGGCCCTAGACTCTAGGCGCTAGGGGAGTAGCTTGTAGAACCTAGAACCTAGAACCTAGAACCTAGAACCTAGAACCTAGAACCTAGAGCCTAGCTTCGTAGGTTGGGTAGAGCGCAGCGAAACCCAACAAAATTGACAGCTCAATAACCTTGATTAATCTTTAGCTGATAGCTGATAGCTGATAGCTGATAGCTGATAGCTGATAGCTGATAGCTGATAGCTGATAGTAGCGATAGAGGGAATTTTATGAAACTTGAAGATATTCGCCGTGAATATTTACAGGATGGTTTATCTGAAGATATGCTTGATGCGTCTCCAATCAAGCAGTTTGAAAAATGGCTTGAGCAAGCTGTTGCCACTAATTTGCCTGATCCTACGGCGATGGTCGTCGCAACGGTTGATGAACATGGTCAGCCTTCACAGCGTATTGTGCTGTTAAAGCATCTTGATGAAAATGGCTTTGTGTTTTTTACCAATACTGGCTCGCGCAAGGCGCAAGAGCTTAAAGGTAATAACAAAATTTCTCTCCACTTTCCGTGGCACCACATGGAGCGACAAGTCATTGTCTATGGTGAAGCTAAACCTTTACCAACAACGGCTGTGGCTAAGTACTTTTTATCGCGTCCTAAAGAAAGCCAGTTAGCTGCATGGGCATCTCAGCAAAGTCGTCCTGTGTCATCGCGTAAGGTACTAATGGAAACATTTGCGAAAATGAAGCAAAAGTTTTCTGAGGGTGAAATTCCACTGCCTGATTTTTGGGGAGGCTATTGTGTTGAGCCTACAAAAATCGAATTTTGGCAAGGTGGTGCACACCGCTTACACGACCGCTTTATGTATCAACGCCAAGCCGACGGTAGTTGGCAGTTTGGTCGTTTAAATCCGTAAATGCGTTTTATCGATTCCCATTGCCACCTTGATTTTAGCGAATTTGATGAGACTCGCGAAGAGCTCATCAAGGCATGCAAGCAAGTAGGGATCGAGCATTTTATTGTGCCGGGTGTGAGCTTGGCACAATCTACAAAACTATTCTCTTTTGCTAAATCAGAGCCAAGTATATCAGTTGCTTTAGGCTTACATCCTTATTTTTTATCTGACCACCAAGCTCATCACCTCGCTGAACTAGATCAATTAGCGAAAACCCATACTGGGCAGTTTATTGCCATCGGTGAGTGCGGACTTGATCGCAGTATCGACAACCTCGATAAACAAACGCAGCTTTTTGAAGGGCAGATAGAGCTTGCCAACCAACTCGCTTTACCACTGATTGTACATCACAGACAAAGCCATGACTTAATTGCTCGCTCATTTAAGCGCTGCAAGCCAAAGTATGGAGGTGTTATTCATGCCTTTTCAGGTTCAGAGCAACAAGCTCATAGTTATATTAAACAAGGGTTTAAGCTTGGTGTTGGTGGCGTGATTAGTTACCCGCGCGCTGCTAAAACTCGTAAAGTTATAAGTACAATTGAACCCCAGTATTTAGTGCTTGAAACCGACTCGCCATCAATGCCGCTAGCTGGTTTTCAAGGGCAGGTTAATACACCTCTTAAGGTGCGGGATGTGTTTGCTCATCTATGTGAACTTAAAGGCGTTACAGGCGATACAAAGCAGCAATTGGCTGCTGAACTCTATGATTCTTGCTCTGCACTTTTTTTGATGTAACGGTTGATTTGCCAGTGTTTTAAGCCGCGGCCTAACTGCCAAGTAAAAATACAGGTGATCACTAACATTAATAACACTTGGCGACCTAAATCATGAAAACTACTGTGACTGGTCGCAATAGAAGCCTGCGTTAAATAGGTAATCGACACAAAGCCAATTGGCCTTTCATCATCACTTATCACCGGCTCTACAAATGGAGTTTTAAGTTTGCTGATACCCGGCGTTGAGTCGGGTAATAAACCAAAAGTGTGGTGACTTTGCCAATTATCGCTGGCCGCAATTTGAATACCTTGTTGATCGTAAATCGTTGCCGCTAAAACATACTCATCTTCAGCAATATGATTACACAAAGCATTTAACTCTGGTTTGTTTTTTTCTTGCAGTGGGGTTTTTGCATTTAGTGCCATAAACTTGGTTAAGCTTATCGCGGTGCTGTCAGCACTATCATAAAGTAATTGGTGGCTTTGAAAGCTACTATTCATGGCAACCCAACTTAACAGCACAAAACAGGCTGCAGCCAAGCTCAAGCGCACAACACGTTGGCGATAAGTGGCTGAAAAGGGAATTTTAAGTTGGTTATTTTTCATAGTCACCGTATACGTTACTGACAGCTTTTAAATTTGATGGTACAACATGATAACTTTAACAGCCCCTTGAGTGCGAGTGCCAAATGCACGACCAAGGACAGACATAAGTCTAATGTGGAGCCACTATGTCACAGCTTAGCTTAGCTGCTACACCTTCAGCAAATTTAGCAGAACAAATCAGCCTAAATTGCTGGTATAAAATTGAAAACAAACACCTTATTACAACAGACTTTACGCCAAAAGCAAATCAAGGCGTGTTCAGTGTTGCCTTTGGTAATGAGCTTAATGCTGAGCAATTACTTGCTATTAGCGATTTTTTAGCAGCGCAAGGGTTTAGCAATTTATCGCTTTGTTGTTATCAGCCAATCTCAGACATGCCAGTAGCGTGGAGCTTTCATAGCGATACAACAACAGCACTAAGCCCTTTGGTATTAGTTGAGTTTGCTAAGCAATTGGGTATTCAATTGGTGCAATTAACTAATCCACCCACAGTGAATGAACCAGGTTTATTGCTGATGGATATGGACTCAACAGCCATTACTATTGAGTGTATCGACGAAATTGCGCGTCTTGCCGATGTGTATGATGAAGTTGCTGCTGTGACCGCGCAAGCAATGGCTGGTCAGCTAGACTTTGCACAAAGCTTAAAACAGCGTGTCGCGAAGCTTGAGGGCATCGATGTAGATTTAATTGATGGCTTAAAAGCGCGTTTACCGCTAATGCCGGGCGTGAGTGAGTTATGCCAATACCTAAAAACGCATAACTGGCATTTAGCTATTGCATCAGGTGGTTTTGTGCCATTTGCTGAGCAAGTACAGTCACTGCTAGATTTAGATGAAGTGCACGCCAATACCCTTGAGTTTAAAGATAACCGTTTAACAGGCAAGGTCATAGGCACGATTGTTGATGCTGAGGAAAAAGCCCGTGTACTTAAACGAATCGAACAAAAGCTTACCTTAAACAACCGCCAAACTGTTGCTATGGGTGATGGTGCGAACGATTTGAAAATGATGGCTGCGGCAGGGCTTGGTGTTGCTGTGCATGGTAAACCTAAAGTAGTTGAGCAAGCACAAACTGCAATTAATGAAGGCTCATTACTGCAAGTTGCTTACTTACTCTCTCTACCGTTAGATTACTCGCTTTAACCAAGTCGCTTTGCGTTTACTCATTTCATTGATCAGCCTTCGGTCAATATCAAAATGGGTAAGCGCTTCTTCGGTTATATCAATTAAATCACCCACACCAGCTACTGCCCATAGTGCTTCTTCTAAGTCTTTTGCTTTATGTAATGCGTACTGACTAATATATTTGAGTTCATTCGCTAAGTAATCAATATCTGGGCGGCCAGTTCGTGATACATATAAACGAAATACAAAGACTAAATCGTTTTTCAGCGCTTTTTTCACAAACAAAGTTTGTGGTTTGTAATCATCTTCACTAATACAGCGGCTGGTAATTGCATCGCTTATTTCGGCTTGGCGCGGATCAAAGCGAACAAATAGAGTAAATGGCAGAGGTGGATCTTGGCGACTACGGTCTTTGATCAACGGGGTGATCACTTCTGTAATTTGATCCGTTGATAAGAATCCGTCGATGCTGGTTGTTTCGTTCAATAACGCAAAATTTTGTAGTAGTACATGAAGAGGGCTTGGATATAAGCCTTGGCCAATAGCACCAGCTTTAAAGTGGGCAGCTTCTTTATGTAAATAAAACGGGAATTGGCATACGCTTTTGGTCACCATATTTCTGAGTGCAGTTGATAGCCCCGGAATTTTAGGGGTTTCTTCACAAACACGTAATTTGTCTTTGTTGTTATCGATTAATACGGTGAAAAACTTAATCGCCATATGCGGTAAGTCACCAACTTTATGCACTTTTAAATTTACCGTTGTCAGTGATTTACTTATAGCCATTACTTCATAAGCCAGATTTGTTAAATCGTGCTTTTTGGTAATTTTTTGCAAATCAGGCAAGTTTAGTTTGATGATATCGCCTTTTTTGAACTCAACCGGTTGGTCGCATTCAATTTGCAAGCCCATCACAGATAAATCACGAGTATGGCCTGTAATTGATTGCTCATGATGTTCAATGCTGATAGCTGTTTTGTATAAATAGCGTTTATGAGCACGAAGGTTCACATACTCAAGCGCCACAGGCTCTAAATGAGGAGGCGTTTTATGCTTACTGTGACCAAACTGTTTAAGTTGGTTTACCGCATCTTTATTATAATCAAGCTGTTGGTATGTTTGTTGTTCAAACTTAGTACCCACCGAGGTCAAAATCAGTAGATATTTAACATCTTTAATCAACCCCTGCACCCGTGGTGTCGGTGGCTTATTAAGTTTTTCGATGTTTTTGCCAGCACTGCTGGGCAGCGACAGCGGAATATACGAATCTTCCGGATGGCTTGGCATCAATTGAAGCTTAAAGCATTGCCAACTGTCTTTTTGGCTACCAAAGCCGAAAAATAAATCTCTCAGTTGTGGTTGGCTATCAAGCTCAGTTCGCGTAGCTGAGTAGTAATAAATCTTGCCAGCAACGGTATGAGTGAAGGTGTACAGGTATTCTTCTTTTACCGCATCTGGTGAACTGAGCAAGTGACCTAAACGTTGTTGATTGATAATGCTATATAAGCATGACAACTTACGCTCATCACAAAAATAGCGCTGAATAAAAATGTTATTTTCTGTGGTTAACGCAAGGCTAGGATAAAGCTTGTCGCCTTGTAAGCTCAAAAAAGTATAAAGCGAGGTAACACGTGGAATGTAGTATTGCTCGTAGCCTTTCGATACAACCGCATCTAAGGTATTGTCTAAGTTCACTTTATAGCGACGTTTATTACCGTGAATAAAGCTTTCTAAGAACTCATCAAACTTATCATTATTTTCAATAAAGGTGCGCTTTAAGCGTACATGGTTGTATTCACGGGATACTTTTTCTACCGCAACCACTTCGTATTGAATTCCGTTTTTTAAGCCCAGTTCAAAATCTTGCTCTAGGCCAACTAAGCGCAGACCAATTAATTGGCCTTTTTTAACTTTATACCGTGGTGCTAACTTGATTTTTGCGCCACTTAAAGAGATATCAGAGGTAGAAGCGGCAACCTTATTGTCTTTGTCTAGTTCAACGGTAATTTTAATTGAGTAGTTCATCCGCTCTTCGCGGCGACTTTCATAGGATGCAAACTTAATGACCTTGGCTGACTGTTCTGTCGTGCTACTATCGTCAGTTAAAGCTTGTTCAGCGGCTTTTTTTTGCATTACGCGGTGATTGTTTTCGGTATTCATTACCGCTTCGTAAACGGCAAGGGTGTAACCACCGTGGCGCTTTATAGCATCTTCAAACACTTCAATGGCTGTATCGTCCATAAAGTGTTGCTTACCATCATATTCGTAGGGTTTGACTTGGCCGGTTACCTGGCCACGTAAATCAATAAAGCGTGCTACAGGCTGAGATAAGCGCGACATTTCCATTTTGATCAGAAACTGCTCTGGCTTAGTTAAGCTAGCTGTTTTTGATTTAAACAGTTTGTCGAACTGGGGAGTGCCTAAATGTGCCTTTAGTTCTTCAACTAGGCTTTCATATTTAAGCAGTATGTCTTCAGCCATTTATAAAACCATCACCGTCTATCTAAAAAAGTAGGTATACTAGCGTGCTATTGAAAGCCAAAGCAGTGTAACTAGTTTTTTATTTTATTAGTTATTGTTATATGTATTCGCCAATTAAATGGCAAGCACTGTAAAGTTTTATTTGTAAGCAAAAACTGTGCCCTTAACCATTTCTTAATTAAGCACTTAGCATGATTAAGCGTTTTTCATGGGGCAAGTTACAGCATATTATCTTTTGTGACTACAAAAGTGACTCTAGATTAATTACCTGAGTCATATGTTTTACTTTAGCTATTATATGCTTGAAAATACAGAAATAGTCACAAAACAGCGACCAAAATAGGTAAGGCCGAATGGCAAAATCAGCAAAAATCGAATTTGTCTGCACTGAGTGCGGCATGAACTATCAACGCTGGCAAGGTCAGTGTAAGTGTGGAGCATGGAATACGCTGGCAGAATTTAAGCCTTCAGCGGGGCAATCGAAGCAAGCGGCAAGCCGTGCGGCAGTGGCAGGCTATGCCGGTATCGCTAGCGGTGGCTCAAAGAAAATCAATGAAGTTGCGACCACTGAGGCCGAAAAACGCCTTACAGAAATAGGTGAGCTAGACAGAGTGCTAAGTGGTGGCGTAACCACAGGCTCTGTTAACATTATTTCTGGCGACCCAGGTGCCGGTAAAACCACCTTGCTGTCAGATTTAGTCGCACGTATGTCAAAGCTAATGCCTTCTTTATACTGCACAGCCGAAGAGTCTCTATCGCAGTTCAAAAACCGTGTGAATCGCTTACGATTAGATTACAACGAAGATGAGCTTTACTTGCTGTCTGAAACCAGTGTTGAAGCCATCATTGAAGAGCTTGATAAAAACAAAATTAAGTTCGCGGTGATTGACTCAATTCAGGCCGTGGTAACAGAAACGGCAAATGGTAGCCCTGGCTCACCCTCACAGGTAAAAAGTGCAGCTCAGGCACTAACACAATACTGTAAGCAAAATGATGTCACTATGTTCATCATTGCCCATGTAAACAAAAATAACGAAATTGCTGGGCCGCAAACACTTGTACACATAGTCGATGCTTTATTACATATCGATACTAACGATGGCCAAGTCAGAACACTGCGTGCTAATAAAAACCGTTTTGGCGATATCGATACCGTGGGTATTTTCAGAATGTGCGAGCGCGGAATGTTGAGCGTTGATAACCCAAGCGAAATCTTTTTATCTGGTTCTAGTACCGAGTCTCCGGGCTCTGCTATCACTTGTATCCGTAAAGGTAACCGTAACTTACTACTCGAAATACAATGTTTAACCACAGAAACCGAAGCCGAATTCCCGCAGCGGGTGTGTGTTGGCTTGAATATGAATCGTATCAAGATGCTAACAGGTATTTTACGTAAGCACACAAAAACAAAAATCTTCCACGATACTTTTTTCAACATTGTTGGTGGTTTAAAAATCGATGAGTCAGAGACTTGTATCGATTTAGCATTGGTAGCAGCACTTTTAAGCAGCTTGAACGAATTTGTTGTACCGCGTACCACCTGTATTATGGGTGAGCTAAGTTTAAATGGTGATGTAAGACCAATCGACAGCGGCGTACCTCGAGTTAAAGAAGCTGCGCAACACGGTTTTACTGAGATCTTTATTCCATATCGTAATTACCATAAATCAATGGAAGGCCTTGGTGCTAAGATCACCCCAGTAAAAACCGTGCATGAGCTATTGTCGTTAATAAACTAAATACAATTTGATACACTGATAAAAAATTTACACCAATTAAAGGAAATAAAATGAAGAAGTTAATTATTGCAGCGGTTGTTGCTGCGGCTGTCGGTGGCGTAGCTTACGCAAATTACGCAGCTACACAGGAAGTGAAAAAGGTGGTTGATAAGCAAATTAGTGCATTATCAATCCAAAGCGGTGTAGAAATTAAATACAGCGATATCTCAGCCAGTATTTTTGATAGCAGCATGCAGTTATCTGAGATCACGGTTTCAAATAGTTTAAGCAATGAGCCTGTCGCAACAATCGATAGCATTGATGTGTCGGGTTACGAAGTAGATGCAGTGCCGCCTCATACTGGTTTTGTTATGAAGAACTTTCGTTTTAGCGATGAATTTTTAGCGCAGCTGCCAGAAAACTCTAATAACAAGCTAGCATCAACAAGCTATAACGTTGACTCATCGCTTGATTATAATAAAGATTCAGGCGACAGCGACTTTGCTCTTAAAGTCACTGCAAATGAGGTGGCTGACGTTAACTTTAATCTTGGTTTAGCTAAAACCACAGCGCTGATGGAAGCATCACTTGCTGTGAGCCAGATGCAAAATGAAGCAGCTGATGGTCAGCTTACTTTAGAACAGCAGTTACAACAGCAATCGAAGATGATGGCAGCCCTCACTCAGTTAGAGCCACGTAGCATCAATATGTCGATTGCTGATGAAGGTGAGCTTAAAGCGGTCGTTGATAGCTTCTTAACTGCGCAAGGTATGACCCATGAGCAATTTAAGCAAGTCGTTGCGATGCAATTACAGCAAGTGCCAGTGAGCGAAGAACTTGCAACAGCGATTAGCAACTTTGTGAATGGTTTATCGTCTTTCTCA
Source organism: Pseudoalteromonas sp. CO109Y (assembly GCF_004208935.1). Taxonomy (NCBI): domain Bacteria; kingdom Pseudomonadati; phylum Pseudomonadota; class Gammaproteobacteria; order Alteromonadales; family Pseudoalteromonadaceae; genus Pseudoalteromonas; species Pseudoalteromonas sp. CO109Y. The sequence goes on from NZ_SGPD01000015.1 coordinate 35,792, forward strand.
GTATCAGCTAAATTACCTGAAGGTAAAACTATGATGGAGATTAATCAGCAAATTCAAATGCTGATGGGTCAACCTGAAGAGCTTGCGAAATTCATCAACTTACAAGCAAGTGGCGAATAATCTCAAGCCTCTTCTGTAAACCTAACCTTAAAGTGACGAGTGATTTAACTTACTCACTTTAAGGTTGTTTTTTATCTGCATCACACCTTGGCTGTGCTCTAAAAACTTCTGTGCTAAAGCACGTTGAAAGCCTGTTTCTGCAATACCTTTTAGTTCAACAGTTTCACCTTCAACAATCACTTGTAAGTTTTCAATGTGAAAGTTAGGGTTACGAGTTAACTTCTGCAATGCCATTTGCTGTAAGCGCGGTTGCGCAGATGTGCTTGTTGTTAGCACACTAGTATTGGCGCTCACAGTCGTTGCGCAAGCAAGTAAAAACATACAACTCAATAAAGTAAGTACTACGGTTAATTTAAAGCGGCTCATACAATTCCCTCGTTAATCTAGTCTGCTGTGAACTATTGCTGAACCTGTTACAATTATTATTCCAATATTTAAGTTGTTGAATTTTATTGGTTTGTTTTTATGGGTGTGATGTGTGGGCAATAAAGTGTGAACTAATTACACAGTTAATAAGTAAAAAGGGTATGGCACAAAAATGCCGAGACAAACTCGGCATTTTCACAGTTATGATGCTAAAGTTAAAACTACTTTTTCTTCTTCGTTTTAGCTTTGGCTTTTTTCTTTGCCTTCATTTTTACTGGATCTTTTTTCTTTTTAGATGGGATCTTCGCTTCTTTGTGTTGTGGCTCAAGCCCTTTAATTACTCGGCGTTTCAATTTTTGCTCAATGTAGCGCTCAACCTTACCAACAATTGCCACGTCATGAGCTTCAATAAATGAAATCGCAATGCCTTTTTTACCTGCACGACCAGTACGGCCAATACGGTGTACGTATACGTCTGCGGTACGTGGCATATCAAAGTTGATAACATGGCTGATATCAGCAACATCAATACCACGAGCAGCAACATCCGTTGCAACTAAGATATTGTTGCGACCAGAGTGAAAGTTCTCCATCGCTTTCATGCGCTTGTCTTGTGGCATTTCACCGCGTAACCAAGCTACACGAAGGCCTTCGTTGTTTAGCTCACCAACTAATGTTTCTAAGCGCTCACGAGTTTTTACAAACACAATAGCTTTATGAATGTCGTCACCATTTAATGTTTCAACCAACATTTTTAGCTTGTGGTCGTAGTCATCAGCAAGGTGAACCCATTGGTGGATTTTGCCTTTCTCTTTACGTGAAGATTCGGCTTCAAGCAGTGCAGGGTCGTTTAAGATACGCTCTGCAAATAACTCAACGCTGTCACCTTCAAGGGTCGCTGAGAATAAGAAACATTGGCGGCGGTTACGTGCTTCATCACAAATGCGTAGCATTTCTTTACGAAAGCCCATGTCTAGCATGCGGTCAGCTTCATCAAGAATAAGCATTTCAACGTTTTCAGCATGGAAGTTCTCTGTTTCAAGGTACTCCATTAAACGCCCAGGTGTGGCAATGAGAATGTCGTTATTGCTTTCGAAAATTTCTCTGTGTGTCCCGTAGTTTATACCACCTGTTACAACCCCAATTTTAAGATGAGTTTGTGCTGCGAGTAATTCACATTGCTCATGAATTTGATAAGCAAGCTCACGGGTTGGTGTCATGATCAATACGCGCGCAAAGCCAGGATCGCGACGTGGGAAATCAAGCAAGTATTGAATTGCAGGGATCAAAAACGCGGCTGTTTTACCCGTACCAGTAGGGGCAGATGCCAAAATATCACGACCTTGAAGTGCTTCAGGGATCGCCTGTTGTTGAATACTGGTAGGCGTATCAAAACCCATTTTATTAATGGCATTTAACAGCTTGTTATCGATATCAAATTCAGAAAATTGCATAGAGTGACATAAATAGAGGACAATTGAGCCTAATTATACGCGTTAACGCGGCTGTGGTGAATGAAAAGGTGAAAAAATGTCAGGCTTTGTGTTTAAACAATTTACGGTAACGCAAACACGCACGGCGATGAAAGTATCGACCGATGGTATTTTGTTAGGGGCGTGGGCTGATTTAAGTGGTGCTAAGGGCATTTTAGACATTGGCACAGGCACAGGGTTGTTGGCGTTAATGGCAAAACAAAGAGCGCCTGAAGCAAAAGTAAGTGCCATCGAAATTGACGCGGGTGCCTGTAATGATGCTCGAGATAACTTTGCGGCTAGCCCTTGGCCAGAAATAAACCTTTTCGAAGGAGCTGTACAGTCGTTCAACGCAGCAGAGCCTTTTGATGCGATCATCACCAATCCACCGTATTTTAATGCGAGCCTAAAAGGTGAAAATGATGCTCGAAATACTGCCCGTCATACTGACGGCCTTAGCTTCAGCGAATTGATAGAAGCGTGTACTAGGATTAGCCACGGCAAAACGCTTTTGAATGTGATTTTGCCTTGCGTAGAGGCAAAACAATTCATTGCGGTAGCTGAGCAGGCAGGCTGGTACTTAAATCGCCATTGCTTGGTACGTACAACCGAGAAAAAACAACCAAGTCGTAGCCTGTTGTTACTCAGCCAAAACAACGGCGAATGTGATACATCATCGTTAACCATACATGCAGCTGATGGCAGCTATAGCCAAGATTATAAAGAGCTCTGTAAAGCTTTTTACCTAAAGATGTAATCGTTATTCAGCAATGCTCGCTTCAAGGCCATCTTCACTTAAAAGTAAAGTGTATGACTGCCCATATGATGCGTTGCAGATTGAGACTGGTTCATAAACTCGCTTATCTTCATCATTGAGCTTTGATACTTTTAAATCATCAGCGCAGTCATCAATGTGGTACCAGTAACTTAATTGATTTTGATATAAATTGACGATTTGATTTTCGATTTTTAAGCGAAGGTTTTCAGTTGCGAGAATACGTATAGCAAAAAAGTCATCTTTATCATCATTAGCTTTTTTGACGAGTGTTAAACGAAGCTTTTCTTCATTTTGCCAAGCCACAAAATGATAAGGTTGATTTTGCTCTACCTGATACATCTGTGTGGCTGAGTTAGTTATGTCGCTGTGATCGACTACATAAAATGAAATACGACTACGTTCATTGTGAGCATGTGTTACATCAATGGGAAGTGATTGCGATGCAAGCGTATCAATATAGTATTGAGAGTCTTTAACTTCTTGAGCATCACCAAACAGGTCAGTGTTTGCCATGTAATAGTCCACTTCTAAATCAGTGGTATTTACGAGTGTGTAATTGTTCTCATACATTTCATCGCCAAAGTTATGAGTTTCTTCAACTTCTAATTCATCACAACCAGTTAGCAAAATACTTGCGGCAATCATTATAGGTAGCGCACTTTTCATTGTTATTCCTTTTACAAATGAAGGAGCTGATTAGCATACTTATAAGTTATTGTACCTTTATTGGTTGTTAAATTGTACCGGTGGCTGTAATTGCATTACTTCATCAAGCTGAATTTGTTGCACATATTCAAGCTCTAATAGGGCGTCTAACACGGCTTTACTGTGCGACTTTTCTATTTCGGCACTGCAAAAGTCAATAATGCTAAAGCGGCGTTTTATCAGCAGGCCGTTGATGTCAGGTAAAGGATGTGTGGTTTCAATTAGCACGCGGGTTGTAGGGCAGGGATCGGCATAGCCTGAACGTAATAACTTTTTTAAATTAAACAAGTTATCATCAAGCCGACCCAGTTCAATGGCGGCTTTAGCGCTATCAGGAATAAATAATGGCTCAGCAAAGCGATTTATTTTTATTTCGCCCGTGGCGTTAATTGTAGCTACCTGATTACTGTCGTAACTGACAATATCACCGGTAATTAATGTGAATTGACTCATTGTGTTCCCTCGCAATGCTGTGTCGATTTCGGAGCTTAGAAAATGGTGTGTTTGGTTAAGCCCTGATATAGTGCCAAAGTCTTAAGTTTTATACGAGTTTTTTATGTTCCGTTTATCAATTGTTTTATCTGCCTTATTATTTTCTCAGTTGAGTTTTGCTGCATTGACGCCAGTGGGTCTTTGGAAAACTATTGACGAAGAAACGAATGAAGCGAAATCTTTAGTACGTATTAGTGAGCAAGATGGTGTATTGGTTGGTAGTGTTGAAAAAATCCTTAACCCAGCCAAGCAAGACGCAATCTGCGAAGAGTGTAAAGGTGATAAGAAAAATCAGCCAATTTTAGGGTTACAAATTATAGAAGGTGCTAAAGATGCCGGTGATGGTAGCTGGCAAGAGGGGGAAATTCTAGACCCAAACAATGGTAAAACCTATACCCTTAAACTAACACCACAAGAACAAGGTAAGGTACTTGAAGTACGCGGTTATATTGCATTTTTCTATCGTAATCAATACTGGCAACGCGTTGAATAATCATTAAAAAAGCCAAGCAATGCTTGGCTTTTTTATCCATGACTTACAAGCTTTCGCTGTACTCAGTCATGACTTGTTCAACCCAGCTTGCGATACGCTCATCGCTGAGCTCGTATTGACTGTCCTCATCAAGGGCTAAGCCAACAAATTGTTTGCCATCTTCAGTGAGTGCTTTTGAAGCCTCAAATTCATAACTTGCATCGTTAGGCCATTTGCCTAACAAGGTAATGCTTTGATCACAAATTTCATCGTGTAACATGCCAAGTGCGTCTTGGAACCACTGACCATAACCTTGTTGATCGCCCATACCAAACAGAGCCACGGTTTTGCCGTTTAGGTTAACATCTTTAATGTCGTCCCAGATTGATTCCCAATCTTCTTGCAACTCACCAAAATCCCAAGTTGAAATGCCGAAGATCACGAAATCAAATTGCTCTGCATTTTTTAATGGCTCATCTTTGATATTGTGAAGGCTCACGATGTCGTGACCAATAATATCGCGAATTTTCTCTGCCGCTATTTCTGTGTAGCAGGTTGTAGAACCATAAAATAAACCAATCTGCATCGTATTTATCACTGTGTATTTGCCTGATATGATAGGCGTAAGTTTACCGTAAGGTATAATCAATTGATACCTTGATAAGGATGAGAGTACGCGTGGCTGATAATAATTCACAAGCCCAAAAAGGTGTAATAACAGCAAATAACGCCGAACATTTAGAGTTATTTTTAGATACGCTGTATCTTGAGCAAGGGGTCAGCGAAAATACACTCGCTGCTTATCGCAGTGACCTTGAAAAGTTTTGCCAATTTTTAAAAGATAAAGACCTACTAGCTGTTCGCTCTGATGATATTGAAGCGTATTTAGCATACCGTGTTGATTTAGGGCTGAAGTCGCGCAGCACAGCGCGAAGCATCAGTGCGCTTAAGCGTTTTTATCAGTATTTTGTACGCGAAAAAGCCATTGCCGATTCGCCGATGGTCAATATTGCTCAGCCAAAAGCTGGGCAGTCATTACCAAAAACGCTGTCAGAAGCCGAAGTCGAAGCTCTGCTTGCAGCCCCAGACATAGAAGATCCTATGGGACTTCGCGATAAAGCCATGCTTGAGCTGTTATATGCTACTGGGCTTCGTGTTACTGAGCTGGTGGGACTCAGAATGGAGCAAATTAATTTGCGCCAGGCGGTGGTCTTTGTAAAAGGTAAGGGTAATAAAGAGCGTTTAGTTCCCCTAGGCGAAGAAGCAATGTACTGGCTTGAGCAGTTTTTAAAAGTGGGTCGTTCGCAAATGATTAAACATGCCACTGACTTTGTGTTCCCATCAAAGCGCGGGATTGGCATGACACGACAAACTTTTTGGCATCGCATCAAACACTATGCTATTTTGGCATCAGTTGAATCGCCGTTATCACCGCATACGCTCAGACACGCGTTTGCAACGCATTTGCTTAATCATGGGGCGGACCTTAGAGTCGTGCAAATGATGTTAGGTCACAGTGACTTATCAACAACACAAATTTATACCCATGTAGCGAATGAAAGATTGAAGTCGGTACACGAGCAACATCATCCACGTGCTTAGTGCAAGATTTTTAAAGATGTACCGGTCTATATAAAAAATGATCAGGATATAGGATATTTATGAAAAAGTTAGTTTTAGCCACAGCACTACTAGGCACAAGCTTAAATGTGTTTGCCAATGGCGTATCAACAACAGATGCTGCTGATGCCCCTATTATTGCTAAGTTTGCTGAATTAGGCGTAACCGTTAAGCAAATCAACCCAAGCCCAGTGGCAGGCCTTAAAGAACTAATTACTGATAAAGGCGTGCTGTACGCAAGCCCTGACGGTCAATTTCTAATGCAAGGAACACTGATTGACCTTAATAACCGAGTTAATCTAACAGAGCATGCACTGAGCGATGTACGTAAAGAAGGCATTGCTGAGTACGAAGACTCAATGATCGTTTACAAAGCGAAAAACGAAAAGCATTCAATCACAGTCTTTACCGATATTACCTGTGGTTACTGCCGTAAGTTACACCGTGAACTTGATGATTTCTTAGATGCGGGTATCACGGTTAAATACCTAGCTTTCCCACGTGGGGGCTTACGTGGTAAAGGTTACCAAGATCTAATGAATGTATGGTGTGCTAAAGACCCTGCTGAAGCGTTAACAGAAGCAAAAGCGGGTGCAGAAGTCGCAGACGTGCCAGGTTGTAACGCGCCAATTGCTGAGCATTACCAACTAGGTCAAAGCTTTGGTATGTCGGGTACTCCAGCAATTATTTTAGAAGATGGCACCATGATCCCAGGTTATCAATCAGCTGCGCAAATTAGCCAAGCGCTTGATGCCTTACCAAAAACATCTTCATAACTGATTTTTTAAACGAAAAGGCCTATTTTTCGTAGGCCTTTTTTATTTGTATTAAGCAAAGAAGTACCATTTCCGACATGGAAAAAATAATTCAAGCTCGTCCTCATGTTGATGATTCGCATTTACCACACCATTTACACCCTGTAATTAAGCAAATATATGCGACTCGACAGGTGCAAAGTGCCACCGAACTCGATAATAGCGCTGCGACATTACATGACTTTAAGTTGTTTAAAGATATCGACAAAGCTGTGGTGCTATTGCAACAAGCCCTCGCGGCTCAAAGTCGCGTGTTAATCGTCGGTGACTTTGATGCCGATGGCGCAACCAGCACAGCAACCTTAATGCAAGGTCTTGCTATGTTTGGCTTAAAGAACCTTGATTACTTGGTACCTGACAGATTCAGCCTAGGTTATGGCTTAAGTCCTGCGCTTGCTGAGCAAATAGTGACTATGCAACCCGAGCTGGTGATCACTGTTGATAACGGTATTTCATGTATAGATGGCATTGCAATTGTTAAGCAAGCGGGTATTAAAGTGCTGGTAACTGACCACCATTTACAAGGTGAAGCCCTGCCAGATGCTGATGCCATCGTGAACCCGAATCGCCATGACTGTCAGTTTCCATCGAAATCAATAGCAGGCGTTGGGGTCGCTTTTTATCTGCTCATTGCTTTACGTAGCCACTTACGTGAACAAGGGTATTTTCAGCATCAGCCAATGCCAAATTTGGCTGAGCTACTTGATATTGTAGCCCTCGGTACCGTGGCCGATGTGGTCGCGCTTGATGCCAATAACCGTACCTTAGTTCATCAAGGTTTAGCACGTATTCGTAGTGGTAAAACACGCCCAGGTATCAGTGCCTTAATCGAAGTGGCAAATCGTAATGCTGCCCGTTTAAGTGCCAGTGACTTTGGCTTTTCATTGGCACCACGCTTAAATGCAGCAGGGCGTTTAGATGATATGAGTTTAGGTATAGCCTGTTTGTTATCAAGCGATATAAATCAAGCACGCCGAATTGCCGGTGAGCTCGACAGCCTAAATCACGAGCGCCGTGAAATAGAGCAGGGCATGCAAACTGAAGCACAGGCGGTGCTTGACCGTTTAGCATTTAAAACTGAGTCAGTGCCTGATGCCATTTGTTTATACCAAGCTGATTGGCACCAAGGTGTGATTGGTATTTTGGCTGGTCGCTTAAAAGAAAAGTATCACCGCCCGACGATTATTTTTGCTGCTGGCGATAACGGCGAAATAAAAGGCTCTTGCCGCTCTATTGAAGGGCTGCATATGCGTGATTTACTCGAGCGAGTAAATACACTCTATCCGCACTTGATCAGTAAATTTGGTGGCCATGCTATGGCGGCCGGGCTGAGTATCAATGAGCAAAGTTTTACTGAATTTAAAACCGTGTTTGAGCAAATGGTGAAAGACACACTCACTGAAGAGCATAAGCAAAGTATTTTACTTACCGACGGTGAATTACCTAATGAGTGCTTTTCGATGGAGTTTGCCAACTTACTAAAAAATGCCGGCCCCTGGGGACAGCAATTTCCAGAGCCAGTGTTTGAGCATGTGTTTGAGGTAATACAGCAGCGCATTGTCGGTGAAAAACACTTAAAACTGGTTTTAAAACATCAGTCTGGACGATTAGTTGACGGCATTGCATTTGGTGTTGATGTGCGTGCATGGCCAGATACCGAAGTGCGTTATGTGAAAGCTGCTTATCAACTCGATATAAATGAATTCCGTGGTAAATTCTCGCTACAGTTGATTATTCGAGAGCTACAAAAAGCGACATAAAAATATCGTTATAATCGACATAAAAGGCTAATAAAACGCTCGGTTTTTTGTTAAAATCGGGCGTTTTTAATATTTGTAGATAATTTACCGTATTTATTGTCGATAACGGTGCGCGGTAAATCAGCCATTTTGGAGTAATGTACATGTTTGAAGTGAATCCTGTGATTAATCAAATCAAGGAAATTCGCGAACGTACTGAACTGCTTCGGGGGTACCTTTGACTACCCTCTTAAGAAAGAGCGGTTAGAAGAAGTTAACGCAGAACTTGAAGATTCAGCAGTGTGGAATGAGCCAGAGCGAGCTCAAGCACTTGGCCGTGAAAAGTCGGCACTCGAAGCTATCGTTGAGACCATTGATAATCTAGTGTCAGGTACCGAAGATGTTGAAGGTTTAGTCGAGCTTGCTGTTGAAGCAGAAGATGAAGAAACCTTCGCAGAAGCCGAAGCTGAATTAGGCGATTTAAACACACAGCTTGAAAAGCTAGAGTTCCGTCGCATGTTCTCAGGCGATCATGACCAAAACGATGCTTACCTTGATTTACAATCAGGTTCTGGCGGTACCGAAGCCCAAGACTGGTGCAACATGCTACTGCGTATGTATTTACGTTGGGGTGAAGCAAAAGGCTTTAAAGTTGAACTGGTTGAAGCAACTGATGGTGATGTGGCTGGTATCAAAGGCGCAACAGTGCGCTTTGTTGGCGAATATGCATACGGTTGGTTACGTACAGAAACAGGTGTTCACCGTTTAGTGCGTAAGAGCCCGTTCGACTCAAGTGGTCGTCGTCATACCTCGTTTGCATCGGCATTCGTTTACCCAGAAATCGACGATAATATCGAAATTGATATTAATCCGGCAGACTTACGTATTGACGTTTACCGCGCATCAGGCGCCGGTGGTCAGCACGTAAATACAACAGAATCTGCGGTTCGTATTACTCATATACCAACTAACACTGTTGTACAGTGCCAAAATGAGCGTTCACAGCACAAGAATAAAGACCAAGCAATGAAGCAGTTAAAAGCGAAATTGTTTGAGCTTGAAATTCAAAAGCAAAATGCTGAGAAACAAAGCCAAGAAGATGCTAAATCTGATATTGGCTGGGGTAGTCAAATTCGTTCATACGTACTTGATGACTCGCGCATTAAAGACTTACGTACAGGCGTTGAAAACCGTAATACACAAGCGGTTCTTGACGGCGACTTAGATAAATTTATTGAAGCCAGCCTTAAATCTGGCCTATAACCACCAAGCTAAAAAAGAGCTAAAAAATGACTGATCAAATCCAAGACGAAAATAAGTTAATCGCTGAGCGTCGTGGCAAATTAGACGCAATCCGCGAAAATTGCCCAGCCAACGGTCATCCAAACCAATTCCGTCGTGAACATTACACGGCTGATTTGCAAGCTGAGTTTGGTGATAAATCGAAAGAAGAATTAGTTGCTGAGCAACACGTTGTATCAGTAGCGGGTCGTATTCTTGCAAAACGTGGTCCTTTCCTTGCGTTACAAGACATGAAAGGCCAAATTCAAGCGTACGCATCAAAAGACGTACAAAAAGAATTAAAAGCAAAATATGGTCAACTTGATATCGGTGACATCATCGGTGTTAAAGGCGCACTAAATAAATCAGGTAAAGGTGACCTATACGTAGAAATGACAGAGTACGAGTTACTGACAAAGTCATTACGTCCGTTACCAGAAAAATTCCATGGTTTATCTGACCAAGAAACTAAATACCGTCAACGTTATGTTGACTTAATTACTAATGAAGCGACACGCGAAACCTTCCGTATTCGCTCAAAAGTTGTTGAAGGTATTCGTCGTTTCTTAGCTGATCGTGACTTCATGGAAGTTGAAACGCCGATGCTACAAGTGATCCCGGGTGGTGCGTCTGCTCGTCCATTCGTAACACACCACAACGCTCTTGATATCGACATGTACTTACGTATTGCACCTGAGCTTTACTTAAAACGTTTAGTTGTGGGTGGCTTTGAGCGTGTATTTGAAATCAACCGTAACTTCCGTAACGAAGGTTTATCAACGCGTCATAACCCAGAATTCACAATGATCGAATTCTACCAAGCATACGCTGACTACATTGACCTGATGAACATTACTGAAGACATGTTACGTACTGTTGCGACAGACGTACTTGGTTCACCAATAGTGGTTAACACAACGAAAGATGAAAATGGTGAAGTGGTTGATTCAGTAGAGTACGACTTTGGTCAACCTTTTGCTCGTTTAACAATGAGCGAGGCTATCCTTAAGTACAACCCAGACTTTGATGCTGCGGTATTTAATGACCCTGAAAACCATTTTGAAGAACTTAAAGCGTACGCGAAGCAAGTACACGTTAAGATCCCAGAAAACTGTGTATGGGGCCCGGGTAAATTCTTATGTGAAATCTTCGAAGAGACAGCTGAGCATAAGTTAATTCAACCAACTTTCATTACCGCTTACCCGTGGGAAGTGTCACCACTTGCACGTCGTAACGATGAAAACCCGTTTGTAACTGACCGCTTCGAATTCTTCGTTGGCGGCCGTGAATTAGCAAATGGCTTCTCTGAGCTTAACGATGCACAAGACCAAGCAGAGCGCTTTACTCGTCAAGTTGAAGAGAAAGACGCTGGTGATGATGAAGCGATGCACTACGATGATGACTATATTCGTGCATTAGAATACGGCTTACCACCAACAGCGGGTGAGGGTATTGGTATCGATCGTCTAGTGATGTTATTTACTGACTCACCAACAATTAAAGACGTGATCCTATTCCCACACATGCGTCCTCAAGCTGATTAATCAGCTAAAAGTCTTGAAAACGCCGCTTTTTAGCGGCGTTTTTGTTATCAGAAATTTCTGATTTTTATTGCTCTCAATTTTAATACTCAATTGTAATTAGCTGATCTAAAAAGAAATGCTGAATTAGTCTTCCAACAAAGTTACTAAGTTGTAAAATTTTTCTACAAATACAAAGGCCAATAGTATTATTTTTAGCCAAGATATGACATCATTGCGCAATTCTCGTTCAATGTATAAATGGACTTAATAATAATGACTAAAAAGCCTTCGCCGTTGCCTACAGATACGAACAAAAGCGAGCATCAACGTGAAGATTTTTATCGTGCTTGCATAGCCGAATTCCAACAATTGGGTTATCAAGATCAATACCTCGCAGAGTTAACTGATGAACTAATCCCATTGACGGGTCTTGAGCCGTTGAGTGATAAAGAAAAAACGGTGAAAGGATAAACAAAAACAAGCTGTTTTGGTTCGTTATGGACAATCTATAACCATCTATACGATTTTCCTTGAAAAGTGTTTGACATATTTCCTGAAATCTTTATTATACGCCCCACAAGACGGAGAGGTGGCCGAGTGGCCGAAGGCGCTCCCCTGCTAAGGGAGTATAGGGTTTGTAGCTCTATCGAGGGTTCGAAT
>NZ_SGPD01000023.1:0-35473 GCF_004208935.1 Pseudoalteromonas sp. CO109Y
CACTGAATACATAGGTGTAAGAGGCGAACGCGGAGAACTGAAACATCTAAGTACCCGTAGGAACAGAAATCAAGCGAGATTCCGGAAGTAGCGGCGAGCGAAACCGGACCAGCCCTTAAGCTTATTATGTGTTAGTGGAACATTCTGGAAAGTTTGACGATACAGGGTGATAGTCCCGTACACGAAAATGCATCTTAAGTGAAATCGAGTAGGTCGGAGCACGTGAAACTTTGACTGAATATAGGTGGACCATCATCTAAGGCTAAATACTCCCAACTGACCGATAGTGAACCAGTACCGTGAGGGAAAGGCGAAAAGAACCCCTGTGAGGGGAGTGAAATAGAACCTGAAACCGTGTACGTACAAGCAGTAGGAGCCCTTCGAGGGTGACTGCGTACCTTTTGTATAATGGGTCAGCGACTTATATTTTGTAGCGAGGTTAACCGATTAGGGTAGCCGTAGGGAAACCGAGTCTTAACTGGGCGTATAGTTGCAAGGTATAGACCCGAAACCCGGTGATCTAGCCATGGGCAGGTTGAAGGTTGAGTAACATCAACTGGAGGACCGAACCCACTAACGTTGAAAAGTTAGGGGATGACCTGTGGCTAGGAGTGAAAGGCTAATCAAACCGGGAGATAGCTGGTTCTCCCCGAAATCTATTTAGGTAGAGCCTCGGACGAATACTTACGGGGGTAGAGCACTGTTAAGGCTAGGGGGTCATCCCGACTTACCAACCCTTTGCAAACTCCGAATACCGTAAAGTACTATCCGGGAGACACACGGCGGGTGCTAACGTCCGTCGTGAAGAGGGAAACAACCCAGACCGCCAGCTAAGGTCCCAAAGTCATAGTTAAGTGGGAAACGATGTGGAAAGGCCCAGACAGCCAGGAGGTTGGCTTAGAAGCAGCCATCCTTTAAAGAAAGCGTAATAGCTCACTGGTCGAGTCGGTCTGCGCGGAAGATGTAACGGGGCTAAACTATGCACCGAAGCTGCGGATTCAAACTTTGTTTGAGTGGTAGGGGAGCGTTCTGTAAGCCGTTGAAGGTGTACCGGGAGGTATGCTGGAGGTATCAGAAGTGCGAATGCTGACATGAGTAACGATAATGCGGGTGAAAAACCCGCACGCCGGAAGACCAAGGGTTCCTATCCCATGTTAATCAGGGTAGGGTAAGTCGACCCCTAAGGCGAGGCCGAAAGGCGTAGTCGATGGGAAACGGGTTAATATTCCCGTACTTGGTATAATTGCGATGGGGGGACGGAGCAGGCTAAACAAGCATGGCGTTGGTTGCCCATGTGAAAGTGAGTAGGTTGAGAGTTTAGGAAAATCCGGACTCTTAAGACTGAGACACGAGACGAGCACCCAAGGGTGTGAAGTTGTTGATGCCATACTTCCAGGAAAAGCCTCTAAGCTTCAGATTATACCGAATCGTACCCCAAACCGACACAGGTGGTCAGGTAGAGAATACTAAGGCGCTTGAGAGAACTCGGGTGAAGGAACTAGGCAAAATTGTACCGTAACTTCGGGAGAAGGTACGCTCCTATCTGTGATGAGACTTGCTCTCTAAGCGGACGGGAGCCGCAGTGACCAGGTGGCTGGGACTGTTTATTAAAAACACAGCACTGTGCAAAATCGCAAGATGACGTATACGGTGTGACACCTGCCCGGTGCCGGAAGGTTAATTGATGGGGTTAGTTTTCGGACGAAGCTCTTGATCGAAGCCCCGGTAAACGGCGGCCGTAACTATAACGGTCCTAAGGTAGCGAAATTCCTTGTCGGGTAAGTTCCGACCTGCACGAATGGTGTAACCATGGCCACGCTGTCTCCACCCGAGACTCAGTGAAATTGAAATCGCAGTGAAGATGCTGTGTACCCGCGGCTAGACGGAAAGACCCCGTGAACCTTTACTACAGCTTGGCACTGAACATTGACCCTACATGTGTAGGATAGGTGGGAGGCTTTGAAGCAGAAACGCTAGTTTTTGTGGAGCCGTCCTTGAAATACCACCCTTGTAGTGTTGATGTTCTAACGTTGGTCCCTAATCGGGATTACGGACAGTGCCTGGTGGGTAGTTTGACTGGGGCGGTCTCCTCCCAAAGAGTAACGGAGGAGCACGAAGGTTGGCTAAGTACGGTCGGACATCGTACGGTTAGTGTAATGGTAGAAGCCAGCTTAACTGCGAGACAGACACGTCGAGCAGGTACGAAAGTAGGTCATAGTGATCCGGTGGTTCTGAATGGAAGGGCCATCGCTCAACGGATAAAAGGTACTCCGGGGATAACAGGCTGATACCGCCCAAGAGTTCATATCGACGGCGGTGTTTGGCACCTCGATGTCGGCTCATCACATCCTGGGGCTGAAGTCGGTCCCAAGGGTATGGCTGTTCGCCATTTAAAGTGGTACGCGAGCTGGGTTTAGAACGTCGTGAGACAGTTCGGTCCCTATCTGCCGTGGGCGTTTGAGAATTGAGAGGGGTTGCTCCTAGTACGAGAGGACCGGAGTGAACGAACCGCTGGTGTTCGGGTTGTCATGCCAATGGCACTGCCCGGTAGCTACGTTCGGAACTGATAAGCGCTGAAAGCATCTAAGCGCGAAGCAGGCCTCGAGATGAGTTCTCACTAGACTTTTAAAGTCTCTGAAGGGCCGTTGAAGACTACAACGTTGATAGGCAGGATGTGGAAGTGGTGCGAGCCATTAAGCTAACCTGTACTAATTACCCGTGAGGCTTAACCATACAACGCCAAACGCGTTTTATGACAGCGTAACGACAGAAGTTAAGAAACTAAAGTAGACATTTACTTGATATCAGATTTCCAGATTTATTAATTTGCTCAGATGAGCGAATTAAACCAAATTTGCTTGGTGACAATAGCGTTTTGGACCCACCTGACCCCATGCCGAACTCAGTAGTGAAACGAAACAGCGCCGATGATAGTGTAGCAGCTGCTATGTGAAAGTAGGTCATCGCCAGGCTCCAAATTAAAGAAAGCCCGATTCGAAAGAGTCGGGCTTTTTTGCGTCTGGAGCTGTCAGCTGTCAGCTGTCAGCTTTCAGCTGTCAGACGTCAGTTGAAACACAGAGTCTCTCTCAGCAACACCCCAGTAGGAGGCACTTCAGTGCCGAATCTAGACCATAACAAACACATTCATGGCTAAGGCCATTCCTACAAGTACACTTTGCCTAGAACCTAGAACCTAGAACCTAGAACCTAGAACCTAGAACCTAGAGCCTCCAGCAGGGGGAGACGCAGTACCAAACACCCACACCACGCGGCTGATCGCTGACGGCTGAAAGCTCTGTGTTGGGTTTCGCTTCGCTCTACCCAACCTACGCCAGACCTTAAAACTTTCCCCTCGCTAACTTTACTCTCGCTAACTTACTTTTATAACACTCATTCCCCTTGCCTTTGCTCTGCTTTGGCAAGCTGAATGTATTTTGTTTCGACTAGTTGTGAGAGGGGAACAAGTTCGAAGCCTTGCTGTTGTAATTCTGGGAGAGCTTGTTGTAGAAAAGCAACGGTTTCTGGATAGGGGTGGGCTATGGCGATTGCGTAGTTGAAGTGTTCAGCTTTACTTTTTAGTTCTTCAAGTTGATGTTGTAGCTGGCTTTGGGTGACATTGTTATCAAGAAATACATGGCGAGATACATTAGCCACACCATAGAGGTTAGCAACGTTTTGTGCTTCACTTTGACTGGTTGTTCGGCTATCTAAGAAGTATAAACCGCGTTTCTTTAATATTTCCATCGTCCATTTCATTGGCTCTGTAAGTTGTGTTAACTCAGAACCCATGTGGTTATTGACCCCTTTTACTTGTGGTAGAGAGGCTAACGCATGACCAAGGGTTGTTTGTAACTCTGACTTACTCATAGTATCGGTGAGTGCACCCGGACCAAGTGCTTTAGTTTTATCAAGCGCTTGCATTGGTACATGTAAAAGTAATTCTTTATGAGTTTTACTAGCGCGCTCAGCAAATATTTGTGAATAGGGTGTATGGGGCAAGATTGAGAAGGTCACTTGCCCTGGTAAGTTTAATATTTCAAGGTCGCGCTGATGATTGCCTATATCATCAATTACTATGGCTATTTGCTTTGCTTGGCAGAATAGCGGTAGGCAACATACGGCGAGTAATAAGCCTGTTTTTAAATTCACTTTTTGTAATTATTATATCCGTTGTGAGCATTTACTTACTGCATAATAAAGAGCTGCTTTGCTGTAAGTTGCTTTTTGTCTTGTCCATCTAGAAGTGAGCTAAAAAGTGCCAATTCTTGGATGTTTTTTATTATAACGCCTTGGTCAATTTCTGAAAGCATTGTTTGATTAATACTCACATCTGGGGTGATCCCCTTTCCATCGATAGATTGACCCGCAGGTGTGTAATAACGTGCTGTAGTCAGTTTTAATGCGGTATTACCGTTACCTAAAGGTATCAGCGATTGCACTGAGCCCTTACCAAAAGAAGTTTCGCCAATTAGCACCGCTCGTTGATTATCTCTTAATGCTGCTGCGAGTATTTCAGCCGCAGAGGCTGAGTTTTCGTTAATCAGTACAGCAATAGGAGCGCCACTGAGTATGTCGCCTCTATGGGCTTTATACTTCTGATTAGCTTCATTAAAGCGGCCTTTGGTTGACACTATGGTGCCGTTATCTAAGAACAGATCTGCAACTTCAATGGCCCCTTGTAATGTACCGCCTGGGTTATCGCGTAAATCAATAATTAAACCTGAAAGAGGGAAGCTATTGGTGACCTGCATTTTTGCAAGTTCCCGAGCAACATCGTGCAATGTGTGGTTATTGAATGAGTTGATACTGATAAGCGCAACGCCTGTATCTGCTAAATGGCCATGAACGCTTTGTAAGTTGATTTGTTGGCGCTTAATCGAGAAATTTAGCTCAGTATCTTTCTCTCTTTTAACAGCAACATCGACAGCACTTTGACCGCTTTGGCGAATTAATTTAGCCACTTCTTCGATGCTTTTGTCTAAAATAGGTTGTTGATTAATCGCTATAACTTCATCATTTACCTGAAGACCCGCAAGCGCCGCAGGTGAGTTATTAATAGTGTTAACAATATAAACCCGACCATCTTCAACTTTTACTTCTATACCGAGTCCCGTGTATCTACCATTAGTGCTACTGAAGATAGCATCGAGCTCAGTTTCGTCGAGGTATTTTGAGTATGGATCAAGGCGTTCGAATAACGCCTCAACTTGTAAGTTATCAGGCTGGGTTACAAATGTGTTTTGTAGTTTCAGATCATCAACATAATATGTATGGATATTAAATAGAATTTCGTTTAGTTGCTGATGCTGTAGTGACTGTAACGAGGGTTTTGCAATAGCCTGAAACGATTGCAGTATCAGGCATAGCAAGCTGACAAGTAATAAAAAAGACAGCTGAGTAAAAAACTTAGCTGGGGATAAATGAGCTTTGTAAGAGTAAGTTGTGTTTAGCATCAGCTGCTCCTCATAGAGTGCAGCTATTTAATCAATTAAATGCGTCTGCACCATTTTACAGGATTTACTGCGCGTCCTTTGTGGCGTATTTCAAAGTATAGACCAGGATCCGGTTGTCCGCCGCTTTGACCGACTAATGCAATTGTTTCGCCTTCTCTAACAAGGTCGCCAACATCGCGAAGTAGAGTTTGAGCGTGACCATATAAGCTCATAAAGCCGTTGCCATGATCAATAGCGATAACCCAGCCAAAGCCATTTAGCCAGTCTGCGTAAACAACTTGGCCGTTCTGTACGCTTTTAACATTACTGCCTTCTTTAGCGCTGATAAGTACGCCTTTCCAATCTATGTTGCCGTGCTTGCGTTGCCCAAAGCGGTGGCGTAATGCCCCTTTGGTTGGCCAGTCGAGTTTGCCCTTACTACTTTGTAAGCCTAGTAATTCAACTTTTTCATTTCGCTCTTGCTCAAGCTCTTCAATGGCGGTGATCAGGGTTTGCTCATTTTCTTTTAAGTAATCAATAGAGCTTTTAGTTTCTTTTAACGCTGACTGGAGTTTATTGAGGTTAGTTTTACGCTCTTGTTGTGCATTGACTAGAGCTTGCTGGCGTCTTTTTTGCTCATCATATAAGGCAACTAGACGTTGTTTGGTTTTTTCAAGCTCAGCCTGGTTGTCTGCAATTTCTTGCTGTAGTGCTTTGAGCTCTTCAATTTGCTCAATACGCGCTTTATTTAAATAATTATAATAACTTAGCGTGCGCTCAATTTTGGCTGTGTCTTGTTGGTTAAGCAACATTTTTGAGTAGTCATGGCTACCCGCCATATAGGCGCTTTTTAGTTGTGCAGCTAATAAGGTTTGGCGCTGTGCTTGCTGGGCTTTAAGTTGCTCAACTTTAGCTTGTTGTTCTCGTTGTTGTTGCTCATTTTCTTTAACTGATTGGGCGGTAAGGTTTAATGCTTTGGCATTTTGAGCTATGTCGAGTTCATGGGCGCGCAGATCTTTGCGCATTTGGGCAATGGACTTGCGTTGACCTTTAAGCTCAGCCTCTGTTTTTTGTAAAGCTGATTGAATGTCTGATAAGTCTTTTTTGGTTTGATCTTCATTAGCAACAACCGAAGTTGCTACTAATGAAGTCAGTATTAAACCAGTTTTAAAGAAGTGGTTAATACATTTACTCATAGCTTATTTCAGCGTCATGATTGGTTTACCAGTCATTTCACTTGGCTGCTCTAAGCCGAGTAGGTGAAGCATGGTTGGAGCCACGTCACTCAATGTTTTAGCATCATGTGGTGTTGCATCACGGCCAACATAGATAAATGGTACTGGCTCACTGGTGTGTGCGGTATGTGCTTGGCCCGTTGCTGGGTTAGCCATTTGTTCAGCATTACCATGATCGGCTGTAATAAGCGCTTCACCACCATGTTCTTCAAGTGCTGCAACTACACGACCAATACAATGATCAACTGCTTCACATGCTTTCACTGCTGCTTCGAATACGCCAGAGTGACCTACCATGTCTCCGTTAGGGTAGTTACAGATGATGGCATCGTATTTACCGCTAGCGATTGCTTCAACCAATTTATCGGTCAGCATTTCTGAGTTCATTTCTGGTTGCAGATCGTATGTTGCTACTTGTGGTGATGGAATTAGTTCGCGAGTCTCACCAACAAATTCATCTTCACGACCACCACTAAAGAAAAAGGTCACGTGTGCGTATTTTTCTGTTTCAGAAATACGTAGCTGTGTTTTACCTTGCTTCTCTAACCATTCGCCTAATACATTTGTTAAAGGCTCTGGGGCAAATGCAATCGGCGCTTTGATGTCTGCTGCATACTCAGTCATCATTACAAATGCGCTTAACTGTGGTGATTTTTTCTTATCAAAACCACTGAAGTCAGCATCAACAAAGGCACGAGTCATTTCACGTGCTCGGTCTGCTCTAAAGTTAGCAAAGATAACAGTGTCGCCATCATTGATCTCAGCAGCTGCTTGGCCTTCTGGCACAACAGTTGTTGCAGCTACGAACTCGTCGTTCTCGTCACGTGCATAAGCCGCTTCTAGTGCGGTTACACCGTCAGTGTAGCTGTATTCAGCAATACCACTAACCATAACATCATATGCAAGCTCGACACGATTCCAACGGTTATCGCGGTCCATTGCATAGTAACGACCAACAAGCGTTGCTAAGCGGCCACAGCCAAGTTCTGCAAATAAGGCTTCGATGCGCTCAATTGATGCTTTTGCGCTACGTGGTGGTGTGTCACGGCCGTCTAAGAAACCGTGGAAGTAGACTTCTTTTGCACCGCGCTTAGCTGCAAGTTCAATCGTTGCCACAATGTGGTCTTCGTGACTATGAACACCACCTGGGCTTAAAAGACCCATAATATGCACGGCTTTGCCTGCATTTACAGCTTTGTCGATATTATCAACAAGTGCTGGGTTGCTATCGAACTCACCATCATCAATGGCTTTAGTGATGCGAGTAAAATCTTGGTAAACGATACGGCCAGCACCTAAATTTACATGGCCTACTTCAGAGTTACCCATTTGTCCTGCAGGTAAACCAACATCAAGTCCCGAACCTGAAATTAATGTATGTGGGCGGGTTGCCCAAAGGTTGTCGAGTACTGGGGTATTAGCAGCAAGTATGGCGTTACTTTCTGTGTCTTCACGGTATCCCCAACCGTCTAAGATCATTAATACCAATGGTTTTTTATGCTCTGTCATTATAGCTCCTGAAGATTGGCACTTATATATCACTAGCATACCGTGTTTTATGGTTTTGATCAGCTATCAATATGTCATATTAAAATATTTCACGCCCTAGCATTTTCAATTGAAGCACGTATACTTGCGTGGCAAATTTTAATTAACCCATGGCTATGCGCTGTGGTACCTAAATTTCTTAGTGGAAAACGCATGGATCAATATATTGAATTTATCTCGAATCATCCGGTTTTGAGCATTATCTGGTTAGCATTAGTCGCTATGCTGATCAGCAGTTGGTTTAAAAGTAAATTTTCGGCTATCCGTCAAATCAACCCACAGCAACTTACCTTGCTAATTAACCGTGATGATGGTCAAGTGATTGATATACGTGCACAAAAAGAGTTTAACTCTGGCCGTATTGCAGGCGCAACTCACTTAAATCCGGAAAAAGCAAAGCAATCTGATTTTTCAAGCCTTGAAAAGTTTAAGACTAAACCCATTATACTAGTATGTACCACGGGCATGACTGCCTCAGGTATCGCAACTGCAATGCATAAAGCAGGTTTTGAGCGTGTTTATGTATTAGCGGGCGGTATGGGCGCTTGGCAATCAGCTAGCTTACCAACAACGACCGGTCGTTAATAAGGCTCACTGCCCGATAGAGGAATTATTATGAGTAATGTTGTTCTTTACACAAAAGCATACTGTCCATTCTGCCAACGTGCTTTGGCGTTATTAGACAGTAAAGGTGTAGACTACACGAATATCGATATTGGTGTTCACCCTGAGCGTCGTGATGAAATGATCGACAAAGCAAATGGTGGTTACACAGTTCCGCAAATTTTCATTAATGATGAACATATCGGCGGTTGTGACGACATGATGGCAATTGAAGCGCAAGGCCTTTTAGACGCAAAGCTTAACGCTTAATAAATTTTAAATATAAAAACGAATACAAGTTAGGAATTACAATGAACGAAGAAAATCAAAACGCAGCAGCAGAACAAGCCGGCGCTCAATTCTCAATCCAACGCATCTACACTAAAGATGTTTCTTTTGAGACGCCTAACTCACCTGCTATTTTCCAAAAAGAGTGGACTCCTGAAGTAAAGCTTGACTTAGATACTCGTTCTAACAAATTAGAAGAAGGCGTGTTTGAAGTTGTTCTTGCTTTAACAGTAACGGCTTCAATCGGTGAAGAAACAGCATTCCTATGTGAAATCCAACAAGCGGGTATTTTCACAATTGGTGAAGTTGAAGAAGTTCAACTTGCACACATGTTAGGTGCTTTCTGCCCGAACGTACTTTTCCCTTACGCACGTGAAGCAGTATCAAACCTAGTTAACCGTGGTACTTTCCCACAATTAAACTTAGCGCCAGTTAACTTTGACGCACTATTTGCTCAATACATGCAACAACGTGCAGCTCAAGATCAACAGGCAACTGCAGACGCATAAGCTATGAGTACAGCACAATCAGCTGTTACAGTATTAGGGGCGGGGTCTTATGGCACCGCCCTTGCTATTTGCTTTGCCAGAAATGGCCACCCAGTGACCTTGTGGGGCCGCAATAGCGATGACGTTGCTACGCTTGCAGCTGAGCGAAAGAATCAACGTTATGTTCCGGATGTTAGCTTTCCTGAAACCCTCCAACTAGAAGCAGATTTAGAAACGGCAGTTAAAGCAAGCAAGATCATTTTGGTTGTTGTTCCGAGTCATGCTTTTGCTGGCACGCTGCAAAAAATCAAACCTTGGTTGTCAGAAGGTGCTGAAGTTGCATGGGCTACCAAAGGTTTAGAGCCAAATACAGGGCGTTTATTACAAGAGGTAGCGGTGCAAGAGCTAGGAGATGATGTTCCTCTGGCTGTGCTTTCAGGGCCTACTTTTGCCAAAGAAATGGCAATGGGCTTACCAACCGCTATTTCGGTATCGTCGACCTCTAAAGACTTCGCTAAGCAATTAGCTGACCTTTTACACTGTGGTCGCTCATTTAGGGTGTATAACAATGATGACTTCATTGGTATACAGCTTGGTGGCGCAGTTAAAAATGTCATTGCGATTGGCGCTGGTATGTCTGATGGTTTTGGCTTTGGTGCCAACGCACGTACTGCCTTAATCACTCGCGGTTTAGCTGAGCTTTGCCGTTTAGGGTGTGCATTAGGTGCCCGTTCAGATACCTTTATGGGTATGGCTGGCCTAGGTGACTTGATCTTAACCTGTACAGATAACCAATCTCGTAACCGTCGCTTTGGTCTTGCTCTTGGCAAGGGTGAAGGCGTAGAAGCTGCAATTGAATCTATTGGTCAGGTTGTTGAAGGCTATAGAAATACCAAAGAAGTGTATTTACTTGCTGAGCGTACCGGTATTGAAATGCCAATAACGGAGCAAATTTACCAAGTACTTTATGAAAATAAAGATGTAAAAGAAGCTGCGATGGCACTACTTGGCCGTGAGCAAAAATCTGAATAATTTAGATTGTGCACTGTTAAATAAAAAACGCGATTTATTAATCGCGTTTTTTATTTGATGTACCGTTGCAACCACTAGCTAGATTGCTGCTTTTCTAGCGTGTCATTAATAAATTCGCTGACTTGATTGGCTTTTAATGGCTTGCAGTAATAGTAACCTTGTTGAAAATGACAGCCCATAATATGCAGCATGTAGGCTTGCTCTTCAGTTTCTACTCCTTCAGCAACCACATTAATATCCAAATATTTAGCTAGTCGCACTATGGTGGCGGTGATGTTGCGATCTTGGTCGTTTTTATCGATATCTTTTACGAATGACTTGTCGATTTTGAGCGTATCGATTGGAAAACGCTTTAAGTAACTGAGTGATGAATGACCGGTGCCAAAGTCATCCAGCGCGATGTGCACACCAATCGATTTAATGCGTTTCATTTGCTGCTCTGCAAACTCAGGGTTATCCATCATGGCGCTTTCTGTGATCTCGAGTTCTAAGCAATGTGCCGGTACGTCAAATTTAGCTAAGTTGTCGATGAGTGTTTCAATAAGACTACTTTGCTGAAAGTGTAAGGCTGAAATATTAATAGCGACATTACCAAACGAAATGTTTTGTTTTCGCCACTGGGCTAGTTGATTAAGCAGCTGCTCCATCAGTAATTGGGTGAGCGGAATAATGGCACCATTTTGTTCGGCAAGCGGAATGAACTCATCGGGGTTAATAACACTGCCATCTTCTTGAGGCCAGCGAACTAATGCTTCAAAGCCGTATAACTGATTATGCTGGGCATCAAACTTAGGCTGAAAATAAAGCTCAAACTCATTGTTGGTAATGGCTTTAAATAAAGCGCTCTCTTTGGTTAACTCGGTTGGGTCGAGAGTATGGCGCTCTTTATCAAAAAATTGATACGTATTACGGCCCATTTTTTTTGCATGATTCAAAGCACTATTTGCGCTGCGCATTAAGTATTCACAGTTGTAGGCGTTGTCTGGGTAGATAGCAAGACCACAGCAGGCAGATAGTGAAGTCTCAAAGCCATCTAACATAAATGGGGTTTTAAACTGCTGAAGGACGATGTCTGCGGTTTTTTTTGCAAAGAATACGGTTTGACCTGAATAAAGATAGGGCGGTACCAGTACCGCAAATTCATCTGCACCGAGTCTTGCAATGGTAAAGCCTGAATTTAGAGAGTCAGTTAAACGACAGGCTACCTCTTTTAGTAGTACATCGCCAATTGTGTGACCGAGCGAATCGTTAATTTTTTTAAAGTTGTCTATATCAATAAAGATGATCAACAGGCTAGGGTAAGTGTCGTTACAAGCATTGATTGCTTTTTCAAGGGACTCTATAAAAATGGCGCGGTTTGATAAACCCGTGACACTGTCTTTGGTCGTGAGCTTGAGCATAGTTCGCTCGTTATTCTTACGAGCAGTTACATCAGAAAACATACCAACGTAACGTACAGAGCTTTTTGCAAAGCGTGGTGTGGTCACTTTTGTTATACATAAATCAATGGCGTAGGGTTGCCCATCTTTGCGTAAATTCCAAATTTCGCCAGACCAATAACCATCATTACTCAGCTCTTGTTGGATAATTTCTTCGAGTTGTGTATCACGACCGGCTTGCGTTAATGCTTTGAATTTTTTACCAAGTACATCGGCTTTTTTATAACCCGATATTTCACTAAATGCGTTATTAATTTCTATGATCCGGAACTGTTCATCGGTGACCCAAATACCATCTTTAGACTGGGAAAGTAGAGCATCCATCAGCGTCATCTTTTGGTTTCTTTGATAATAGATAACCGCACCAATGAGGATGACAATCGCTAGAAAGATTAGTAGTAATAGGGGAGTCGTATTGGGGACTTGTGAGTTAGAGGGATTAGACACAGCAGCAGAAGCAGCACTAGAAAAGTGCTGCATCAGCAAAATGATACTGCATACTCGGGCAAAAAAGCGCATTAAATCCATCTTTAGGAACAAACTCACCTATTTAGGTTAGTCCATAAAAAATGGTCGTGCTAAACAATTAGTGAATATTTATTACAAGCGCTTTTTCAATGAGTTATTGACCGTTCACGAAACCCAGCTGACGCCAAGATTCATAAACAAATACAGCAACTGAGTTAGATAAGTTCATACTACGGCTGTCTTTTTGCATTGGAATACGTACACGTTGCTCTTTCGGCAACGACTGAATTAGATCATCAGGTAAGCCACGTGTTTCAGGGCCAAACACTAAACAATCGCCAGGCTGATATTGTGCTTGATGATGAAATTGGCTGCCCTTAGTGGTGCAAGCATAGACTTTTTTCGGCTGGCATTTTTCTAGATATGCTTCAAACGAGGCATGGCGCTGTACATGGCTAAACTCATGATAATCAAGACCTGCACGTTTTACGCGTTTATCATCCCACTCAAAACCAAGGGGTTCAATTAGGTGTAACGCATAACCTGTGTTTGCGCATAAGCGAATGATATTACCCGTGTTTGGTGGAATTTCTGGTTGGTACAACACAATATCAAGCATGTGAATCTCATTTATAAGGATTTGATCTGCTGCTGAGTATACACGAACTAGAATTAAAAGATGATATACTCAACACAGTTACTCACTAAAGGTAAGTTGTTGTGCAGCATCGTAGTTATGAGTTTTGGGTTAAAACAGCCAGTATAGTCACCATTGTTATGGTGAGTTTAATGATCGCAGCAAAAAGCTGGGCTTGGCTTGCATCTGGCTCGGCGTCAATGCTGGGTTCATTGACCGATTCGTTAATGGATATCACAGCCTCACTGATGAGTTTTTTAGTGCTAGGTTATGCACTACGCCCTGCTGATGACGACCATCGCTTTGGTCACGGAAAAGCCGAAGCATTAGCCGGGCTTGCACAGGCCGCTTTTATAGCTGGCTCAGGTTGCTTTTTAGCGTTTCATGGCATTGAGCGCTTATTTAATCCGGTAACCTTAAAGCATTCAGACCTTGGTATTTGGGTTAGTATTTTCGCTATTGTTTGTACGCTCGTGGTGGTGTTTGTACAAACTAAGGTGATTAATCACACCGAATCAATCGCCATTAAAGCAGACTCAATTCACTATAAAGGCGATTTAATCTTAAACTTGGCGGTATTACTGGCAATTGTGTTAGCTAAGTACGGCGTCGCTTATGCCGATCCATTGTTTGCTATTGGGGTGGCTGTTTATTTACTTTATAACAGCTGGGATATTGCTCGCGAAAGTGCTGATCACTTAATGGATAAAGAGCTCCCAGATGAAGAAAAACAACAAATACTGGCCATTGTGAATAGTCATCAAGACGTATTTGGTGCCCATGATATTCGTACTCGCCAAGGTGGTAAAATTAAGTTTATTCAGATGCATTTAGAGCTGGAAGACTCATTATCATTGATAAGAGCGCATCAAGTTGCTGATGAAGTAGAAGCGTTAATTCAAACGCATTTTGATTGTGAAATGGATATTTTGATGCACCTAGACCCACTTTCTGTGGTTAACAAAACACGTCAAAGCTCAGCACAAAATTGATAAAAATCGCTGAGCACTGCTTGTCTGATCTCGTCGCGTTCACATAATAACTCGTGGCGAGCGCTCGCATAGCTTTTTAGTTGTGCTTTTTGCCTATGGCTAAGTGCAAATTGCGCAGCGTTATCGACCACGGTATCTTGCTCGGCGCTGGCGATAAATAAAGGAATATCGACTTTTTTATCGACTAAAGAAGCAATAAAATCAAATGATGCATTAAGCCAACCATAGGTTACGCCACCTAGCTGTAAATCATCTTCTGCTGCATACAGCTCTCTGAACAGCTTATATCGAATTTCACTACTGGTTAGCTCATTAGCTGCAAAGTCGACTGGTAAATAATCGCGTTGGCCAAATGCGTAACTGCGGCCAAGACCAAGTAAGGATGCAATTTTAGCAGCCAGTTTTGCTACAGGCTTTGGCGTGCCTTTGGTATAGATATCAAACATCGGCGCTGATAAAAAAGCACCCGCAAATTGATGCTGATAGCGCGATAGGTAATCATAGGCAATGGCACTGCCCATAGAGTGGCCAAGCAAAACCTGCTTTCCTTGCCAGTGTTGATGCACCACTTTTTCTATAAATACAGCAAAGTCATCTGCGTAGTCAGTAAAGCGGTTTACAAAACCCTTATGAGTGTTTTTTAAATGACGATAAGAGCGACCTTGCCCCTGGTGATCAACACTAAAAACTGCAAAGCCATTTTGATATAGCTCCCACAGCAACTCTTTGTACTTAATTAAAGACTCTATTCGGCCAGTACTTATAACAATGGCCGTTTTTGCTTGTTGGGGAATTGCATAGCCGTAATAAAGCTTGCCATGAGCGGTGCTCAGAAAGTCTTGCTGTAATTGCTCAGAAAAAAACTGATTAATATTAGGTAGGTTATTAACAAGACTTGCTTCGCTACTATAAAACATTTACTCACTCTTATAAGGTAGGCGGATGTTTACGCACAGTCCGCCATGTTCTTGGTTTTCAAGTGTTAGTGTACCATCATGTGCTGAGATAGCATTCTTTGCAATAGCAAGACCTAAGCCCGTGCCGCCAGTGCTTCTATCACGAGCATGCTCCTGACGGAAGAAAGGTTCACACAGCCTTGCTAGGTTTGCTTCATCAACCCCTTTACCGTCATCACAAATAGTGATGTAGATAGCATCTGATTCAACTAAGCCTATTGAAATTGAATGTTCTGCGTATTTAATGGCATTGCGAAGTACATTCTCAAGCGCGCTGGCTATTAAGGTTTCATCGCATTTTAAATCGGCTGTTAGTGTACCATTTACAATAAGCTCTTTATTACTTTGCTTGGCCTCAAATTGAGCATCGTTGAGTACGTGATCTACAATCACTTGTAAGGATTGTGTACTCAACGACAGAGTCTGGCTTTTGGCTTCTAAGCGTGAAACTTGAAGGACATCGGCAATCATTTTATCGAGCTGATTGGCCTCTTTTTCAATGCGCTCTAAATAAGCGTGTTGAGCATCATCGGCTTGCATTTGTGCAAGGCCTGTGGCCATTTTTAAACGCGTTAATGGTGAGCGTAGTTCATGAGAAATATCTGCTAGCAGTCGTTTTTGAGCGCTAATAAGCTGCTCAAGTTGTACTGCCATGGTATTAAAGTCACGACCAAGTACACCTAACTCATCTTGACGAGTAGGAGATACATCGGCACGGGCAGTTAAATCGCCATGAGCAAGCTTTTTTGCAGTTTCTTTTAAACTATTAATAGGTGCAATTAAGTTACGGCTAAAGAAGAAACTCAGCATCAATGAGGCGATTAAAGCAATAAGCAGCTTGAGCCAAACTGGCATTAGCCATAGGCTGACAAAAAACGGTTTCTTGCGTTTTTCATCGATTTCATAAAGATAAAACTTACCTTCAGGCACATTCAAAGCTACCGGCCCATAAGCTTGATATTCATCGGTAAAAATAATTTGCGGACGCATATATTTGGTAAAGTTCAGCAAGCTTAAATCAATGTCTTTGGATACAGGTTCGCTAAGCATTTCAACACCATGAACCTCACCGTTTAAGTACAGTAATTTATGCTTTGATAAGCGCGGATGAGATAAAACCTCTTGAGTTGGTTTACCGTGCTTAGCAACAATACGCTCAATACTTTTAGCAGTGTACTCAAGATTTTTCAGCATGGGTCCACGCAGGTCGTCATTGCCGACATTGCTCGTTAACTGGCTTAAAAACACCAGTATTGTGATAGTCGCTATGACAGTAACCCAAAACCAAGCAAATATTTTTAAAAACAAATAATGGCGGGGATGCTTTAGCCAGCTTGGAGTTTGCATATTATTCGCCTTGTATTAATACATAACCACTGCCACGCATGGTTTTGATCCGTTCATTACTAACATGCTCTGCAATTTTTTTACGGATGTTGCTGACATGCATATCGATTGAGCGGTCAAAAGGAGCAAGGCGTCTACCTAATACTTGCTCACTGATTTGCTCTTTGCTGATCACCTCACCTGCATGTTGAACTAGCATGGCAAGAATTTCATACTCAGTGCCGGTTAGGCTAAGTACATTGTCATTAACAGAAGCCTCACGAGTTGCGAAATTTACATTGATGCTGTTGACACTCAATGAGCTTGTCTGTTGGTTCGATAAGCTGTTGATATGCTCGATGCGACGGGTAATTGCTTTAACGCGAGCTAGTAGCTCTCTGTGATTAAATGGCTTAGGAATATAATCATCTGCGCCTAGTTCTAAACCAAAGATACGATCAAAATCTTCGCCTTTCGCGGTTAACATGATCACTGGTGTGAGCTTATGTTGCCTTAATTGCTTTAGCACATCAAAGCCATCCATAGAGGGTAGCATCACATCAAGCAATATTAGCTCATAGTTATGCTTAATAGCTTGCTTTAGGCCTTCAGCGCCATCATGAACACACTCTACTGTAAAACCTTGTGCTGATAAGTACTCGCTGAGTAATTCGCACAATCCTGTATCGTCGTCGATCATTAATAGTTTCATTCTGACACCTAGCTATTTATTTCTTTAAGGTTATTTTACTCAGTAAATTGTGTAAAAGTGAATCTTTACACAACCTTTACACTGGTTTGCGTTCCTTTGCATTGTATTAGTTATAGTTAACCCATCAGTCGGAAACGACAACAGAGCACAACCCAACAAAAGGTAATGATTATGACTATTTCAAATAAGCTTTCTAAATTCGTACTTGTTTGTGGTTTAGCAGCAGCTAGTGTAGGTGCTACTTCAGCAATGGCGAAAGGAGACTTTAACCGTGGTATGAACCCACAGGCTCGTTTTTTACTTTCTGAGCGTGGTATTGATAAATTACAACTTACCGAAGAGCAGCAAACGCAACTTAAAGCAATTTTTGCCGAGCAGAAAACACAATTTGCAGCACTGCGTGGCGATAAAGATGCAATGAAAGCCGCTCGTGCTGCACACAAAGAGAAAATGGATGCGTTATTAGCAACAAAAGCATTTGACGAAAATGCCGCATTAGAGCTGATTAAAGCGCGCCAAGAAAAAGGTCAGCAGTTTGCCATGCTAAAAATGAAATCTGACCATGCGATTTGGCAGGTTTTAAATGCTGAACAGCGCGAAAGCTATCAAGAGATTAAAAAGCACCTGCGTAAAAAAGGTCACAAAAAGGGCCACCATGGTCCACGCGGCGAGCGCAAAGGTGAGCGTTCTGAAGGTTAAAAGTGATAGGTTATATTAAAAAATGCGGCAGTTGCCGCATTTTTTGTATTTGACGCTTTATTCTTTAAAGAATGAATCATCGTTTTTAGCCAGCATTGCTTCGATATCTTCAATCATATCTTGGCTCAAATCATTAGCATTGCTAATTGGGCTAGAAATTTTATTGTTTTCAAACGACCACTCGCCTAAATCAATTAGCTGGCAGCGTTTTGAGCAAAATGGACGATGCGGGCTTTGCTCTGACCATTCAACTTTGGCTTTGCATGTTGGGCAGTTTACAACTGTTGGCATGGAATAACTCTCAAATAAGCACTTTTGTCAAATCTTACTGAACAGTTAGCTGATAATCCAGTAACGAATTTGTTTAGAAACTCGTTACTCGGTTTATTTCTGCCAAAGAGGTAACACCATCGGCGGCTTTTTTCAGGCCAGATAAACGCAGATCATTAAAGCCTGAGCGCAGAGATACTTCAGCTATTTCGAGTGAGTTACCACCACGCATAATAATTTGCGCTATTTCAGGGGTAATTTGCATTACTTCGTAAATACCCACTCGACCTTTATAGCCTTCAGTACAGCTGTCGCAGCCTTTTGGTGCGAATAACTGAACCTCATTGAGTTTGTCTTTATCAAAACCTTGGCGAATCAATTCTTCATCAGGTAGTTTTTCTGGTGTTTTACACTTAGGGCAAAGTCGTCTTGCTAGACGCTGCGCAATAATAAGGCTGATTGAACTTGCTACGTTATAAGCAGGAACACCCATATTTAAAAGACGAGTAAGAGTTTCTGGTGCAGAGTTTGTATGCAGAGTTGATAATACCAAGTGACCTGTTTGCGCCGCTTTAATTGCAATTTCAGCGGTTTCAAGGTCACGGATCTCACCAACCATTACTACGTCAGGATCTTGTCGTAAGAAAGCCTTTAATGCATTGGCAAAGGTCATGTCTGCCTTTGGATTAATTTGTACTTGGTTAATCCCTTCAAGGTTGATCTCTACTGGATCCTCGGCAGTACTGATATTGCGCTCTGGCTGGTTAAGAATATTCAAACCTGTATAAAGTGATACCGTTTTACCAGAGCCCGTTGGACCGGTTACTAAGATCATACCTTGTGGCTGCTCAAGCGCGTCCATATAGAGCTGTTTCTGCTCTGGCTCATAACCAAGCACATCGATACCTAGCATAGCACTTGATGAGTCGAGAATACGCATAACGATTTTCTCGCCCCAAAGAGTAGGCAAGGTACTTACACGGAAGTCGATACTTTTACGTTCAGTAATTTTAAGCTTAATACGGCCATCTTGGGGTTTACGTTTTTCTGCTATGTCTAGTCGTGACATAACCTTGATTCGCGCAGATAAACGGCTCGCTAAGCTATTTGGCGGACTTGCCATTTCATGCAAAATACCATCGATACGAAAACGCACGCGGTAGCGGTGTTCGTAAGGCTCAAAGTGTAGATCCGAGGCTCCTTTTTTAATCGCATCCATCAAAATTTTATTGATGTAAACGATAATAGGAGCGTCGTCTTTATCTTCATCTTTGCTAGCTAAGTCGCGAGGGGCTTCTGTTTCAAGCTCACCAAGTTCTTTAAACTCATCTTCACTTAAATGTAAGCCACCTGCGGCATCAAGTAATTGTTCGATTTTGTTTTCAAGTTGTGTGTAATCAACAACGACCACTTCGCATGAAAGGCCAGTACTAAATTCAAAGTTTTCAAAGGCACCGTAGTCGGTTGGATCTGAGGCTGCAATGTAGAGCTTACGGCCCTTTTTAACTAGAGGTAAAATGTGGTGCTCACGAATTAGTTTATCTTTAACTAGTTCTTCGCTAATGTTCGCAACGTCAAAGTCTTTGATGTCAAAATAAGGCACACGAAAAAGGTCTGTACATTGCTCTGCGAGCTCATGGCCAGCCATTCCACATGTTTTAGAAATAAGCTCTGCAGTAGAGTTATATTCGCGCTGCTTTGATTTTACGGTCTCTGCATCAATGCGACCGAGTGTAATAAATTTTCGAAGTAGCGGTGAGTTTATATTCATTGCGCACCTAGATTGATCCTTTATTGCCACAATCTAACAGAAAAAGTAAGGCTATTACATCAGTCTTGTCTGATTTTAGAAAAATTGCAAAAAAAATTAACCTAAAACTCAGTTGTTTAGAGTGTGGGTTGGTACTTTTGTATTGGTTTTAGAGTCTTCTATTGAATGAGAATCTATAAATAAAATCAATAGCCTAGTGAGAGTGTTTTAGATACTTTTCATGCAGTTTTTGCACATCCGTTTTTACTTCTTCAAGAGGGCGGTTATTATCTAAAATATCTCCCGCTTTTTGTTGTTTATCAGCTCTGCTCATTTGAGAAGCGATAATTTGCTTAGCTAATTCTACTGAGACATTATCACGGGCTGTAGTTCTTGTTATTTGTACATCAACCGGAACATCAATTAGCAAGGTATGGTTGCAGTATTTTTCTAAGCCATTTTCAAAAAGTAAGGGAGCAACTAAGATGACATAATTGCTGGTGGCTTGCTTTAATTGGCTCAGCATTGATTCTCGAATAAGTGGGTGCAATAAGTTATTTAGCCATTGCTTTTGTGATTCATCGGCAAAGATAATAGCTCTTAGTTTTGCGCGATCAAGCGTGCCGTTACTCGTGAGTATCTCATCACCAAAATGTGCTTTAATTTTTGTAAGGCCAACAGAGCCAGGCTCGACGACTTCTCTGGCAACTATATCGGCATCAACCACCTGAATACCAAGCTCTTCAAACATGGCGCTTACTGCACTTTTGCCTGAGCCAATACCACCGGTTAGCCCTAAAACCCAGTTTGCCATAATTAGTAACCTAAATAGTTAAAGTAATAACTTTTAATTTGCTCACCCCATAGTAAGGTGACCCATCCTGCGATGGCAAGATAAGGCCCAAACGGGATTGGCGTAGTTTTGTCTTTACCTTGAATAATGATTTGCGCAATGCCGATGATGGCACCGACGACACTTGATAGCAGCACGATAGTTAAAATATCTTGCCAGCCAAGTAGCGCACCAAACACGGCTAATAGTTTAAAGTCGCCATAACCCATGCCTTCTTTACCAGTAGCAAGCTTGAATAACCAATAGACACTCCATAAGCTCAGGTAGCCAACTGCTGCGCCGATAATGGCATCGCTCGGTGCAATGGTAATATCCATAGTGGCAGCAATCAGCGCTAACCAAACGAGTGGCAGGGTGAGCTGGTCGGGCAATAACATGTGATCTACATCGATAAAAGTTAATGCAACTAAAAACCAAGTAATCAATATATAAAGAAGAGCAAGCGTTGTTGGGCCAAAAACAGCGGCGACAACTAAACTTAAAACCGCTGTAAGCATTTCAACAATAGGATAGCGCACAGAAATTGGTGTTTGACAATTTGCACAGCGACCTTTTAGCAATAACCAACTTAGCACAGGGATGTTTTGCCAAGCTTTAATCGGCGCTTGGCATTTAGGGCAAGTTGAATTAGGTTTTACTAAATTAAAGGGAGCTTGTTCTGTTTGCTGTTTTGAATTGAGTTCATCGGCCAACACAATACGGCACTCAGTTTGCCATTCTCTTTTCATCATCAGTGGCAAACGATAAATCACCACATTCAAAAAGCTACCAATACACAGGCTTACTAAGCCCACAGTCAAAAAATAAAACCACTGCTGACTTTGCATCGCAGTGGTTATATCAAGAAAAAAGTTTTCCATTAAAATACCTAAATTCTGGCCATTTAAAGGCCGATTTTATTTCGCTGTGTTGAACTGTTTTTATTATTTATTTTATGTTGCAAGCAATCAACAAGCATTTAGAGTTTGCTTACAGCTTACAGCTTACAGCTTACAGCTTACAGCTTACAGCTTACAGCTTACAGCTTACAGCTTACAGCTTACATCTATGTTTAAATCACCGAACCTAATTGGAATATA
The DNA here is from genome assembly GCF_004208935.1 of Pseudoalteromonas sp. CO109Y. Taxonomy (NCBI): domain Bacteria; kingdom Pseudomonadati; phylum Pseudomonadota; class Gammaproteobacteria; order Alteromonadales; family Pseudoalteromonadaceae; genus Pseudoalteromonas; species Pseudoalteromonas sp. CO109Y. The sequence continues at coordinate 21,808 of NZ_SGPD01000023.1, forward strand.
GGCAGGTACATAGCAACAATTAAACCACCAACAAGCACACCTAATACAGCCATAATCAGTGGCTCAAGTAGGCTCGATAAGCCATCCACGGCATCATCAACCTCTTGCTCATAAATTGTAGCGACTTTAGCTAGCATGCCATCAAGTGAGCCAGACTCTTCACCAATGGCCACCATTTGTACGACCATATCAGGGAAAATCTTAGCGTTTTTCATCGCCCAGTTCATTAAGTTACCTGAACTTACCTCGGCTTTGATTTCTAAAATTGCATAACGATACACCGCATTGCCGGAAGCACCAGCAGCAGAATCAAGTGCATCAACTAAGGGTACACCGGCAGCAAAAGTAGTTGATAGAGTTCGAGCATAGCGAGCAACCGCCGCTTTATTCAAAATCATACCAATAACGGGTAGTTTTAAAATTGCTCTGTCATTGGCATCTCTGAGTTTTTTACTCTTAAGAAGTGCTTCTTTATATACAAAACCTGCAGCGACAACAGCAATAACTATCATCCACCAGTATTCCTGCATAAACTCAGAAATACCAATCACCATTAAAGTAAAAGCAGGTAACTCAGCACCAAAGCCATTAAAAATATCTTGGAATTGTGGTACCACGAATATAAGTAGAATCGAAGTTACAATTAAGGCAACGACTAATACAGCAATAGGGTAAAACATGGCTTTTTTAATTTTCGACTTTAATGCTTCGGCTTTTTCTTTATAAAGTGCTACTCGGTCAAATATTTTATCAAGGGCGCCTGACTGTTCACCTGAGGCTACTAGGTCGCAATATAAATCATCAAAATAGCGCGGATGTTTTCGAAGAGCTTGAGAAAGTGGTACACCAGCTTTTACTTCATCGCCAATTCCTTCCATTAATTTGGTAACACTTTTATTCTTTGCGCCAGAAGCAATCATTTCTATTGTTTGTATTAAAGGAACGCCTGCAACGAGCATAGTTGCGATTTGACGGGTTATTAGAGCAATATCTTTTGCTGTTATCTTCTGAACTCTTGTTCCAAATAATGGTTTCGGTTTACGCTTTACTTTAGAGGGCGTAATACCTTGCTTTCTAAGTTGAGCTTTTACAAGAGCGATACTTTCACCAGATAGTTCACCTTCTAATTTTTTACCTCTGACGCTAACGCCAACCCACTGAAAGGTGTCTATCTTTTTATGTTCTGTTTGTTTTGACATTTTCTATCCTATCACTGGAATAGTTCACAATTAGAGAGGGAAACTTGACCATTTGACCAAAAGTTTGGTCCAAATGGAAAATTACTCAAGCAGTTGAAGCTAATAGCTGAAAGAATTAAATAAGCCCCAATAACTATATATATCGAATAATAAATATTACTCTTCGGCTTTTCCAGTAAGTTTTTTGTATTTGTTGAACCTAATAAAAAACCTATCGATAAAAACACAAAAGTTTGAGACATTGGCATTACTAGTGTTCCACTAACAAAAGATAGTAATAGCAATGAAATCAGAGTAAGAAATGATATTTTAAACACATTTGTGTGTTTGTTTTCTTTTATGTGTTTTATTGATTTGAAGATTACTTTATTCAAAATGTAAATCAAAGTAATAGTGAAGAGTAATCCCCAATCATGAATTAATGATAAGAATATATTGTGAGGGTGGCTCAAGCTATATTTAGTGTAACTGTATGTGCCAGCTCCATTTCCTACAAAGAGAGTTTTTATATCAAAGCCTCTAATTGTTTCAATCCATATTTCTATTCTGCCTGAACTCGTTTCCCTAAATAAACTTTTATCAAATGAGCTGGGAGGCTGAAGGTATAAGTATAAAATATATAGGGAAATAGATAAAGTTAGGGCTTTAAATATAAAGTTTAACTCTTTTCTTTTAATTATTTTAATGTAATAACCTAAAAATAAAGTAATTAGCGTTGCAAGCAATGCTCCTCTAGCAGAGCTAATAAAGATAATAAGTAAATTAAGAGTTAGAGATATAAGAGCGATACTTTGATACTTCTTGTTTTTTATAAAAAATAAGGAGTAAAAAATAAAAACCAATTGTAACTGGTTGAAAAATCTTATGTTGTAAAATCCTGCAAAAACCCCGTCTGATGGGAAAACTATATTGTCACTTAAATAAAAAAAGAAATTTAATAAAAAGTATCCTGATAAGAATATGCTAATAGCTATTGAAGTTTTAAACAATAAGCTTGAACCTCTTATAGTTTCCATTCCGAGAACTATAATTCCAAGTAGCAATATATAGTGTAAAATTAATAAACTAGAATAAAAGCTGTTCTCACTAAAAAAAACGCTTAAAAAGGCCAAGAAAAAAAGCAGTGCTAGTGTCAGCTGAAATTTACAACTAATTTTAGAGTAATTTACTTTGGTAATGAGGGGGGCACATAAGGCTAATAAAACAATCTGAGCTGCTCTTTTTTCATTGAAAAGCCCGAGGTATAAAGAGTCTAAAAAAGGGATTGAGCAGACTAATAAAAAAATTGGAATATAAAAATTTTTTAGGGAGATTGTTAACATTTTTTGAAGAAGCCCAAAATAGGGCTTCTCATATTAATTTAATTAGCTTTTACGGCAATTTTGAGGAACGTATTTATTCAAAGTAGAATCGCTTATTTCACAAGACCAGCTTACACTTCCAGTAGTGGCTGATGGAGTAAAAACAAGAGTTCCACTATCAAGAGCCGATACAGAAGTTCCTTGTATAGCTGCAGTAATTACACCATTTTCTCCAACAGTTACTGACTCTACATAAGTTGAAGAGATGTTTGAGGCTGTATCAATTCCTACTTTTGCATTGCTGCCACAATCAGCTGCAGATCCTGAAGAAATGATACATTCACTTACTGCTGTTTTAGCTGAACCTGCAAATGTAATTACTTCACTCATTTTAGCTCGCGTTGTGTAATCTTGATACGCAGGCAGTGCTACTGCAGCAAGAATACCGATGATTGCAACTACAATCATTAATTCAATTAGGGTGAAACCCTGTTGCTTTTGTTGTGTCATTTGTTCCTCTCCTAAAGGATATGATGATTTAGTAAGTTTAGCTGTAACTTCAGCGTTGTAAAACCACAGCTCAATTTACAGGATAAATCTTACAGTTTTACTTAAAACTACTTTTATTAACCTTTAAATGTTAACAAAGCAGCAAAAACTTTACTTGTTAAGCGTGTATAAATTTACTTTAGCATCAATAAATGTTTTTGGAAGCTATTTTCCTGTTCAGTAAGCAGTTTTTCAGAACTTTCCTACCTTTGTTTGATGTAAAATAAGCTTAGTTACACATATTTGTACTATTTATAGACACCGCATCCTTGCAGGAACTTATTGAATTGATTGCAATCTTGTGTAGGTTCAGGACGTGCGTATACAAAATAGTCAAAAGCGCTGAAAAGATATTGATTTTTTGTTATCTGTTCGGCTTTTTACGTATTTAATGCTTTTTTTATTTTCTTGTCAACGAATTAGGTAAAACATTAAATACGTATAAGAGAAATTTTAGCCGTTAAATCTCATTGAAAGATCGATTGATTGTAAATTTTTTGTAAGTGCGCCACTTGAAATAAAGTCAACACCGGCCTGTGAATAAGCTTTTAAAGTTTCAAGTGTCATGTTGCCAGATACCTCAAGCTTTGCTCGCTTATCTGTAAGCACAACAGCTTGTTGAATTTGCTCTACCGTAAAGTTATCAAGCATGATGATATCAGCACCTGCTGTGATGGCTTGTTCAAGCTCAGCAAGTGATTCTACTTCTACTTCGACTGGTTTAGTCGGGTGGTTTAATTTAGCTTGAGCGACTGCTTTATCAATACCACCACAGGCTGCAATGTGGTTTTCTTTAATTAGGAACGCATCAAAAAGGCCGATGCGATGATTCGCGCCACCACCACATTTCACAGCGTATTTTTGTAGCGCACGTAAACCTGGAATTGTTTTACGCGTGTCGAGTAGTTGCGTAGTCGTGCCCTCAAGCTCTTTTACATAATGAGCAGTTGTTGTTGCTGTACCTGATAGTGTTTGTACAAAGTTAAGGGCAGTGCGCTCTGCAGTTAAAATAGCACGCGCTGAGCCAGATGCTGTAAAAAGTGTGCTATTTGCGGCTACTTTGTCGCCGTCATTTACGAGTACGTCAACTTCAACAGAAGGGTCAACTTGCTTAAATACTTCTAAAATAATGTCTTTACCACAAAATACACAGTCTTCACGAGTAATTACTTTGGCATTGGCTAGCTCGTTTGCTGGAATTAGTTGCGCGGTAATATCACCGTCACTTGCGCTTTGGTAATCTAAATCTTCATCAAGGGCGAGTTTTACCAGTTGGCAAATTAAAGTGTGAGGGACTGACATGTCGAAAGCTCATTGTTTATTAATAAATTGGCGAAATTTTACTATGTTTAACCCCTTAATAGAAGACAAAGATCGGCCACAGTAAAGTATCCTTACTCTTACTTTAAGTGATTGAATCAAAGCAACTAGACCCTGAGATTTTAACCCTTTACACTATTTAACTTTATTGTCATCGTTAGTTTTTAATATGCATATAAATGAATTGGGCCAATTAAACAATGTGTTACAAAGGCCCTGTACACATTACGATGAGCGCCCTGAGGGCGAGGTGTCATTACTAGTTATTCATAATATTTCATTGCCAGCAGGGCAGTTTGCAACGCCTTATGTTGATGATTTATTTATGGGGGCAATTGATTGTACGGCACACGAAAGCTTTACTGATTTAAAAGGCTTAAGAGTATCTGCGCATTGCTTTATTCGCCGCACTGGTGAAGTTATTCAATACGTGCCTTTTGAAAAACGAGCTTGGCATGCTGGTATCTCAATGTTTGAAGGTCGAGAGCGCTGCAATGATTTTAGTGTGGGCATTGAGCTTGAAGGTACCGACAACCAAGCGTATACCCAAGCCCAGTATAATGCATTACACTTAGTGACTAAGGCGTTGATGGCAAAGTACCCTGAGATAAACCGTTCGCGCATTGTTGGCCATTGTGATATTGCACCGGGCAGAAAAACTGACCCTGGAGCGAGTTTTGATTGGCAATACTATTTTGATTTAGTGTTTTAGTTAAAGGATATAGGTAAAAGCATGATCTTAATTTCAATAATTATTGCTTTGGTAATTGAGCGTTTAGGGGCTCGAGCTAACTACTGGCAAATCGGTTTTTATGCCAATACCTATCTTAAGCACTCGAAAAAACAACTCTCAGAAAAAGGCTTATTTAATTCGCCAATTGGCTTTTTGGTTTGGTTAATGCTGCCTGTCGTTGCCGCAGGTTTAGTTTATCAACTCTCTGATTTTATTATTTGGCAGCTAGCTGTGAATGTTGCTGTGCTGCTGGTGTGTTTTGGCTGTGCTAAGCAACGTGCTCTATATAAGTCTTACTTAAATGCGTTAACCCGCAACGATCAAGAAGCGGCTACCTTATTTGCATTACAGATGGGTCAAAAGAAGACAGAAGATGATCCTCAAGGTGAAACTTTTGGCCAAACTTTAGCTTGGTTAAATTTTCGCTTTTACTGTGCAGTTATTTTTTGGTTTGTGGTTTTAGGTGTACCTGGCGCGGTTCTTTATGCGCTAGTTCGAACCTTTGCTGATAAAGTAAGAGACGACCATCAAGTGGCTTACGCTAAACGTTTTAAACTGATCCATAGCTTACTATTTTGGCTCGATTGGTTACCAGCACGGGTTGCAAGCTTTGGTTATTTAGTGATTGGTAACTTTAATAAAGGTACCAGTTGTTGGCTGAAGTATGTGCTCGACTTTACAGTGAGTAACCGAAAAGTAGTTACGCAAACTGCACTTGCCGCTGAGCAAATTGAGCAGCAACATTTTGGCTGCACTTACGAAGCCACTTGCATGATGAAGCTTGTAAAAAGAAATGTATTGTTCTTTTTAGTGATCATAGCAGCATTAACCCTGTTTGGTGGGTTGGCTTAGCCGCGATTTTTATATCGCGTTTTGATTTATAGGTGTGTACGAGTTTTGACGCGGGGTAAACCCGCTGCTACAAAGCTACTCAATTCAACTAACATCTAAAACCTGACCTCTAAAAGCTTTTGTCGCGGGGGGAAACCCGCTGCTACAAAGCTGCTCAATTCATCTAAAATCTTAAATCTGGCCTCTAGTAGCTTTGTCTATCAATCTGGTCTGACCATTTATTTTTTATTGTTTTTTCCTTCAGAAAAAGCCACTTTAATCCATACTGTTTAATCTTTAGACGAATTACGTTAGGGTGTAACTAGGCGCTGAGCGTAGTGAAATTGACAGAAATACGGGTTTTTGATAACGTATGCGACAAATTTGGTATGACCAATTTACCTTTTTGGTCAAGGCACAAGGCTAAATACCCGATATTTATGGGGTTAGCGCATAACAATGCGGACGTTAATAAATGTCTTTAAAGATTAAAGCAGCAAAATTATCTGATGTTATTTTACAACAACTTGAGAATATGATTCTTGAGGGGTCGTTAGCGCCAGGCGAAAAGCTGCCTCCTGAACGTGAATTAGCGAAACAATTTGAAGTATCGCGACCTTCATTGCGTGAGGCGATTCAAAAGCTAGAAGCCAAGGGGTTAGTAACGCGTCGCCAAGGTGGTGGAACGTTCGTAAAAAATCAGCTTGAAGAGGGGCTCACTGATCCGCTTTTTGATTTGATTAGTAAGCATCCAGAGTCACAATTTGATTTACTCGAATTTCGTCATGCCCTTGAAGGAATCGCAGCATATTATGCAGCTATGCGTGGCACAACGAATGACTTCAAAAAAGTAAAACAAAGCTTTGACAACATTGCGCTCGTTAATGACGACATTGTGCAAAAAGCAAAAGCAATTAATGCATTCCATTTTAGTGTGGCAGAAGCGTCTCATAACGTTGTACTGCTACATTTAGTACGTGGTATGCAGGCCTTGCTAGAGCAAAATGTATTGCAGAATTTAACTGTACTGTTAAAAAAACCACAGATCAGCCAGCAGCTCGCAGAACATAGACGACTGTTGATGGATGCGGTTATTGAAGGAAACCCAGAGCAAGCACGTCTTGCTAGTAATGCTCACTTAGCCTTTATCGAAGAAGCCTTGCTTGAGGCTGGCAAAGAGCATTCGCGGATTGAACGTAGTTTAAGACGCACCAAACAACATTAAGCAAGTGATTAGCTAAGTTTAGTTAACTACTTAATTTAAGATTTATTAAAATAATTAGTATTTTAAACATAAGGAAACCTCCATATGTCTGAAGTCAATAAAATTGACGTAGACGCGCTAGAAACACAAGAGTGGTTACAAGCCCTTGAGTCTGTTGTGCGTGAAGAAGGTGTTGAACGTGCTCAATTCTTACTTGAGCAAGTGTTAGAGCAAGCCCGTTTAGACGGTGTTGATATGCCTACTGGCACAACCACTAACTACGTTAATACCATTCCGGTAGATCAAGAACCTGCTTACCCAGGTGACGTAAACATTGAACGTCGTATTCGTTCAATCATTCGTTGGAATGCGATCATGATCGTATTACGTGCGTCGAAAAAAGATCTAGACTTAGGCGGCCATATGGCGTCTTACCAGTCTTCAGCGGCATTCTATGAAGTATGTTTTAACCACTTCTTCAAAGCACCAAACGATGTAGATGGTGGTGATTTAGTTTATTACCAAGGTCACATTTCTCCAGGTATCTATGCACGTGCATTTGTTGAAGGTCGTTTAACAGCTGAGCAGCTTGACAACTTCCGTCAAGAAGTTGATGGTAAAGGTCTTCCTTCATACCCACACCCTAAGTTAATGCCTGAATTCTGGCAGTTCCCTACGGTATCAATGGGTCTTGGTCCAATTGCATCAATCTACCAAGCTCGTTTCTTAAAATACCTAGACGGTCGTGGCTTAAAAGACACTAAAAACCAACGTGTATACGCTTTCTTAGGCGATGGTGAAATGGATGAGCCAGAATCACGTGGTGCAATCTCATTCGCTGCACGTGAGAAGCTAGATAACCTATGTTACCTAATCAACTGTAACTTACAGCGTTTAGATGGCCCAGTAATGGGTAACGGTAAGATCATTCAAGAGCTTGAAGGCCTATTCAAAGGTGCAGGCTGGAACGTGATTAAAGTTGTATGGGGTAGTGGTTGGGATATCCTACTTGCTAAAGATACATCAGGTAAATTACTGCAGTTAATGAACGAAACTATTGACGGTGATTACCAAACATATAAAGCAAAAGACGGTGCATATGTTCGTGAGCACTTCTTCGGTCGTTACCCAGAAACAGCAGCACTTGTTGCTGATATGACTGATGAAGAGATCTTCGCACTTAAGCGTGGTGGTCATGAGCCGTCAAAACTTTACGCTGCATTCAAAAAAGCGGAAGAAACCAAAGACCGTCCAACTGTTATCCTAGCTAAAACTGTAAAAGGTTACGGCATGGGTGAAGCGGCTGAAGGTAAAAACATCGCGCACCAAGTTAAGAAAATGGACATGACCCACGTTGAGCACTTACGTTCACGTTTAGGTCTACAAGATTTAGTTTCTGATGAAGAAATTAAAGACTTGCCATATCTTACTCTTGAAGAAGGCTCTGAAGAGTACAAGTATCTTCACGCTCGCCGTGAAGCGCTACAAGGTTACACACCTAAGCGTATTCCTAAGTTTTCTGAAAGCTTAACATTGCCAGAAGTTGACGCGTTCAAGCCACTACTTGAAGAGCAAAAACGTGACATCTCTACAACAATGGGCTTTGTACGTGCACTCAACGTATTACTAAAAGACAAAGGCATTGGTAAAAACATCGTTCCTATCATCGCTGATGAAGCGCGTACATTTGGTATGGAAGGTTTATTCCGTCAAATCGGTATTTATAACCCGCATGGCCAAAACTACACGCCACAAGACCGTGACATCGTTTCTTACTATAAAGAAGCAACATCAGGTCAGGTACTACAAGAAGGTATCAACGAGTTAGGTGCAATGTCATCATGGGTTGCTGCTGCAACATCATACAGCACTAACGATTTACCAATGATCCCATTCTACATCTACTACTCAATGTTTGGTTTCCAACGTGTAGGTGATATGGCATGGATGGCTGGTGACCAACAAGCACGTGGTTTCCTACTAGGTGCTACGGCAGGTCGTACTACACTAAACGGTGAAGGTTTACAGCACGAAGATGGTCACAGCCACATTCTTGCTAACACGGTTCCTAACTGTATTTCTTATGATCCGACATTCGCATACGAAGTAGCGGTAATCATGCAAGACGGTATCCGTCGCATGTACGGTGAAGACCAAGAAAACGTGTTCTATTACCTAACGCTAATGAACGAAAACTACCATCAACCAGCAATGCCAGAAGGCGCTGAAGAAGGTATTCGTAAAGGTATCTATAAACTTGAAACTGTGGCTGGCGATAAAGCGAAAGTACAGTTACTAGGTTCAGGTACTATCATGATTGAAGTGCGCAAAGCGGCACAAATCCTGAGCGAAGAGTATGGTATTGGTTCAGATGTATTCTCTGTAACATCATTCAACGAGTTAACTCGTGACGGTCAAGACGCTGAGCGTTTTAACATGCTTAACCCAGAAGCAGAGCAAAAGACTGCTTACATCACGAACGCATTAACAGATGCCGTGACTGTTGCAGCAACAGACTACATGAAGAACTACGCAGAACAAGTTCGTTCATTCGTACCAAGCAGCAACTACAAAGTGTTAGGTACTGATGGTTACGGTCGTTCTGATAGCCGTGAAAACTTACGTCGTCACTTCGAAGTGAATGCTGGTTATGTTGTGGTTGCAACACTATCTGAGCTTGCTAAACGTGGTGAAGTTGAGAAGTCAGTGGTTGTTGAAGCAATCAAGAAATTCGACATCGACACAAACAAAGTTAACCCGCTATACGCATAAGAGGTTCCAATGAGTATTGAAATTAATGTACCAGATATCGGTGGCGATGAAGTTGAAGTAACCGAAATCCTTGTTAGCGTTGGTGATAAGGTTGAGGTTGACCAATCGTTATTAACGGTTGAAGGCGACAAAGCATCAATGGAAGTACCTGCTGCACAAGCAGGTACGGTTAAAGAAATTAAAGTAGCTGAAGGTGATACGGTAACTACGGGTTCACTTATCATGATCTTCGAAGGTGAAGAACAAGCTGCGGCTCCTGCAGAGGCTAAAGAAGATACGCCAGCTCCAGCAGCTGCGCCTGCAACTTCTGCTACACAGGAAGTAACTGTGCCAGATATCGGCGATGATGAAGTTGAAGTAACTGAAATCATGGTTGCGGTAGGTGACACGGTTGAAGAAGAGCAATCTTTATTAAGCGTTGAAGGCGATAAAGCATCAATGGAAGTACCTGCTCCAATGGCGGGTACGGTTAAAGAGATCAAAATCGCGACTGGCGATAAAGTGAAAACGGGCTCTCTAATCTTCGTTTTTGAAACAGCTTCAAGCGGTTCAGAAGCGCCTGCTGCAGAACCAGCACCAGCTGAAGCAGCGCCGGCAGCAGCGGCATCAAGCACTAAAGAAGTAAACGTGCCTGATATCGGTGGTGACGAAGTTGAAGTAACCGAAGTGATGGTTGCTGTTGGCGATAAGGTTGAAGAAGATCAATCAATCTTAAACGTTGAAGGCGATAAAGCATCAATGGAAGTACCAGCACCATTTGCCGGTACTGTTAAAGAAATCAAAGTAGCTGCTGGGGATAAAGTATCAACTGGCTCACTTATCTTTGTATTTGAAGTAGCGGGTAGTGCACCAGCTGCAGCGGCACCTGCTCCTGCAAAAGCTGAGGCAACTCCTGCACCTGCAGCAAAAGCGCCTGCAGCTGAAAAGCCTGCATCAGCACCTGCAAGCAACGAAGGTTTTGCAGATAACAAAGCGTATGCACATGCATCGCCTGTTGTACGTCGTTTAGCGCGTGAGTTTGGTATTAACCTAGCAAACGTAAAAGGCACGGGTCGTAAGAATCGTGTTGTGAAAGAAGACGTACAAAACTACGTGAAAGATCTTGTGAAGAAAGTTGAGTCAGGTCAGCTATCTGCAGGTAAAGGTAATGCCGGTGGCGGTGAGTTAGGTCTTATCCCTTGGCCTAAGGTTGATTTTGCTAAGTTTGGTGAAATCGAAGAGAAGAAACTTTCTCGTATCCAGAAGCTATCAGGTGCTAACTTACACCGTAACTGGGTGCAAATCCCGCATGTTACACAGTTTGACGAAGCTGATATCACAAGCCTTGAAGCATTCCGTAAAGAGCAAAATGCCCTTGCTGAGAAGAAAAAGCTGGGTGTTAAAATCACACCACTTGTATTTGTGATGAAAGCAGCGGCGAAAGCATTGGCTGAATTCCCAACGTTTAACTCTTCACTGTCTGAAGACGGCGAAAGCTTAATCTTGAAGAAATACATCAATATCGGTGTTGCAGTTGATACGCCAAATGGTCTAGTTGTTCCAGTGTTCAAAGATGTTGATAAGAAAGGCATCATTGAACTTTCTCGTGAGTTAATGGATATTTCTAAGAAAGCACGTGACGGCAAGCTAACTTCATCTGATATGCAAGGCGGTTGTTTCACAATCTCAAGCCTTGGTGGTATCGGTGGTACAGCGTTCACGCCAATTGTGAATGCGCCAGAAGTTGCTATCTTGGGTGTATCTAAGTCAGAAATGAAACCTAAGTGGAATGGCAAAGAGTTTGAACCTAAATTAATGGTTCCATTATCAATGTCATACGACCATAGGGTTATTGACGGTGCACTAGCAGCACGCTTTACTGTGACGCTAGCAAGCTACATGAGCGATATTCGTCAATTGGTGATGTAATCGTCTCATAATTTATAAGAATCAAATCCCAGCAAGTTGTTTTTTGCTGGGATTTTTACCATTGGCAATGATACAATCTTTGCCATAGAACAATCTTGGTATAGATATCTGCTCTCCCTTTCTGCCTTGCAGAAACATGGCAGTTAAACTTAGGGGCAGTGTCCCGTTCAAACATTTAAGGTAATAGCATGAGCAACGAATTAAAAACTCAAGTTGTTGTACTAGGCGGTGGTCCTGGTGGTTATTCTGCGGCTTTCCGTGCTGCTGACTTGGGCTTAGAAGTTACACTGGTAGAATCTCGCAACACATTAGGCGGTGTATGTCTAAATGTGGGTTGTATTCCTTCAAAAGCACTTTTACACGTAGCTAAAGTGATTGATGACGCAGCTGAAATGTCATCTCACGGCGTTACTTTTGGCAAGCCTGAAATCGACCTAGACAAAATCCGTGATTGGAAAGAGTCTGTAATCGGTCAACTAACTGGCGGCCTAGACGGCATGGCTAAAATGCGTAAAGTGAAAGTAGTTAGCGGCTACGGTAAATTCACTGGCAGCAACACACTTGCTGTTGAAGGTGAAGACGGTACAACAACAATCACTTTTGACAATGCTATTATTGCAGCGGGTTCTCAACCTGTTAACTTACCTTTCATCCCTGAAGATGACCGTGTAATTGACTCAACTGGTGCGCTAGAGCTTAAAGACGTTCCTGAGAAACTACTAGTTTTAGGTGGTGGTATCATCGGTCTTGAAATGGGTACTGTATACCGTGCACTAGGTTCTGAAATCGACGTAGTTGAGTTTGCTGATCAATTAGTACCAGCAGCTGATAAAGACGTTATCAAGATCTACCAAAAATACGTTAAGAACAAGTTCAACGTAATGCTTTCTACTAAAGTTGTTGGCGTTGAAGCGAAAGAAGACGGTCTATACGTTTCATTCGAAGGTAAAAACGCACCAGCTGACGCAGTACGTTACGACAAAGTACTTGTTGCTGTTGGTCGTACACCTAACGGTAAATTACTTGACGCTGATAAGGCAGGCGTTAACGTTGATGAGCGTGGTTTCATCAATGTTGATAAACAGCTTAAAACAAACGTTGATCACATCTTCGCTATCGGTGATATCGTTGGTCAACCAATGCTTGCACACAAAGCGGTTCACGAAGCTCACGTTGCTGCAGAAGTTATCTCTGGTCAGAAACACTTCTTCGATCCTAAGTGCATTCCTTCAATCGCATACACAGATCCAGAAATCGCATGGGTTGGTGTAACTGAGAAAGAAGCTAAAGAGCAAGGTTTAAGCATCGAAACTGCTGTATTCCCTTGGGCTGCTTCTGGTCGTGCAATCGCTTCAGCACGTACTGAAGGTCAAACTAAGCTAATCTTCGATAAAGACTCAGGTCGCGTTATCGGTGGTGCTATGGTTGGTATCAACGCAGGTGAAATGCTTGGTGAAATCGGCTTAGCAGTTGAAATGGGCGCAGACGGTGAAGACCTAGCGTTAACTATTCACGCTCACCCAACATTAAACGAATCAATCGGTCTAGCTGCTGAAATCTTCGAAGGTTCAATCACTGACCTTCCAAACAAAAAAGCAGTTAAAAAGAAGTAAGTTCTTTTGACTAATCGTTTTAAAAACCCAGCCCCGGCTGGGTTTTTTGTTTTTTTAGAGGTTAGATATCAGATGTCAGTCGTTAGTTGATCGAGAGAGTTGTTTTATTTTTTGTAATTGAACAAAAGCTTGTTATACATGAAATGGATTATACTTGTTTAACCACTAACCACTAACCACTAACCACTAACCACTAACCACTAACCACTAACCACTAACCACTAACCACTAACCAC
>NZ_SGPD01000003.1:0-32907 GCF_004208935.1 Pseudoalteromonas sp. CO109Y
GTTTTACCGTGGTCAACGTGGCCGATTGTACCAACGTTTACGTGCGGTTTTACGCGTTCAAACTTTTCTTTTGCCATCTTAAAAAATTCCTATAAAGAAATTAACGCCTGACCCACTATTGGGCCAGACAAGCTAAATCATATAACAGCGCGAGCTGCAATTATTGCATCTGCAACGTTTTTAGCGGCTTCTGCATACTTCAAAAACTCCATAGAGTAAGATGCACGGCCTTGTGTTGCAGATCGCAGATCAGTTGCATAACCAAACATTTCAGAAAGTGGTACTTGCGCATTAATTTGCTTAAGACCACCGAATGCTTCTTCCATGCCTTCGATCATGCCGCGGCGACGGTTTAAGTCACCAACTACATCACCCATGTTTTCTTCAGGAGTGATAACTTCAACCTTCATTACTGGTTCTAGAAGAGCAGGGTTTGCTTCAAGCGCACCTTTCTTCATCGCCATTGAACCTGCAATCTTAAATGCCATTTCATTCGAGTCTACATCATGGAATGAACCATCATATAGAGTCGCTTTAACGCCAAGTAATGGGTAGCCTGCAAGCACACCTTGAGACATTTGCTCTTGGATGCCTTTGTCTACCGCAGGGATGTATTCTTTAGGAACGGCACCACCAACGATTTCGTTAACGAACTCGTAAGTTGGCGCTTCATCATCCGAAATATCCATCGGTTCAAGTTTAAGCCAGACGTGACCATATTGACCACGACCACCTGATTGACGTACGAACTTCCCTTCAACTTCAACAGCTGAACGGATAGCTTCACGGTATGCTACCTGCGGCTTACCAACGTTACATTCAACACTGAATTCACGTTTCATACGGTCGACAATGATATCAAGGTGAAGTTCACCCATGCCAGAAATAATAGTCTGGCCTGATTCTTCGTCAGTTTGTACTCTGAAAGATGGATCTTCTGCCGCTAGTTTACCTAACGCGATTCCCATCTTATCTTGGTCAGCTACTGTGCGAGGCTCAACCGCAACAGAGATAACTGGCTCTGGGAACTCCATACGCTCAAGCGTAATAATTGAGTTCGGATCACACAGTGTCTCACCTGTTGTTACGTCTTTAAGACCAATAGCCGCTGCGATGTCGCCTGCGTAGACTACTTTGATCTCTTCACGTGAGTTTGAATGCATCTGAACGATACGACCAAGTCGCTCACGCTTACTTTTAACTGGATTGTATACCGCATCACCCTGTTTAACAGTACCAGAGTAAACACGGAAGAAGGTCAAGGTGCCAACGAACGGGTCTGTCGCAATCTTAAAAGCAAGTGCGGCAAACGGTGCGTTGTCATCAGCAGGACGTTCTTCCTCAGTACCATCTTCAACGATACCTTGGATTTGTTTCACTTGTGTTGGCGCAGGCATATATTCGATAACAGCATCAAGCACAGCTTGAACACCCTTATTCTTAAATGCACTACCACACGTCATTGGAACAATTTCGTTTGCTAATGTGCGCTGACGTAAAGCTGCTTTAATTTCAGCTTCGGTCAGGTCTTCACCTTCTAGATATTTGTCCATTAGTTCTTCTGATGCTTCAGCAGCGCTCTCAACCATGTGAGAACGCCATTCTTCTGCAAGCTCCAGAAGCTCTGCCGGAATGTCCTCATAAGTGAAAGTCATGCCTTGATCTTCGGCATTCCAGTTAATGGCTTTCATCTTAATAAGGTCAATAACACCTTTAAAGTCGTCTTCAGCACCAATTGGTAGCTGAATTGGAACAGGCGTTGCTCCAAGACGAGATTTCACCTGGTCCACAACTGTTAAGAAGTCAGCGCCAGTGCGATCCATTTTGTTTACGAAGATCATGCGAGGAACTTCGTATTTGTTCGCTTGACGCCAAACTGTCTCAGTTTGCGGCTGTACACCAGATGAAGCACAAAGAACAACTACCGCACCATCTAGTACGCGTAAAGAACGCTCTACTTCGATAGTGAAATCTACGTGTCCTGGCGTATCAATGATATTGATGCGATGGTCGTCAAATTGAGCGTCCATCCCTTTCCAGAAACACGTTGTTGCAGCAGAAGTGATTGTGATACCACGCTCTTGTTCCTGCTCCATCCAATCCATAGTTGCAGCACCATCATGTACTTCACCGATCTTATGAGAAAGACCCGTGTAGAACAGAACACGTTCTGTTGTGGTGGTTTTACCTGCATCTACGTGAGCGCAAATACCGATATTGCGATAGCGCTCAAGTGGAGTTGTACGTGCCATATGATCCTCTTAAAGGTTAAGGGCAGATTACCAACGGTAATGAGCGAATGCTTTATTCGCTTCAGCCATACGGTGAACGTCTTCACGTTTCTTAACCGCAGTGCCTTTGTTGTCAGCAGCGTCAACGATTTCTTGAGCTAAACGTAAGCCCATAGATTTTTCGCCACGCTTACGTGCAGCGTCTACTAACCAACGCATACCTAATGCGTTGCGACGTACTGGACGTACTTCAACTGGTACTTGGTACGTTGAACCACCAACACGGCGAGATTTAACCTCTACCTGTGGGCGAACGTTTTCAAGTGCAGCTTCAAAGATTTCAAGGTGCGACTTGCCTGATTTCTCAGCAGCCACGTCTAACGCACCATAAACGATTTTTTCAGCAGTAGATTTCTTGCCGTCTAACATTACTACGTTAACGAATTTAGCAAGAAGTTCCGATCCGAACTTAGGATCTGGAAGAATTTTACGTTGACCTATTACGCGTCTTCTAGGCATTTTGTATCTCCGGTATCTTCAGGTTTGCTCTTTTAGAGTCAATACCCAAAACAATTAATTTAAAAATTTAGTGCTTGGCCTTACTAACGGAGAACCATTAGCCCTTAGGGCGTTTAGCACCGTATTTAGAACGAGCTTGACGACGGTCGCTAACGCCTGCACAGTCAAGTGCACCACGTACAGTGTGGAAACGCACACCTGGTAAGTCTTTAACACGACCACCACGGATTAGGATTACACTGTGCTCTTGTAAGTTGTGGCCTTCACCACCAATGTAAGATGTTACTTCGAAACCGTTAGTTAAACGAACACGCGCTACTTTACGTAATGCAGAGTTTGGTTTCTTAGGTGTAGTTGTATATACACGAGTACATACACCACGCTTTTGCGGACAAGCTTTAAGTGCAGCTGAGTTACTTTTAGTAACTTTGCTACGACGTGGCTTACGCACTAGCTGGTTAATAGTTGCCATTTAAATAGCTCCTGAAATTAAAATTACTACTGAAAAAATAAAAAATCCGCCCTGTTTACATGCTCGTTACAAAACGTGCAGGCAAATGGGTGGCGGAATTTTAATGAGCAAAGTTTAACCTGTCAACCTTAACTCATCGTAAGGCAGAAGATAACTGCCTTACGATTTCTTAATCTATTGATTAAGTTGAGATTATTGGTTTCCAGAGATATCTGCGTTTAGTGCGTCAGTTAGTGCTTGAGTTGCCTCTTCAGCGCTTACTGTTTGCTCTTCAACGATTTCACCTTGCTTGCGACGGTTTAAACGGTCTTGGTGATACGCAAAGCCTGTACCAGCTGGGATCAGACGACCCACGATTACGTTTTCTTTCAGACCACGAAGCTCATCGCTCTTACCATTTACAGCGGCTTCAGTTAGGACACGAGTTGTCTCCTGGAACGATGCTGCAGAAATGAAAGATTCTGTTGCAAGTGACGCTTTAGTGATACCCATTAACTGGATTTCAAACTTCGCTGGGATCTTGCCTTGCTTCTCAAGTTCACGGTTCGCGATATTAACGCGTGCCACTTCAACTTGTTCACCGGCTAAGAACTCAGTGTCACCGCCGTCAAGGATGATACATTTACGTAGCATCTGACGAATAATTGTCTCAATGTGCTTGTCATTGATCTTAACGCCTTGCAAGCGGTAAACCTCTTGCACTTCGTTAACGATGTAGTTAGCTACATGAGTTACACCACGTAGGCGTAAGATGTCATGTGGTGATTCTGGACCATCGGCGATAACCTCACCTTTAGACACTTGCTCACCTTCGAACACGTTAAGTTGACGCCATTTAGGGATCATCTCTTCGTATGCGTCACCCTCAGCTGGAGTGATTACAAGACGCTTCTTACCTTTTGTTTCTTTACCGAAGCTGATAGTACCTGTGATTTCTGCAAGGATTGCAGGATCTTTCGGCTTACGTGCTTCGAATAAGTCAGCTACGCGAGGTAGACCACCCGTGATATCACGAGTCTTCGAACCTTCTTGCGGAATACGTGCAAGTACGTCACCTGGGTTTGCAGTTGCACCGTCTGTTACTTCAATCGTTGTGAATGAAGGAAGACGTGTTTCTTGCAGACCACGCTCATCGCTTTCGATGATTAGTTTAGGTTCTTTCGCATTCGCTTTACCTAAGTCTTTAACAACCACACGTGTTAAACCAGTTAACTCGTCTGTTTGTGCTTCGGTATTTGAGTCATCAATGTCGCTGAACGAGATTTTTGACTTGTGCTCAAGAACGATTGGGTGACTATGCGGATCCCAAGTAGCAACGATATCGTTACCTTGAACTTCTGCATTATCTTGTACTGCTAACACAGCACCGTAAGGAACTTTATAACGCTCTTTCTCACGACCAAAGCTATCGATGATAGTGATCTCTGTTGAACGAGACGTGATAACAATCTTACCGTCTGTGTTTAATACGTACTTCGCATTGTGTAACTTCAATGTACCGTTAGTTTTAACTTGTACACTGTTTTCAGCAGACGCTCGAGATGCCGCACCACCGATGTGGAAGGTACGCATCGTAAGCTGTGTACCCGGCTCACCGATTGATTGTGCCGCGATAACACCTACTGACTCACCTGGATTGATGATGTGGCCACGCGCAAGGTCACGACCGTAACACTTAGCACATACACCAAAGTCATTATCACACGTGATTACTGAACGAACGCGTACTTCATCCACTGAGTGCTCTTCTAAAAGGTCACACAGTTTTTCGTCAAGCATAATGTTACGCTCAACAAGTACTTCGTTAGTATTTGGAATTAATACATCTTCAGCAACAACACGACCTAGTACACGTTCACGAAGTGCTTCTACAACGTCACCACCTTCGATAAGCGGTTTCATTGTTAAGCCATCTTCTGTGCCACAGTCGTCTTCATTGATTACTAAGTCTTGTGCAACGTCTACTAGACGACGCGTTAAGTAACCCGAGTTTGCTGTTTTAAGTGCTGTATCGGCAAGACCTTTACGCGCACCGTGCGTTGAGATGAAGTACTGTAGTACGTTTAGACCTTCACGGAAGTTCGCCGTGATTGGTGTCTCGATGATTGAACCATCTGGACGTGCCATTAGACCACGCATACCCGCTAACTGACGGATCTGAGCGGCGCTACCACGTGCACCTGAGTCTGCCATCATAAACACTGAGTTAAATGAAGATTGCTCTTCTTCTTCGCCTTTAGCGTTGATTACAGTGTCTTTTGATAAGTTCGCCATCATCTCACGTGATAAGTTTTCATTTACACGTGACCAGATATCGATAACTTTGTTGTACTTTTCACCAGCCGTTACAAGACCTGATTGGAATTGTTGGTTGATTTCAGTTACTTCAGCTTCCGCTGATTCAATGATTTCTGCTTTAACCGGTGGGATAACTAAGTCATCGATACCGATTGAAACACCTGACTTCATTGCGTAGTGGAAACCTGTGTACATTACTTGGTCAGCAAAGATAACGGTATCTTTAAGACCTAGACGACGGTAACACTCGTTTAATAAGCCAGAAATTTGTTTCTTACCTAGGGCTTGGTTGATTAACTCAAACGGCATGCCTTTAGGTAGGATTAGTGAAAGAATTGCACGACCTACTGTTGTTTCAACAATAGATACTTGCTCAACTGCTTCACCTTCTTCATTGTTAACTGTTTCGCTAATACGTACTTTTACGCGCGCATGTAGCTCAGCATTACCACTACGGTATGCTTTTTCAGCTTCTTTAGGATCTTTAAATACAGTACCTTCGCCTTTCGCATTGATACGATCACGAGTCATGTAGTAAAGACCTAATACAACGTCCTGTGAAGGAACGATGATTGGCTCACCATTCGCTGGAGATAGGATGTTGTTTGTAGACATCATTAGAGCACGTGCTTCTAACTGTGCTTCAAGCGTTAACGGTACGTGTACCGCCATTTGGTCACCATCGAAGTCAGCGTTGTACGCCGCACAAACTAATGGGTGTAAATGGATCGCTTTACCTTCGATAAGCACAGGTTCGAACGCTTGGATACCCAAACGGTGAAGTGTTGGTGCACGGTTAAGTAATACTGGATGTTCACGAATTACTTCGTCTAATACATCCCATACTTCTGCCACTTCACGCTCAACCATCTTCTTAGCAGCTTTGATAGTCGTAGCCATGCCGCGACGCTCTAGTTTGCCGTAGATAAATGGTTTGAATAGCTCAAGTGCCATCTTCTTAGGAAGACCACACTGGTGTAGTTTAAGCGTAGGACCTACTGTGATTACAGAACGGCCAGAGTAATCTACACGTTTACCAAGTAAGTTCTGACGGAAACGACCTTGCTTACCTTTGATCATATCAGCAAGCGATTTAAGAGGACGTTTGTTAGAACCTGTAATCGCACGACCGCGACGACCGTTATCAAGTAGCGCATCTACCGCTTCTTGTAACATACGTTTTTCGTTGCGTACGATAATGTCTGGTGCTGCTAGATCTAATAGACGCTTAAGACGGTTATTACGGTTAATAACACGACGGTAAAGGTCATTCAGATCAGAAGTCGCAAAACGACCACCGTCTAGTGGTACTAATGGACGTAGATCAGGCGGAAGTACTGGAAGTACTGTCATGATCATCCACTCAGGGTTGTTACCTGATTGGTGGAAAGATTCCATTAATTTAAGACGTTTAGTGATCTTCTTACGCTTAGTTTCAGAGTTAATTGTTGGTAACTCTTCACGCATTTCAGCAATTAATTGGCCAAGATCAAGTTCACGAAGCAAGTCTAATACTGCTTCTGCACCCATCTTCGCTTCAAACTCATCACCGTGCTCTTCTAGTGCATCTAGGTACTCTTCTTCACCTAAAAGCTGACCACGCTCAAGCGTTGTCATACCAGGCTCAGTTACTACGAATGATTCGAAGTAAAGTACGCGCTCGATGTCACGAAGTGTCATGTCTAGCATTAAGCCGATACGTGACGGTAATGATTTTAAGAACCAAATGTGCGCAACTGGGCTCGCAAGCTCAATGTGACCCATACGGTCACGACGCACTTTAGTAAGCGTTACTTCAACGCCACACTTTTCACAAATAACACCACGGTGCTTAAGGCGCTTATATTTACCACATAAACACTCATAATCTTTCACTGGGCCGAAAATACGGGCACAGAATAAGCCGTCGCGCTCAGGCTTGAAAGTACGGTAGTTGATTGTCTCAGGTTTCTTTACTTCACCGTATGACCATGAACGAACCATATCTGGCGAAGCAAGACCAATGCGAATTGCATCGAATTCTTCGGTCTTATTTTGTTGCTTCAGAAACTTAAGTAAGTCTTTCACCTTAGCTCTCCTGTCGGAGGTTAATCTTGAGGGCGAACCAATCGCCCCTACATTCTATTCGGCCTAACAGGTGCGGCTTACGCCGCACCTAAATGGCTTAATTTTCTTCCAACTCGATGTTGATACCCAGTGAGCGGATTTCTTTCAACAATACGTTGAACGATTCTGGCATACCTGGCTCCATCTTATGGTTACCATCTACGATGTTCTTATACATCTTAGTACGACCGTTCACGTCATCCGATTTCACTGTTAGCATTTCTTGTAGAGTATATGCAGCACCGTAAGCTTCAAGTGCCCACACCTCCATCTCACCGAAACGCTGGCCACCGAACTGAGCTTTACCACCCAGCGGCTGCTGAGTAACAAGGCTGTAAGAACCAGTTGAACGTGCGTGCATCTTGTCATCAACCAAGTGGTTAAGTTTCAGCATGTACATGTAACCAACAGTTACTTGACGTTCGAACTGATCGCCAGTACGGCCATCATAAAGTGTAACTTGACCGCTTCTTGGATAACCACCAAGCTCTAGTAAGTCTTTGATTTCGCTTTCACGAGCACCATCAAAGGCTGGAGTTGCGATCGGTAAACCACCTTTCAAGTTATCAGCTAAGCGACGAACTTCATCATCAGAGAACGAGTCGATATCAACTTTCTGACGACAATCACCTAATTCGTAAACTTTCTTAACGAAGCTACGGATTTCGTGCAGTTCACGCTGCTCTTTCATCATTTCTTCTAAGCGCTCACCCACACCACGTGCAGCAAGACCCATGTGTGTTTCTAGGATCTGACCGATGTTCATACGTGATGGTACACCTAGCGGGTTCAGAACGATGTCTACCGTACGACCTTTGTCATCGTATGGCATATCTTCTACTGGTACGATAGTCGAGATAACACCTTTGTTACCGTGACGACCCGCCATCTTATCACCCGGTTGGATACGACGTTTAACAGCTAGGTATACTTTAACAATCTTAAGTACGCCTGGTGCTAGGTCATCACCTTGAGTGATCTTACGACGTTTGTTTTCAAACTTCTTATCGTATTCAGCTTTAAGCTCATCGTACTGGGCAGCTAGTTGCTCAAGTTCAGCTTGCTTGTCTTCTTCAGCAAGGCTTTGAGTAAGCAGCTTTTCAGCATTTAGTGATGCAATTGAATCTGCGTTCAGACCTGCGTCAACAAGTAGCTTACGAGCACGGTCTAATACACCGGCTTCTAAGATACGGAACTCTTCGTTGAAGTCTTTCTTCGCTTCGCGAAGCTGCATGTCTTCAACTTCTAACGCACGCTTATCTTTTTCAACACCGTCACGGGTGAAAACTTGTACGTCGATTACAGTACCAGTTACAGAGTTTGGTACGCGTAAAGAGCTGTCTTTAACGTCTGACGCTTTCTCACCGAAGATAGCACGTAGTAGCTTTTCTTCTGGTGTTAATTGCGTTTCGCCTTTCGGAGTCACTTTACCTACTAGGATATCGCCGCCTTTAACTTCAGCACCGATATAAACAACGCCTGACTCATCAAGCTTGCCTAGTGCAGACTCACCTACGTTAGGGATATCTGCTGTGATCTCTTCAGGACCTAATTTAGTATCACGTGCGATACATTGTAGTTCTTGAATGTGGATAGTCGTTAGACGATCTTCTTGAACTACACGCTCAGATAGTAGGATTGAATCCTCGAAGTTATAACCGTTCCATGGCATGAATGCCACGCGAAGGTTTTGACCAAGTGCTAAGTCACCTAAGTCAGTCGAAGGACCATCTGCTAATACGTCACCACGTGTTACCGGCTCACCAACCATACAAGTTGGTTTTTGGTTAATACATGTATTTTGGTTTGAGCGAGTGTATTTAGTAAGGTTGTAAATATCGATGCCCGCTTCACCTGGAATACGCTCATCTTCATGTACATTTACAACGATGCGGCTTGCATCCGCATACATTACTTCACCACCACGCTTAGCAACGATAGTTACACCAGAATCTTTCGCTAGTGTAAGCTCGATACCTGTACCTACCAGCGGTTTGTCCGCGATAAGTGTTGGTACAGCTTGACGTTGCATGTTTGAACCCATCAATGCACGGTTAGCATCATCGTGTTCTAGGAACGGGATAAGTGCTGCCGCTACAGAGATCACCTGTTGTGGTGATACATCCATATATTGCTGGTCCATTTTGCCCATAAAGGTTGATTCACCTTTGTGACGACATGGAATTAGTTCATCAACAAACTCATTGTTTTCGTTCAAGTTTGAGTTCGCCTGAGCGATAACAAACTGACCTTCTTCAATGGCTGATAAGTAATCTACTTCATCAGTAACTACACCGTTTACCACTTTACGGTAAGGTGTTTCTAAGAAACCATAGTCATTCGTACGTGCGTACGTAGACAATGAGTTAATTAGACCGATGTTTGGACCCTCAGGCGTTTCGATTGGACATACACGACCATAGTGAGTTACGTGAACGTCTCGAACCTCGAAGCCAGCGCGTTCACGTGTTAAACCACCCGGGCCTAATGCAGAAATACGACGCTTGTGCGTTACTTCTGAAAGCGGGTTATTTTGGTCCATGAACTGTGATAACTGAGATGAACCAAAGAACTCTTTAACCGCAGCCGAAATAGGCTTAGCATTAATAAGATCTTGTGGCATTACAGCGTCAAGGTCACCTAAGCTTAAACGCTCACGTACAGCACGCTCAACACGTACTAGACCAACGCGGAATTGGTTCTCAGCCATTTCGCCAACACTACGGATACGACGGTTGCCTAAGTGGTCGATATCATCAACATCGCCAACACCGTTACGAATAGCGATAAGCACTTTCATAACAGCTACGATGTCTTCTTTCGATAATGTGCCAGGGCCAGTATCTGAGTCATAACCTACACGGCTATTGAACTTCATACGACCAACTGTTGATAAATCGTAACGCTCGTCAGAGAAGAACAAGTTATCAAATAAGGCTTCAGCCGCGTCTTTCGTCGGTGGCTCGCCTGGGCGCATCATGCGATAAATTTCTACTAATGCTTCTAAACGGTTGCTTGTTGTGTCGATACGTAATGTATCTGACATGTAGGCGCCGCTGTCCACTTCGTTGATATATAGTGTATCAATCTTAGTGTGACCTGCTTTAACCAATTCAGCCATTAGCTCTAGTGATAGCTCGTCATTCGCGTTTGCGATGATCTCACCAGTTGACTCATCAACATAGTTTCTAGCTACAACACGACCAATGATGTACTCATGCGGTACTTCTAATTGGTTAATACCTTTTTTCTCGATGTTCTTGATGTGACGCGCAGTAATACGACGACCCGCTTCAACAAGGACTTCACCGTCTTCGCCTTTGATATCAAAAGCGGCAGTTTCACCACGTAAGCGTGAAGGAACAAGTTCCATAAGAACTTTACCGTCAGCAACTTCAAACGCAGTTGTATCGAAGAATATCTCTAGGATTTCATCCGTTGAGTACTCAAGTGCACGTAAGATGATTGACGCCGGTAATTTACGACGACGGTCAATACGTACATAAAGGTTATCTTTTGCATCAAACTCGAAGTCTAACCATGAACCACGGTAAGGAATTACACGCGCGTTATAAAGTACTTTACCTGACGAGTGAGTTTTACCGCGGTCGTTATCAAAGAATACACCAGGGCTACGGTGTAGCTGAGAAACGATAACACGCTCTGTACCATTGATAACAAAGGTACCGGTATCAGTCATGAGCGGAATTTCGCCCATGTAAACTTCTTGCTCTTTAATGTCTTTAACTGTGCCTGGTGCTTCTTTGTCCATCACCACAAGACGCAATTTTACGCGAAGTGGAGCAGAATAAGTCACACCGCGAATTTGACATTCTTTTACATCGAATACTGGCTCACCAATACGATAACTTACGTATTGAAGCTCAGAATTTCCCGAGTAGCTTTTGATAGGAAACACAGAACGGAAAGCAGCTTCCAAACCGTGATCGCCATCAGCGTCAGGGACTAAGAATTTTTTAAACGATTCTAACTGCGTCGACAGTAAGAAAGGTATATCCAAAACTTGTGGACGTTTACCAAAATCCTTACGGATACGTTTCTTTTCAGAATAAGAGTAAGCCATGGGGTTCCTCAGCTTGCTGATCTTTGACCCGACCTGTTCTTGTAAGAACAGACTTAACTGGCATCTAAGCCAAGATGTACAACATTAAATTGTTGTTCTATTTTGCTCTGACACTTTCAATACCGAACTAGGTAACAACTTGAAAGTAAAGAGAAAATTAGATTTTATTTGCGTTACAGGATTGCATCGCTCTATAGCGCAAAAAGGCCGGTGATTAAATAATCACCAGCCCTTGCCTGATTACTCAGGCAGCGAACCTAGCGTAAGCTAGATTACTTAACCTCAACTTCAGCACCAGCTTCAGTAAGGTCTTTTGCAAGTGCTTCAGCTTCTTCTTTAGATACACCTTCTTTGATAGGTGCAGGAGCAGCTTCAACAAGTGCTTTAGCTTCTTTAAGGCCAAGACCAGTAGCACCACGTACAGCTTTGATAGCTGCAACCTTGTTAGCGCCAGCGCCAGTAAGGATTACGTCGAACTCAGTCTTTTCTTCAGCTGCTTCAGCAGCAGGACCAGCAACAACAGCAGCAGCTGCAGTTACGCCGAATTTTTCTTCCATTGCTTCAACTAGAGCAACAACGTCCATTACTGACATTTCAGCAATAGCATCAAGGATTTGGTCTTTAGTTACAGACATTACAAATTTCCTAATTATTACGGACTAAATATAGCCCAAAAAAAATATTACACCGAAAGTGAACAAAAAAACAGCTTAAAATTAAGCAGCTTGCTCTTCTTTCTGTACACGTACTGCTTCAATTGTTTTACACAATTTACCTGCAGACGCTTCTTTCATAGCGCTCATTAAGCGTGCAACAGCTTCGTCGTAAGTAGGTAGAGTTGCTAGCATAGCTGCGTCTACTACGTTACCTTCAAATGCAGCCGTCTTAACTTCGAATTTCTCGTTCTTCTTCGCGAAATCTTTGAAGATACGCGCAGCAGCACCTGGGTGCTCTGAAGAGAAAGCGATTAAGCTTGGACCTACAAGTGAGTCAGAAAGGCACTCAAAATCTGTACCTTCAACAGCACGTTTAGCTAAAGTGTTACGAACAACTTTCATCCATACACCAGCTTCACGAGCTTCTTTACGAAGGGCAGTGATAGCACCAACTGTTACACCACGAGAATCTGCAACAACTGCAGAAAGAGCACCAGTGGCTGCTTCGTTGACTTCAGCAACAATTGCTTTTTTGCCTTGAAGATTTAAAGCCATGGGTGTTACTCCTGGTTTAATGGGTTGCCGAAATTGGCTTCCCTGTTCTACTCTTCCCCATCAAAGATGGAGATGCTTTTTACGGCGAGAGCCAGAAGATTAGGAAAAATCTATCTGGGGATTCACACCGTCTACGTAGGTAAAATATTAAGGCCGAAGCCGCCTACGGTCTTGGACGGAAGTCCAATTTATCGTTTTTACCCGAAGGCATTACGAAATTATGGACTTCAACCCGAATTCTTTACTTGTTTCGAAATTAACTTTCTCAACAAAATGGCGCAAAATTATAGTTCAAATTTCGCGCCATGTAAACTCTTAATTAAGCAACAACTGTGCTTAGAGAGTTTTGGTCAACAGCAACACCTGCGCCCATTGTTGTAGAGATAGTTACTTTCTTCACGTAAGTACCTTTTGCTTGAGAAGGTTTAGCCTTCTTAAGCGCAACAATAAGAGCTTCAAGGTTTTGTTGAAGTTGCTCAGCAGTGAAATCAACCTTACCGATAGTAGTATGGATGATACCGTTCTTGTCGTTACGGTAACGAACTTGACCTGCTTTCGCGTTTTTAACTGCTTCTGCAACGTTAGGAGTTACAGTACCAGTTTTAGGGTTTGGCATTAGACCACGTGGACCTAAGATTTGACCTAGTTGACCAACAACACGCATAGCGTCTGGAGATGCAACAACAACGTCAAAGTTCATCTCGCCTTTCTTAACTTGTTCAGCAAGATCTTCCATGCCCACTAATTCAGCACCAGCTTCTTTCGCAGCATCTGCGTTAGCGCCTTGTGTGAATACAGCAACACGAACTTCACGACCAGTACCGTTAGGTAGTACAGTTGCACCACGAACGTTTTGGTCAGATTTACGAGCATCGATACCAAGGTTAACAGCAACGTCAACACTTTCTACGAATTTAGCTGTCGCTAACTCTTTTAAAAGAGCAACTGCTTCGTTGATTTCGTAATCTTTAGTTACATCCACTTTTTCGCGGATAGTACGCATACGTTTAGTTAATTTTGCCATTATCTTAGTCCTCTACGTTCAAGCCCATCGCACGCGCAGAACCTGCGATAGTGCGAACTGCAGCGTCCATATCAGCCGCTGTAAGGTCAGGTCGTTTTGTCTCAACGATTTCTTCAAGTTGAGCACGAGTTACTGTACCCACTTTTTCAGTGTTAGGACGGCCAGAACCTGATTTGATGCCTGCAGCTTTCTTAAGTAAGTAAGCAGCCGGTGGAGTTTTCATGTCGAACGTGAAAGAACGGTCACCGTAAACAGAGATCACTACAGGAACTGGAGCGCCTTTTTCGATAGATTCTGTACGTGCGTTGAACGCTTTACAGAATTCCATGATGTTTACACCGTGTTGACCTAGTGCTGGACCTACTGGAGGACTAGGGTTAGCCATACCAGCGGCAACTTGTAGCTTGATAATAGCTTCAACT
This sequence comes from Pseudoalteromonas sp. CO109Y, assembly GCF_004208935.1. Taxonomy (NCBI): domain Bacteria; kingdom Pseudomonadati; phylum Pseudomonadota; class Gammaproteobacteria; order Alteromonadales; family Pseudoalteromonadaceae; genus Pseudoalteromonas; species Pseudoalteromonas sp. CO109Y. Next base: position 14,368 of record NZ_SGPD01000003.1, read on the forward strand.
TTTTTAGCCATAATAAATACCTCATTTGGTGGGTCATAGCCTTGTGCGCGCGAGGACGCGTACTCTAACGGCTTCCCAGTTTAAAAATTGGTTCTCACTTTTTAGTGATAAAACAAGTTGTAACTTGCCCTAACACAAAAAGGCCGCTGATTATAAGTTAATCAGCGGCCTTTTTCAAGCGTATTGCCAAAATATTAAACGATTTTGGCAGCTTTAATTTTTTACTTACTTGTCTTGCTCAACTTGACCAAATTCAAGGTCAACAGGTGTCGAACGACCGAAGATAAGAACAGACACTTTCACGCGGCTCTTCTCGTAATCAACTTCTTCAACAACACCGCTGAAGTCAGCAAATGGACCATCGATAACACGAACAACTTCGCCTGGCTCGAATAATGTAGCTGGCTTAGGTGCTTCAGAGTTCTCTTGAAGACGGTTTAAGATGCGATCAGCTTCTTTTTGGCTAATTGGTGCTGGACGATCAGACGTACCGCCAATGAAGCCCATAACACGTGCAGTGCTGTTCACTAAGTGCCAGCTTGCATCGTTCATGTCCATTTGAACTAGTACGTAACCTGGGAAGAATTTACGCTCAGATTTACGCTTTTGGCCAGCGCGCATCTCAACAACTTCTTCAGTTGGTACTAATACTTCACCAAAACTATCTTCCAAACCTTCGATCTTGATGTGCTCAAGAATAGTTTGTGCTACACGCTTCTCGTAACCAGAGAAAGCTTGTACTACGTACCAACGTAGTTTCTTTTCGTTCTTCTCATCCGACATGGGATTAGATCTCCAATCCAGTTAAAAAGCCTACTGCGCGGAATAAAATGCCATCTAATCCCCAAAGGATAAGCGCCATAATCACAGTTGCAACCATTACAATTAATGTCGTATGTGTTGTTTCTTGGCGAGTTGGCCACACAACTTTACGTACTTCGATACGTGCTTCTTTTGCAAACGCAAGAAAAGTACGACCTTTTTCAGTTAGTGAGGCAATGCCTAAACCAGCTGCAACAGCAACCACTACACCAATAGCACGTAATAATACAGATTGGTCTGCATACATGTGGTTACCAACGACTGCGCCTGCTAGTAGCGCAATTGCTACAATCCACTTTACTGAATCCATCGCACTTGATGGTGTTTCTACATTCGTGCTCATAATATTTTTACCTTAACTACAGACACAACAACCCTGCGCTCTGGCAGGGTTAATCCATTAAAATCTAAACTTAAAAACTGACTTGTTTAAACCGATTTTTAATTTCAGACTTAGCACACATTGTGTAAAAAGTGGCAGGGGCGGAGAGATTCGAACTCCCAACCGTCGGTTTTGGAGACCGCTGTTCTACCAATTGGAACTACGCCCCTGCAAAGTGGATGCCTATTATACTTACGCAATTCATTAACACAAGAGTAAAAGATACCCATTAGTTAAAATCTCATCAGTTCGTTTAAAAATCAATATTAACATTGATTAAAAAGCAGTTTATTATAAACCCATTACAGGAACATAAAACAACATGGATCATGTGTGCTGCTATTAAAATCCCCTTTTAATATTGTATTGTTATGCCTCATTTTGTTGATAGCTAATCAGGCTAGTGCCCGTTCTTTACACCTTAGCACTTTTAATAGTCAGCAAGGCCTCAGCCAAAATTCAATCACTTGCAGCATCACCGACCAGCAAGGCTTTTTATGGTTTGCCACACAAGGTGGCTTAAATCGCTTTGATGGTTATGAATTTAAGCGTTTTAAAGCTAACAGCAATGATAAAAGCATTTCAGGGAACTGGATCACCGGTTGTGTCAAAGACAGTAAAAACCAGCTATGGTTTTCGACTGCAAGCAAAGGGCTTAATAGACTCAACCCTAAAACCGGTCTGTTTGAGGTGTTTTCTACACACCATAATGAAAGCCTAAGTGAAGATAAAATTTGGTCTATGGCGTTAGCTAAAGATGATGTTCTGTGGCTAGGCCATGAACACGGTAAGTTAACCCGTTTTGATGTATCAAATAATAGCTTTACACACTTTCACTATAAGTCAGCGCAGCCACTGGTTCGAGACATTGTTATTACCGATGAACTAATTTGGCTTGCCACAGATAAAGGGCTTATTTCATTTGACCCAATTACTGAGCAATTTACTCAGCATGCTCAGATCTCCGTGCCGCTCTGGCATCTCAAGTTGCTTAATGACGAAAAGCTGCTTATTGGCGCTAAAAAAGGTCTTTATATATTAAATTTAGCTACGCAAAGTAGTGAAAAAATCGAACAGTTTAATGGCGTCTGGATCACAGACAGCCTGATTGACCAACAGCAAAACCTTTGGCTTACAAGCTACGGGCAAGGTCTATACCTTTTACCTACGGGTGCTGACTTACAAGAGCAATTCACTCAATATCGCCATGACAAACAAAACCCCAACGGCTTAAGCAGCGACTACCTGCTTTCTCTTTTTCAAGACTCTCAAGGTGTTATTTGGCTAGGTACTGATGGCTATGGTGTGCACCGCTATGATCCTAAGCAGCAACAGTTCTCTCATCAATTAAAAACCTCTCAAGCAAATTCGTTAAGTCATAACTTTGTTCGTTCAATAGTTAAAAGAGCCAATGGTGAGGTATGGGTTGGCACCCGTGATGGACTCAACCGCAAAACAACGTCTGGTTATCAGCACTTTAAAAACGCCCTACCTAATAACAATATATTTGCCCTACACGAAGATGCTAACCAGCAATTATGGGTTGGTACTTACGGTGGCGGTTTAATTAAGTATCAAGACAGCCTTGATGAGTTTACAACTTTCACCATGCAAAGCCACCAGCTAGCCAGTGATCGTGTTTACGCAATTACCAGCGACAAAACAGGTGCACTTTGGCTAGGTAGTAACCAAGGCTTAACCCGCTTTGAACCAACCTCTGCCAAGGTGACTCACTATCAGCACAATGATGCGCAAAATAGCCTTGCCAACAACACCGTATTTACTTTGGCTTATGACAATGAAGAGCACGCACTATGGATTGGTACCCGAGCAGGACTCAATAAACTCGATATCTCAACAGAGCAATTTAGTTTATTAGATGAGCAAGGTTCAGGCGAGACAGGGCTTAGCCACAATATGGTTACCTCTTTATTACTCAGTGAAGACAGCATTTGGGTTGGCACTATGCAAGGCTTGAATCAGGTCAATAAACATACCCTCACAGTGAAACACATAACTGAGCAGCAAGGATTAGCTAATGACAACGTTTTTGACATTCTTGCCGATAAACAAGGCACGCTTTGGCTTGCAACCAATAGCGGACTCACTCGCTATAACCCCAGCACACAGCAAATGCAGCAGTTTTTGCCTGAAGATGGTATTCAACACCAGTCATTTATATTAGGTGCGAGCTTTCAAGCAGACGATGGCGAATTATTTTTTGGTGGTATTAATGGCTACAATCATTTTTACCCAGAGCAACTAACCTTATCGCACACTCCCCCGACTCCAGTGTTAACTGAGTTATTACTTAATAACCGAGCAATTAAAAGTAATCATTTTGATAAGCAAACCAATACCCTTGCTAGTGCAACTCAGACATTCTCGTTTGCAAAATCAGCGGGGGTTATCGGCTTTAAATTTAGTGCATTAAAAAATGGTGCGACTCCAAAACATTACCAATATGGCTACAAGCTAGCTGGCTTTGATGAGCAATTCTTATATACCGATGCATCCCTTAGGCAAATTAACTATCCGCAATTGCCTGCTGGTCACTACCAGTTATTGCTAAAAGCAAAAGATCAATATGGCCAATGGAGTGACAGTACACAGCTATTAGCGCTTACTGTTGTGCCTCCTTGGTGGCAAACTAAATTAGCCTACGGCATTTATTTTACGTTTGCTTTAGTACTGACTTGGCTTGTGTTAAATGCTTTGTACAAGCGCAAACTAGCAGAGCAAGAGAAGCAAACCGAAATTGAGTTAAACAAACTAAAAGATCAATTTTTAGATAACATTAGCCACGAACTCAAAACACCACTTAGCTTAATACTCGCTCCGATCAGTCAGTTACAGCGAAGCAATGCAGACTCTCAAGCTCAAACGCAATTAGCGAGTATCAAACGTAACTGCCAGCGCTTACTAGAGCTAATCAATCAACTTTTACAATTGAGTCAACGCCCAAGCACGGCAATTTACACTGTCAGCCCCTATTCTATTACGCCATTTTTAACAGATTTAGTGGCGGATTTCAGGCCTCTGTTTGAGCAAAAACAGCTGCAATTTAACTTTACTGACACCACCACTAAAGCCTTTAAGATTAACCTTGCTCCTGAACATGCTCACTCGATTTTTAGTAACCTGATAAGCAATGCACTTAAGTACACCCCTGCAGGTGGCACAGTCGCTATTCACCTTAGTGAAGTGCAACAAGCGTTACAGTTTAAAATTACGGATACCGGTGTGGGTATTGCCAGTGAGCATCAGCAGTCGGTTTTTCAGCGCTTTACTCGCGTAGCGTCATCAGAACCAGGAAGTGGTATTGGCCTGAGCTTAGTAAAACAACTCGTTGAACAATACGGTGGTTCTATCAGTGTAAGCAGTAAAATCGCTGAAGGTAGCTGCTTCACTGTATCATTGCCTATGGTTGAAAGTGCTGATAATCACATTAATAGTGCTACGCAAGTTCTTACCTCACAACAGACATTGCTGATTGTTGAGGATAATGAGGAAATGGCAGAGCTGCTCCTTTCTTTATTTAATAACGAGTTTAACTGTATCTGTGCAACTGATGGTCAGCAAGCGCTTGATTTATGCCAAACAGACCTGCCTGAACTCATTATTAGTGATGTGATGATGCCAAATATGGATGGTTATCAATTATTAGCAGCACTGCGTTCAAACCCAGCCACCAGCCATATCCCAGTATTATTACTTTCTGCTAAAGCAGATACCCACAGCCGCTTAAAAGGGCTGGATTTATTGGCTGATGATTTTTTGAGTAAACCTTTTGAGCCTACTCTACTAGTAAGCAGAGTAAAAGGCCTGCTTAATCTAAGACATATTTTAAACCAACATCTAACAGCACAACTGGCAGCTCCTCTGAATAGCGATACAGCGCCAATAACAGTACAAAATAAAGATTATTCCTTCACAGAAAAGCTCAAGCAAGTAGTACAAGTCCATTATCAAGATGAAAGTTTTTCGGTTGAACAACTAGCCTCTGCGTTATGTTTAAGTCCCCGGGCGCTACAACTAAAAATGAAAGCCTTGTACTCGCAAACGCCTTCTGACTATTTACGCAATACTCGCTTAGAATTTTCAAAAAAACAGCTAATCGATAGCGAATTAGCAATTGGTCAAGTCGCGGAGCAAGCCGGTTTTAGTTCACAAAGCTATTTTGCCCGAAGCTTTAAGAGCTATGTTGGCTTATCACCAAAACAGTATCGAGAAAAACATCAAAAACATGCCGAATTTCGCGTCAGTGAATAAAATTTTCGCCTGAGTGCTATTAATAAAACACTGATTTTTATAGCTTATCCATACAAACGTCAATAACAACAAAGCCCATAGTGCGGCGTTATTTACTGCATGAGATATAAGTTAAGGAAAGTCATATGCTCACCAAAACACACAAAGCAATTTCGATTACGTTACTTGCTGCGGCACTGACTGCATGCCAGAGTACTTCGACAACCACCAGCAATACCAATAGCCCAGATATAAACGAAGTTGCACAGCAGCAATACAATGGCCCAAAAGCTCGGATCGCTGTTGCCCGCTTTACTGATAAATCAAACGATTCACGTTGGTGGCGTAAAGAAATTGGTGAAGGTATGGCCGATCAACTCACAACCGCATTAGTCAGTACAAATCGCTTTATTGTTTTAGAGCGACAAGCACTTGATGCCGTATTATCAGAACAAGACCTTGCTGTATCAGGCCGTGTGAGTGCCGCTTCTGGTGCTGCGTATGGTGAAATAGAGGGAGCCGAAATTGTTGTGGTTGCCGCAGTCACAGAGTTTGATGATGACAACTCAGGCACTCGTGTCGCCAGTGGTGGCTTTATCGGTGATGTATTTAGCTCTGTGTCGGCTGGTTTTTCAAGTTCGCACATGGCGATAGATTTACGCTTAATCGATACGCGTACTTCACGCATTTTAGCCGCTACCAGTGTTGAGGGTGGCAGTAAAGATTTTGACTTTACATCAGCTGCCACCAATTTTGGTGGCGCACTCGTTGGTGGTAACTTAAGTAGCTGGTCAAACACACCAAAAGAAAAAGCATTGCGCGAAGTGATCGTAAAAGCTGTTGAGTTTTTAGAATCAAAAGTGCCAACAACTTATTATCGCTATAATAGTGATAACACCATTGCAGCTGGCCATACAGCACCTGCACCAATAAAAGTAACCGCAGCTGCAGCTCCTGCTAAAGCGCCAGTTGCATCGGTTAGTGTTCCAACTCACAGAATGCCTTACTACGAAAAAACAGACTTAGCGATGTCACGACTGAACTTGGTTTGTTTGGGTTATTTGAAAAGGCAGCCTCACTACGAAGAATATGAAATAGAAGACGTAGAGTACGATCAAGCAACGGTGATTGCTCTCACTGAGTATCAGCAAGAAAAAAAGCTGAAAGTGACTGGCCTTGCTGATGAGACAACTAAGAAGTCGCTTGATGATTCAGGGTGTATTGCCAAAACGAACAAATCAAGTTTAGAAAGCTTTGGCAGTATGTTTAAATTTAACTAAGCAAACTAACAGCCAGTGCCAGCACTGGCTGTTTAAACCCTTAGTTTGTGCCTTTCACCAGTGGTACACCATTGTTACCAACAGGAATATAAACTGTTGTATGGTTAGGTGACTCAGCCATCTTTAACTGCGCATTAATAGCTTCATGTTGTAGATAATTTGGCGTCAAAGTGGCATTAATTATTTTTTGCGCCTGTGCAATACCTTTCGCTTCTTCTACACGGATCTCAGCATCTTTTCGTGCAATTTCTTTTTGCGTTTCTTTTTCAGACAGTAATTGTTGTGCAGCTAACTTTTTCTCAACAGCATTAGCAACAATAGCCGGATAGTTAATATTTCCCACTACGACATTGGCGAGCTTAAATGGCGTTGGTTCTAAATACGCTTTTAACCGGGCTGTTACTTCTGCAGCTATTTTCTCGCGATTGGTTTTTAACACACCACTATCGTATTGCTGCACTATATCACGCACATAAGTTCTAAATGTTTCACGGACAAATCGCGGATACCAATCTTCACCACCGTATTGCTCAACCACCGCTCTGACAGAGCCGCTTTCTATTGAAATGACCGCATGAAAATCAAAACTAATGTTTAAGTCATCGTTAGCTAAGATTTTAAATGCTTCAGTATACGTATTCGGGCGCATATCAATATTAATCACCTGATTGCGCCAAAGTGACATGCCGTAGTTAGCTGGGCCAATCATAGTGCCTTGATAACCGCCTTCGCCAAACACCCGCGGCTTTTCAAATACGTAACCTTCTTCACCCGCAGGTGTACTTGGGTTAGTACACGCCGTGAGCGATACAGCAACTACACCTGCTAATGCTAAACTTGGAAAAACACTCGATAGAAGTGTTTGCGTCCCTGAACGTTTAAATTTCATTGTTGTTATCTCATTCCATTATAAAATTTGTAATAACTCACCACGATAAAAATCACATAACAACCAAATTTGTTGAAATGGATGATGCTTAGGCACATCAAGGTGAGTAAGTACTGACTTAAAATCATCAAGATGCCATATAGTACTGGCATTTCGAATTAATAACCAAGGCTGAGTAGACTCGTAGTGTTTCTTAGCTTTTTGTGCCAGCAAGCGATGTAAAGCACAGTGCAAACGCTCGTTACTCGGTGCTAAAGCCATTTCAGCAAGATCTCGTTGCATTGAGATAGACAGCGGCCGGCCTAACACCGCCATTGCCTCTGTTTCGCTGGCATATAAATGTGCGACTTCAATATCAAGCCGTTCATCACCTTTATAACAACTCACGTCTGGTTTACTCGGCGTGTTATGCCAAATATTGCGCATACTCACGCCAAACTGCTTTTCGTAACAGCGCAAAAACAACTTTGCTGCGCCGTGCTCGAGCGCTATTTTCTCTTGTTCACTTTCACGATTCATTTAATGTTGCATACACATCTTTTAATAACCCAGAAGCGCCAAAACGAAATAGCTCGGGTTGTAAGTACGCTTCACCCATAATTGATTCAGCTAGGGCTAAATACTCAGCAGCTTCGGTGACTGTTCTGACCCCGCCTGCCGCCTTAAAACCAACCTTTTTGCCACTCGCTTTTATGCTGTTCAACATGATGTCTGTTGCAGCTAGCGTTGCATTGACAGCCACTTTACCAGTACTGGTTTTAACAAAATCAGCGCCGCCATCAATTGCCAGCTTAGTTGCTGTTGCAATGAGATCATCACTTAATTCGCCACTTTCGATAATGACTTTAAGCTGCGCTTGAGTACCACATGCCTCTTTAGACGCTTTGACATACTCTAAAACTTTGCGCTCATCACCACCAATAAGCGCTTTGTAGGGGATCACTAAATCAATTTCATCAGCGCCGCGTTCAATGGCAAATAAGGTTTCATTTAACACTTGCTCTAACGGTTGCTCCCCACTAGGAAAGTTAGTAACTGTAGCCACTTTGACTTGCTGTAGTTCACGCTCAGCGAGAGCAAGCTTTGCATCACTTACAAACTGGCTATACACACAGACCGCTGCAGGAATGCCTAACGTTGGCTCAATACTGGCAACCAAGTTATTAATGGTTTCTGTTGTGTCGCTGTCATTTAGAGTTGTTAAGTCCATCAGTGCCACCGCTTGGGCAGCGCTTGTTTGCATTTTAGTCATAGCTCTTATATTTGTGTTGCCATATTAGTGACCTATAGTAGCAAATTTTTATCATTCGGCTATAAATCATAACTAATCACCATAAGGCTGCTTATTTACTTGTAACTCGCCGCAATCCCTTGTTAACTAAGTCTTAAGCCAAAACAAACCACTTGGTATAACTTTTAGTTATATAAACTTGGTTTTAATTATTTTTTACTTTTTTTAGAGCACTATATTCTGCTTGCCTGCAATAAGCAGTTTCTTGATGTGTTTTAGGGGTGAGAACAAAGTGCAATATTTACCAATCTTTACCAAATTAGACGACAAACCTGTGCTGGTAGTCGGCGGTGGAGATGTCGCATTACGCAAATGCCGTGCGTTTTTAAAAGCGCGTGCTCATGTGACGCTAGTCGCCCCTGAATTTTGTGATGAACTTCGAGAACTTGCTGAGAAAGGTGATGTAACACTCATTAACGACTTTTTCAAAGAACAGTATTTAGATCAGCAAATGCTGGTAATCGCTGCAACTGACATAGACAGCGTTAACAAAGATGTGTTCGAACTTGCTAATGCGCGCAATATTTTCGTTAACGTGGTGGATGATCAACCTAAGTGCAGCTTTATTTTTCCATCAATTGTTGACCGTGATCCAATCACAATTGCAATTTCAAGCGCAGGCACAGCGCCAGTATTAGCACGTCGTTTACGCGAAAAACTCGAAACGCTTATTCCACAGCATATAGGTCCACTCGCTACATTAGTTGGCAGCTTTCGTGACAAAGTAAAACAACGCTTTAAACACTTTGCTGACCGCCGCCAGTTTTGGGAAGGCGTATTTGATTCATCAGTTGTAAGCAAAGTCCAAGCGGGTAATACCGAAGCTGCAACAGCGCAGTTAGAGCAATTGTTAGATGCAAAGCCAGAACCTGAAGGCGAAGTGTATGTTGTAGGTGCAGGCCCAGGTGACCCTGAGCTATTAACCTTAAAAGCACTGCAGTTAATGCAACAAGCCGATGTGGTGGTATATGACTACTTGGTTTCTGATGAAATTATGGATTTAGTACGCCGTGATGCCGACCTAGTTTGCGTAGGTAAAAGGTTAGGCGATCACAGTGTGGCGCAAGAAGATACCAATCAGATGTTGGTCGATTTTGCCAAGCAAGGCAAAAAAGTATGCCGTATTAAAGGCGGCGACCCGTTTATTTATGGTCGTGGTGGTGAAGAAGTACAAGTTCTTGCCGCGAATAAAGTGCGTTACCAAATCGTACCGGGTATTACTGCTGCTGCAGGTTGTAGCGCTTATGCAGGTATTCCACTTACTCACAGAGATCATGCGCAAGCCATTCAGTTTGTAACGGGTCACTGTAAAAAAGATGGTCAAGAATTAGATTGGCAGTCTCTTGCCAAGCCAAATCAGACCTTAGCGATTTATATGGGAGTGATTAAATCACCGCATATTCAAGCACAACTATTAAAACATGGCCGCGGTGCAGATACCCCCGTTGCCATTATCGAAAACGGCACACGTAAAGAACAACGTGTGGTTACAGGGCAATTAGGTGAGCTGGCTGATTTGATTTCACGCCATAGCATTATCTCACCCGCCTTATTAATTATTGGCGAAGTTGCATCATTGCATCATCAGCTTGCATGGTTTGGTCAAACAGAGCAAACCAGCAGCTTTGCCCAGCCAATTACTGGCGTAGCTTAATTTAACTTTTAATCATTTTAGTAGGACGACTAACAATGGCTTTAACACACCTTCAGCAATTAGAAGCTGAAAGTATCAAAATCATGCGCGAAGTTGCTGCTGAGTTTGAAAACCCGGTGATGCTTTACTCAATTGGTAAAGATTCATCAGTGTTATTACACTTGGCGCGTAAAGCGTTTTATCCAGCAAAGATCCCATTTCCACTTTTACACGTTGATACCAACTGGAAGTTTAAGGAAATGATCGAGTTTCGTGACCGCCTAGCTAAAGAGTATGGCTTTGATTTAATCGTCCACAAAAACCCTGAAGGGTTAGAGATTGATATCAATCCATTTGTACACGGCTCAGCAAAGCACACCGACATCATGAAAACGCAAGGCTTAAAGCAAGCGTTAGATAAATACGGCTTTGATGCTGCGTTTGGTGGGGCACGCCGTGACGAAGAGAAATCACGTGCTAAAGAGCGTGTTTACTCATTCCGTGACAAACACCACAGATGGGATCCAAAAAACCAACGTCCAGAGCTTTGGAATACATATAACAGCCAAGTTAACCCGGGTGAAAGCATTCGTGTATTCCCGCTATCTAACTGGACTGAACTTGATATTTGGCAGTATATCTACCAAGAAAACATTGAAATGGTTCCACTTTACCTTGCTAAAGAACGCCCTGTCGTTGAGCGTAACGGCACGCTAATCATGGTTGATGACGAGCGTATGCCATTAGAAGAAGGTGAAGTACCGCAAATGAAATCGGTCCGTTTCCGTACTCTTGGTTGTTACCCGCTAACGGGTGCTGTGGAATCAACAGCAGGAACCTTAACTGAAATTATTGAAGAAATGCTGCTTTCAACCTCTTCTGAGCGTGAAGGCCGCGTGATTGATCACGACTCTGCTGGTTCAATGGAAAAGAAAAAACGTGAGGGCTATTTCTAATGTCTAAAACAAACGACACGATTAATGAAGTAAGAGAGTTAGGTATCGACGCCTACCTTGCACGTCAACAAGACAAAAGCCTTTTACGCATGCTGACTTGTGGTAGTGTGGATGACGGTAAATCAACGCTGATTGGCCGCCTTTTACACGACAGTCACCAAATTTATGAAGACCAACTTGCCGCCCTGCATAAAGACAATGAAAAAGTTGGTAATGCGGGTGAAGAGCTTGATTTAGCACTCCTTGTAGATGGTCTTCAAGCTGAACGTGAGCAAGGTATTACCATTGACGTTGCTTATCGTTACTTCTCAACAGCAAAACGTAAGTTCATTATTGCTGATACGCCAGGACATGAGCAGTACACGCGTAACATGGTAACCGGTGCATCAACCAGTGATGTGGCGATTATCTTAGTTGACGCTCGTTACGGCGTACAAGTACAAACTAAGCGTCATAGCTTTATCTGTGACTCACTAGGTATTAAGCAGTTTGTTGTTGCTATCAATAAGATGGATATCGTCGATTTCGATGAAACCGTATATGAGAAAATCAAAGCGGATTACCTTAAGTTTGCAGAGCAACTAAACGTTACAAATATCAAGTTTGTGCCTATGTCAGCGCTTAAAGGTGATAACGTAGTTACACGCTCAGAGCACACACCTTACTACACTGATAAACCACTACTTGAGTTACTTGAAGACTCGCCAGCTGCTGAACTTGATAACGGTTTTGAAGCACGTCTTCCGGTGCAATATGTTGTACGCCCTAACTTAGACTTCCGCGGCTTCCAAGGTACTTTAACGTCTGGCAAGTTCAGCGTGGGTGATGCAGTAAAAGTATTACCATCAGGTAAAAGCTCAAGCATCAAAGAGATTGTAACTTTCGATGGCAACTTAGATACCGCTGAAGCAGGTCAAGCAATCACTTTAACATTAAACGACGAAATTGATATCAGCCGTGGCGATGTGATTGTACCAGCCGCTTCAAAAGCCGCTGTAACAAACAGTATTCAAGCTAAATTAGTATGGATGCATGAAGCACCGTTAGTATTAGGTAAAAGCTATAACTTTAAGTTAGGCAGCAAAAACACCTCGGCAGTGGTAAGAAAAATCGATCACACGATTGATGTAAATACCCTTGAGCATGGTCAAGCAGACTCATTACAACTTAACGAAATTGCGATTGTAACCTTAGAGCTTACAGAAACAATTTTGGCTGATGAGTACCACAACAACCATGAAACAGGTGCGTTTATCCTAATTGACCGCCTATCAAACCTAACCGTTGCGGCAGGTATGATTGAGCAATTACTTAGCATTGAAGAGCAACAAAGTAGCTTTAGCGACTTTGAAGTTGAGTTTAACGCTTTAGTACGCAAGCACTTCCCTCATTGGCAAGCGCTTGATATAACTAAGCTTAAATAATCACTATTCGCCTGTTATAGGAAGTAAAAAGCATGTATCAACAGCTGGTATTAACAGGCATTATGCTGGTATTAGTGGGGTGCCTTTTTGGCACTCGGCTAAAACCTGCATGGTTATTTGTCGGCGCCATTGGTATTAGTTATTTAGCAGGGCTAATAAGCCTTGAAGATATGCTAATTAACTATGCAAACCCTTCTTTAATCACCCTTATTCTACTTGTACTCGTTTCGATAGCTGTAGAAAAAACCACCTTAGTACAAAAACTTGCTCAGTCTCTTTCTAAAGGTAGCCTGACAAGTTCGGTGACCAAGCTTGGTTTATCAACCGCCTTTTTATCATCATTTACCAATAATACTGCGGTAGTGGCATCACTGATTAGCTCGATAAAAGAAAGCCCGACACATTCACCGTCTAAGCTTTTATTACCTTTATCGTACACTGCTATTTTAGGTGGCACGATCACCCTGATTGGTACTTCAACCAATTTAATTGTTAATGGCTTTGCCGTTGAAGCGGGCATGGAGCCACTTGGTTTTTTTGATTTTACTTTGATTGGTTTAGGCGCATTGAGCGTTGGCCTTATCACTATTTTAGTGATGCTCAGATATTTACCAGATAACGGTAAAAATAACCAAGAAGTGGTGCCCTTTTACCTTGAAGGTAAAGTAGAAACCGGCTCAAAGCTAATTGGTAAAAGTGTTGAGGAAAATGGCCTTCGTGAATTAAAAGACTTGTTCTTAGCTGAAATTATTCGTGGTGATAAACGTATTTGCGCAGTTACGCCAAAACAAGTTATCAAAGAAGGTGACGTATTACTTTTTGTAGGTGATATAAAGTCTGTGCCTCTGCTTACCCGATTTGATGGCTTAAAAGTTGTTCACGACAAACATGAGAAAGATGTCGAGCACCTAGTTGAAGTCGTTGTTAGCCATTCTTCAAAATACATTGGTAAAACAATTAAAGAAGTTCGCTTTCGTGAACAATTTCATGCAGCCGTTATTGCTATTCGCCGCGGCCATGACCGTTTACAAGGCGGCTTAGGTAAAGTTCAATTGCAAGCGGGTGATTCATTGATCCTTGCGCCTGGCAAAGAGTTTTACTCGCTACCTAATTTAAAACGTGAGTTCGTTTATATATCAGGCCTTGATTTACAAACTCATTTAAAACCTAAGCAATCAAATATTGTGTTAGCAAGTTTTGCTGCCGTATTGGGGTTAAGTATTGTTGGCCTAGTACCATTAGTTAAGGGCCTACTCGTTCTTCTTATCGGTTTAATGCTAACAGGCACAATCAAGCTAAGTGAAGTAAAACGTCGTTTTCCGATTGAGTTACTCGCAGTAGTGGGTAGTGCTATTGGCCTTGCCAAACTCATGATAGGCACAGGCCTTGCCGGTGAAATTTCATCAGCCATGTTATACGTATTAGGTGATTTCGGGCCTTACGGGGCATTTATCGCAATATTTTTAATGACGGTTTTATTTACCGAACTCATTACCAATAATGCCGCTGCCGCGCTTTCATTTCCGGTAGCGTATGCACTCGCCGTTGGTTTTGATGTATCACCTTTGCCCTTTATTATGGCTGTCGCATTTGGTGCATCGGCTAGCTTCATTTCGCCATTTGGTTATCAAACTAACTTGATGGTTTACAGTGCGGGAAATTACCGCCTTAAAGATTACATTGCCATGGGCTTACCTTTATCGATTATTTACTCGATTACAGTATTAATACTTATACCACTGGTATTCCCATTTCAATAACGAGAGTAAAGACAATGGATGAAAATATCGTTTGGCATAATTACGCCATTAGCAAATCACAGCGTAGTGAGCAAAAAAAGCATAAGCCTACCATTCTATGGTTCACTGGTTTTTCAGGTTCAGGCAAAAGCACAGTTGCGAACGCACTAGAAAGCGCATTAAATCAATTAGGTGTTCACACCTATCTACTCGATGGTGACAATGTGCGTCATGGCTTGTGTAAAGATCTTGGCTTTACTGATGAAGACCGCGTGGAAAACATTCGCCGCGTCGGTGAAACTGCAAAACTAATGGTCGATGCCGGTCTTGTGGTATTAACCGCATTTATTTCGCCATTCCAAAGCGAACGCGATATGGTAAGAAACTTAGTAGAAGATGGTGAGTTTATTGAGGTATTTTTAGATACCCCGCTCGACGTGTGTGAAACCCGAGATCCTAAAGGGCTTTATAAAAAAGCGCGAGCAGGTGAAATTAAGCACTTCACAGGTATCGACTCAGACTATCAAATCCCTACATCGCCAGAAATTAAAATCGACACCAGTAAAAACACCCTAGACCAATCGGTGCAAGAGCTGGTAGCGTATTTAAAACAACAGCAAATTATAGGTTAAGTCATGAATCAAACGGAACTGCTAGAAGAAATCTTACTCCTCGCACGCCAAGCCGGCAGTGCAATAATGGGGATTTACGAAAAGGACTTTAATGTTGAGTACAAAGCTGATGAAAGCCCAGTGACCGACGCCGACCTAGCAGCTCACAAAGTGATTGTGAATGGCTTACATCACCTTACTCCAGATGTACCAATTCTAAGCGAAGAAAGCGCTGATATTAGCTGGGATATTCGTCAAACTTGGCAACGCTATTGGTTAGTAGATCCAATTGATGGCACCAAAGAGTTCATCAAAAAGAATGGCGAATTCACCGTGAACATTGCCTTGATAGAAAAAGGTAAACCGGTATTAGCTGTTGTCGATGCACCGGCATTAGGTGTGTCGTATATTGCTGCTGAAGCAATTGGTGCCTTTAAAGATAAAGGTGATGAGCGCATTGAACTTAAGGTAACTCGTAAGCCAAATAAAGGGCTTATCCGTGTTGTCGGTAGTCGTTCACACCCTTCTCCAGATTTAGCTGAATTCGTAAAACAGTTTGAAGATGTAGAAATGGTTTCAAAGGGCAGCTCGCTAAAACTTTGTCTAGTTGCCGAAGGGAGTGCAGATATATACCCGCGCCTTGGCCCAACCTGTGAATGGGATACCGGAGCAGGTCATGCGATTGCTGAAATAGCAGGCGCAACGGTTAGCAAACTCGATGGCAGCCCACTACTGTATAACAGTAAAGAAGAGTATCTGAATCCGTTTTTTGTCGTATCGGCATTACAGAACTAGAGCGTTCCGTTAAATATCGTAGGCTGGGTAGAGCGTAGCGAAACCCAGCATCTATCCTGTCATCTTAACTCTAGCTCCTTTAATACTCCTTATTTTACAATCAGTTTAACCTAGCCAATAAGCCTTTGTTCCTATAGTATTTTGCTCTCTCAAACTATTAAAGGAATAACCATGACGACTGTTGAAAAAGCAATTGAAGCCGGCTACGAGGCCCAAATTAGCGCACTATATAAAGCCCTTTCACAAGGGGTACTTGCCGCTAATGGTGATGAAAGTGAAATCACTGCAGCTGAGGCACGTTTTAAGAAAGGTTTAGCATTTGCCGCAGACATTAAAGCTCGCGCACTTGCAGCTGCAGAATAAATAGCTTAATTGGGCTTATCTCAATAAGCCCAACTTTTTCCTTTGTAAGTCTCTCCTTACAGCATAGTTATTTAAATACAACGCTAAAACATGCATTCTTAGTCGCTTTTCTATATGCTGCGCGACAATTATTATTCTAATAGTGGAGTGCTAATGAACACACATCAAGATGCTATGCAGTATGATGCATCGACAACAAGTAGTAACTCAAAATGGAATCTTCATGACACCCAGTGGGTGTTAAGTTTATTTGGCACCGCAGTCGGTGCAGGGATTTTATTCTTACCAATTAATATCGGCATCGGCGGATTTTGGCCTTTAATTATCATGGCATGCCTTGCTTTTCCGATGACCTACTTAGCTCACAGAGGCTTAGCCCGCTTTGTTTTATCATCAAAAAAGCCTGAAGCAGACTTTACCGATGTAGTAGAAGAACACTTTGGCATTAATGCAGGGCGCTTAATCTCTTTACTGTATTTTCTGTCTATCTTCCCTATCTTACTTATTTATGGTGTTGGCTTAACCAATACTGTAGACAGCTTTATCGTTAATCAATTAGGTATGGAGTCACCCCCACGCGTGCTGTTATCTGGCCTGCTCGTTGGCGGTATGATCAGCCTAATGTTAGGTGGCGAAGCACTCATGTTACGTGCTTTTGCAATCCTTGTTTATCCTCTCGTCGCTATCTTGTTTTTCTTATCGATTTACTTGATCCCAAGCTGGCAAATGCCAGATGTATCAGTCCCTGAGTTTTCAGGATTCATGAAAACACTTTGGTTATCAATACCTATCATTGTATTCTCATTTAGCCATGCTGCAGCAATATCAAGCTTTGTGCATGTACAGCGCGCTCACTACGGCAATAATGCCAAAATGAAATCAGAAGCAATTCTAAAGCGCACCAGCTTATTATTAATTGTGTTTGTTTTACTGTTTGTATTCTCGTGCGTACTGTCACTATCTACTGAGCAAATGGTACAAGCAAAAGCTGATAACGTGTCTATCTTGTCATTCCTTGCCAATATCACTGATAACTCGTTTATTGCGACCTTAGGGCCATTAGTTGCCTTTATTGCAATTACCTCTTCGTTCTTAGGTCACTTCTTAGGTGCCCGTGAAAGCTTTAATGGTCTTGTTAGTAAACAAGCCCATATGAACCCTAAACTCGTTGATAAAATTGGCACTGTTATCATGTTCTTCGCTATTTGGTATTGCTCAGTGATCAACCCAAGTATTTTAGACATGATGGATCAACTATCAGGCCCTATCATCGCCATGATCCTTTTCATCATGCCGATGATTGCCGTTTATAAAGTACCTAGCTTACACAAATACAGAAACCGCTTAAGCACACTGTTCGTATTAACAGTTGGCTCTCTAGCAGTATTTGCTCTTATCTACAGCATGATTAAGTAATCTCATCATTGCTAGATATAGAAGCCCAGCTGGGAAACCGGCTGGGCTTTTTTGTTAGTAACTGGAAAGTTGGAAGGCGTGGCGTAGGTTGGGTAGATCGCAGCGAAACCCAACACAGAGCTATCAGCTTTCAGCCGTCAGCGATCAGCCGCTAGGTGTGGGTGCTTGGTACTGCGTCTTCCTCTGCCGGGGGCTCTTGCTCTAGGCTCTAGGCTCTAGGCTCTAGGCTCTAGGGTCTAGGGTCTAGGGTCTAGGGTCTAGGCAAAGTTTACTTGTAGGAATGGCTTAGCCGTGAATGTTTTTGTAAAGGTCTGAATTCGGCACTGAAGTGCCTCCTACAGGGGTTTGTTGCTGAGGGTGACTCTCTACTAAACAACACCACAGTTCAACTTTACCCTTGCTAACTAGCAACTCGCTAACTCATGTTGGGTTTCGCTCCGCTCTACCCAACCTACCTGGAGAATGAACAGGGTGAGCTTAGAATGACTCTGTACTAAACAACCACACAGTTCAACTTTACCCTTGCTAACTTGCAACTCGCTAACTCGTGTTGGGTTTCGCTCCGCTCTACCCAACCTACCTCAAGAATGAATAGGGCACGTTATGTGAATAGCTAAAACGCAAAAAAGCCCGACTCTTTCGAATCGGGCTTTCTTTAATTTGGAGCCTGGCGATGACCTACTTTCAC
>NZ_SGPD01000009.1:0-29837 GCF_004208935.1 Pseudoalteromonas sp. CO109Y
TCAGTAGTGAAACGAAACAGCGCCGATGATAGTGTAGCAGCTGCTATGTGAAAGTAGGTCATCGCCAGGCTCCAAATAAGAGAAAGCCCGATTCGAAAGAGTCGGGCTTTTTTGTGTTTGAAGCTGTCAGCTTTCAGCCAGGTAGGTTGGGTAGAGCGGAGCGAAACCCAACACGAGTTAGCGAGTTGCAAGTTAGCAAGGGTAAAGTTGAGCTGTGTGGTTGTTTAGTACAGAGTCATTCTAAGCTCACCCTGCTCATCCTCCTGGTAGGTTGGGTAGAGCGGAGCGAAACCCAACATGAGTTAGCGAGTTGCAAGTTAGCAAGGGTAAAGTTGAACTGTTAGGTTGTTTAGTACAGAGTCACCCTCAGCAACACCCCCCCGTAGGAGGCACTTCAGTGCCGAATCTAGACCAGAGCAAACACATTCATGGCTAAAGCCATTCCTACAAGTACACTTTGCCTAGAACCTAGAACCTAGAACCTAGAACCTAGAACCTAGAACCTAGAACCTAGAGCCTAGAGCCTAGAACCTAAAACCTAGAGCCTCCGGTAGGTGAAGACGCAGCACCAAACACCCACACCGCGAGGCTGAACGCTGACGGCTGAAAGCTGATAGCTCTGTCTTGGGTTTCGCTTCGTTCTACCCAACCTACGCCAGACTTGCAAACTTTACTCTTGCTAACTTTCCCCTTGCTAACTCCCAACTTGTAACTCACGAACTTGCTCAGCTACCGTTCATTAAATTAACTTTGCTTTGTTTATGGCTTTGATTTAGGATCAAATCAGTTTAAAAGCAAGAACTAATGGCCTGTGTCTAGATTACTTATTTGTTTATTATTATTATTTTCGAGTGCTTCAACTTTCGCTGTTGAGGTGACTAATTTATATCAAGATACTCTTAAAGTTGCAGACAAATCACGTGATGCTCGTTTGGCAGCAAGCCGTGAAGCACTGCTAAATGTGCTGGTGAAAGTGAGTGGTGATACAAGCGCAGATCAAAACCCTGTTGCTAAACAGCGCACGCGTGACATTTCAGATTACATGCTCAAATTCGAATATGACGAAAAAGCAGATGGAAGTTTAAATCTGGTTGTTAAGTTTGAGGCAAATAAGATTAATGCATTAATCAAAGATCTTGGCTTGCCATTGTGGGGCACGCGTCGTCCTTTAGTGGCTATCTGGTTAGGCATTGAAGATAACTGGCGCCGTGAATTGGTTACTCAAGAGTCTTATCCGCAGCTTGAACAGCTTATATACGACAAAGCTGGTCGCCGTGGTTTACCTGTGGTTGTGCCATTACTTGATTTACAAGACCGCGCTATTGTTGGTATCCCAGAAGTGTGGGGTAATTTCTCAGAACCCGTAGAGCGTGCATCGAGTCGTTATAGTGCAGAGCGCAGTATTACTGCAAGAATGTACCAACAAGCTGATTCAGAAACCTGGATCCTAGATTGGCGTTTCACTAATGCAGAATTATTTGATACCAATCGTTTGATGGGTGATAAGCAGCAAATTGTTGCAGATATGATTGACAGTTTAGCAGGTGGTTTAGCAGCAGAATATGCCATTGATCCAACAATGATTGGCCAACTTGCGACAGCAACCTTCTATCTTAAAGGTATCAATAACTTTGTTGATATTGAATTTGCTAAACGCCGTTTAGAGAGCTTAAGTGTTGTTACTCGCGCTGTGATATCTGTACGTACGCCTGATACCGTACAATTTATAGTTAATCACACTGGCAGCATGAATGATTTTAGAAAAGCGTTAGAACTTGATAGTGCCTTTAAAGCGTATCAGGACCCGCGTGATTTTTATCAAGTGGTCAATAAAGATGAGCTTGAATATCAGTGGCAGGGGCTTTAATCGAAGTGCAAGAACCAATGCAAATGGCATTGCCAGTTACTTTGCCTGATGATGAAACATTTACTTCTTATTTTGGTGGCGAAAACTCTCTTGAAGTGAGTCACCTTAAAGATGCGTTCACAAAGCTCAGTAATAAATTTCAATATACCTACTTATGCGGTTTAGGTGATTCTGGTAAATCCCACCTATTGTACGCGACCTGTATTCATGCCCAAGAGCGCGGTTTATCAACCATGTTACTTTCAATGCGTGAAGTGATTGATTATGGTCCTGTTGTGCTTGAAGGTCTGGAAAATCTTGATGTGTTATGTATCGATGACGTGCACTTAGTGGCAGGCAACGATGCATGGGAGAAAGGATTATTTAACTTTTTTAATCGCTTTAATGAGCCGGGCAAATACCTTGTGGTTACAGCTGATTTATTACCTGACATGCTGCATATCAATCTTCCTGATTTAGTATCGCGTTTGAAGTGGGGCACAACATTACAAATTCGCTCTATGAGCGATGATGATAAAGCGGAAGCCCTCGTACGCCGTGCTCATATGCGCGGCCTTGAACTAACTGATGAATGTGCGCGCTTTTTATTAACGCGATTAAGCCGTGATATGCGTGCATTATTAGACGTTTTAGACAAACTTGACCATGCCTCAATGGCTGCACAAAGAAAATTAACAATTCCTTTTATAAAATCAACGTTAAAGCTTTAGTAGGGCTAGAATCTAGTCCTTGCTTTCAGTTATCATTAGCTATTACAAAAATCCTTCTGTGAAAGACCAGGTACTCAATGAACTTAGAAAATATTTTAGCGCAAGCACTTGAGGCAGTTGCCAGTGCGAATGAAATCGCGCAACTAGAAGATATCAGGGTTAATTACCTTGGTAAAAAAGGTGAAATCACCAGCTTACTTAAAACGCTAGGCAAGATTGCCCCTGAAGAGCGTAAAGAAGCGGGTCAAGTGATTAACCAAGCAAAACAAGAAGTACAAACAGCCATTAACGAAAAGCGTGAGTTACTAGCAAGTAAGGCTCTTGAAGAGAAACTAGCTGCAGAAACGATCGACGTAACTTTACCGGGTCGTGTTATGCCAACAGGTGGCTTACACCCAGTAACTCGTACTATTGAACGTATTGAAAGCTTTTTTGGTGAGTTAGGTTTTGCGGTTAAATCAGGTCCTGAAGTTGAAGATGATTTTCATAACTTCGATGCGCTAAATATTCCTGAGCACCACCCAGCGCGAGCTGATCACGATACTTTCTATTTCAACCCTAAGCTTGTGTTACGTACACAAACTAGTGGCGTACAAATCCGTACTATGGAAACTGAGCAGCCACCACTACGTATCATTTCACCAGGTCGTGTTTATCGTAACGATTATGACCAAACACACACGCCAATGTTCCACCAAGTGGAAGGCTTAATGGTTGATACAGATGTAAGCTTCACTGAGTTAAAAGGTATTCTGCACGACTTCTTACGTAACTTCTTTGAAGAAGATATGGAAATCCGTTTCCGTCCTTCTTACTTCCCATTTACTGAACCATCAGCTGAGGTTGATGTTATGGGTAAAAACGGCAAGTGGTTAGAGGTATTAGGCTGTGGCATGGTTCACCCTAACGTTCTTAAATCAGTGGGTATTGATCCAGAAAAATACACGGGCTTCGCATTCGGTATGGGTGTAGAGCGCTTGACTATGCTGCGTTACGGCGTAAACGACTTACGTGCATTTTTCGAAAACGATTTAAAATTCCTAAACCAGTTCCGTTAAGAGTGAAGATATAAAATGAAATTTAGTGAAAAGTGGTTAAGAGAGTGGGTTAACCCAGCAATCGACACACAGGCTCTTTCGGAACAGTTATCAATGGCTGGTCTTGAAGTTGACGGTGTTGAGCCTGCAGCAGCAGAGTTCACAGGCGTTGTTGTTGGTGAAGTGGTTGAGTGTGGTCAACACCCTGATGCTGATAAATTACGTGTAACTAAAGTAAACGTAGGTGGTGATGAGCTACTTGATATCGTGTGTGGTGCACCTAACTGTCGTCAAGGTTTGAAAGTAGCTGTTGCGACAGTTGGCGCTGTATTACCTGGCGACTTCAAAATTAAAAAAGCCAAACTTCGTGGTCAACCTTCACACGGTATGCTGTGCGCATTCGTTGAGTTAGGTATCAGCGAGGAAGGTGATGGCATCATGGAATTACCAAGTGATGCACCAATCGGTACTGATTTACGTGAGTACTTAAGCCTAGACGACAACATTATTGATGTTGACTTAACACCTAACCGCGGTGATTGCCTAGGTATTAAAGGTTTAGCGCGTGAAGTAGGCGTACTTAACAGTGTTGATGTAAACACACTTGAAATCGCACCAGTTGCTGCAACGATTGATGACAAAGTATCGATTGAGCTTGTGAATGATGAAGCGTGTCCTCGTTATTTAGGTCGTGTAATTAAAGGTATCAACCTTGATGCAGAAACACCTCTTTGGATGGTAGAGAAGCTTCGTCGCAGTGGTATTCGCTCAATTGACCCTGTTGTTGATGTAACAAACTACGTGTTATTAGAGCTAGGTCACCCAATGCACGCATTTGATTTAAATGCGATTGAAGGTGGTATTAAAGTACGTAGCGCAAACGCGGGTGAAGAGTTAGTTCTGTTAGATGGCAACACAGCTAAACTAAACGAGTCTACGCTTGTTATTGCTGATCACAACAAAGCGCTTGCTATTGCAGGTATTTTTGGTGGTGAAAAATCAGGTGTAACTGAAGCAACATCAGATATTTTATTAGAAAGTGCGTTCTTTAATCCTGTCGCTATTGCTGGTCAAGCACGTAGCTACGGTTTACACACTGATGCGTCACACCGTTACGAGCGTGGTGTCGATTTTGCACTGCAAAAAGATGCAATGGAACGTGCGACAGCATTACTTCTTGAGATTGTTGGCGGTGATGCAGGCCCAGTTGTTGAAGCAGTCGCAACTGACAAGTTACCAAAAGTAACAGAAGTGCGTTTACGTCGTGAGCGTTTAGACCGTGTAATTGGCCACCACATTGATGATGCAAAAGTAACTGACATCCTAACGCGTTTAGGTTTAGACGTGAAAATTGTTGATGGTGTATGGAGTGCTGACGTACCTAGCTATCGCTTTGATATTCGTATTGAAGAAGATTTAATTGAAGAAGTTGCGCGTGTTTACGGCTATAACAGCATTCCTAACGTTGCACCAACTGCTAAATTAAAAATGACTAACCATGACGAGTCACATGTTGCGGTAACTAAATTCCGCAATACGCTTGTTACTCGTGGTTACCAAGAAGCAATTACGTACAGCTTCGTTGATCCAAAAGCACAAGCAATTTTACACCCGCAAAGTGATGCGCTTGTATTGCCACACCCAATTTCGGTTGAAATGTCGGCAATGCGCGTGAGCTTGATGCCGGGTCTATTAGCGTCTCTAGTTTATAATCAAAACCGTCAGCAACCACGTGTACGTTTATTTGAGCACGGCTTAAAATTCTTACGTGACGAAAATGCTGAAAACGGTGTAAACCAAGTTGCTGTCATTGGTGGTGTAATCTCAGGTCTTGCACACGGTGAACATTGGGTTCAAGAAAAGCGTAGCGTTGATTTCTATGACTTAAAAGGTGATGTTGAAGCACTTTTAGCAATTAGTAACGATTCATCACGTTTTGAGATAAAAGCAGAGCAGTCTGATGGCTTACATCCAGGCCAATCAGCCGTTATTTATGTTGATGGTAAAAAAGTAGGTTTCTTTGGTGCAGTGCACCCACAGGTGCAAAAGTCACTAGATATCAACAACACAGCATTTGTGTTTGAAATCGAAATGTCTGCACTAGAAAAAAGAAAATTACCAGAAGCAGTGGCAGTGTCGAAATTCCCGTCAAACCGCCGTGATATCGCGATTTTAGTGGAAGATCACGTAAAATCTGGTGATATTTTAAATGTCATAGAAAAAGTTGGCGGAAATCAATTGGTTGACCTAAACTTATTCGATGTGTATAAGGGCAAAGGTATTGAGCCAAATTATAAGAGTTTGGCGATTGCTCTAACACTGCAAGCGGTTGATAGAACGCTCGAAGAGAAAGATATCAATCAAGTAGTTGATAATGTGGTGGCCGCACTGGCCGAACAATTTAACGCATCGTTGAGGGACTAGATATGGCGCTTACTAAAGCCGACATAGCTGAACACCTATTTGAAAAACTCGGGATCAATAAAAAAGATGCCAAAGATTTAGTTGAAGCGTTTTTTGAAGAAATCCGCTCAGCGCTAGAAAAAGGCGAGCAGGTTAAGCTCTCTGGATTTGGTAACTTTGATCTTCGAGATAAGAAAGAACGTCCAGGCCGCAATCCGAAAACAGGTGAAGATATTCCTATTTCGGCGCGCAGAGTTGTGACTTTTAGACCAGGTCAAAAGCTAAAAACTCGTGTAGAAGTTGGCACAAGCAAAGCTAAATAAGAAAAGGCAGCGTTAGCTGCCTTTTTTATTTGTCTGAGCACTGCACATTAGCGAGTTGGAATTATCAAAACCCGCGTGGTGATACGAAGCTTCCTTCTTGGATACTGTCGTAGGTTTTTTGTGCTAAATCATCTAAGCTGTCTAGGCTTTTGCCTGCGGCAGCGAGTTGATGCTCAATAGGTAAAATATCGACATCTTCATACCCTGATAATTGTGCTACACGTGCAAAGGTGTAGGCATGCTTATACTTTTCGTGTTTGTAGAATAAGCTCACAAGAGTAGGGTAGATCTCAGGATTGGGTGTTTCACCTGCTTTATTTAACTCTAGCGTTTTGTAAAGCAAATCAATGGTTTTTTCATCATCAAACTTCACGTAGTAGCTTGCTAAGAAAAACTGCATTTCGGCATCTTCAGTCACCCGTTTATCTTGCTTTTCTTCCAGGGCGAGTAATTTAGTTAACGCAGATTGGTCGTTATTACGCGACCAATGGTAATACAACAAGCCTGGGTGGTCAGTATTTTTGGTATCTTGAAAAATTCGTGTCATTTCTTTGATACTTGTTAAATGACCCTCAACACGAGACGTGGTTTTTTCTTTTAGTTTTATATGCTCAATCTTGGCGGCAAGCGACACACATTGATCGTATTTCTCAAAATCCTTTAATAATTGGTATTTGTTTTCATCTGTTGGTGACTTATATTCAACATAACGTTGAATGATGACCTCGGCACGTTGCTCTTTACAGTGACTATCTTTATTTAAATCACTGCAGAAGCCAGGTGTTTCGTCGCACACTTTCGCTAGTGTAAGCGGATCTTCACAGCCTGCTAATGCCAATAAACCAAGCAACACGCTTGCTCTTAATAACATTCCTTAACCTCTACTTAATTTGTACTACTTTATTCTAGCGCAATGATTTGTTCTGTAACAGTGGAGAATCGTTCGAGTTTAAATTAGAATACCCCTGCCTGAGATGTGTTGCTCTCAAATCACAACACATTTTTTAAGGCTATCCGTTCAAAATTGTTTAATTAGGTAAAAAAAATGACCTCATCTCACGAGTTAGAATACACAAGCAGCTGGCAAGAACGTCAAGATTACGCAGAAAGTATGCAACCTATTATTGGTAGACTTTACCGTAATCGTGGTATCGAAATCGCTGTATATGGCCGTCCTCTCGTTAATGCCAGTACAATCGATATCATCAAAGCACACAAAACAGTTGCTCAGTTTGAAGGTACAAAACTACGTTTACGTGAAAGCTTCCCTTTCTTAGAAGCAATTAGCAAAATGGACTTAAACTCAGCACGTATCGATATTGGTAAACTAGCGTATGGTTATTTGTTTAACGATGCTGCGAAAGGTCGCTCAGTTGAAGAATACTTAACTGACGAACTAGCAGAAATCGCAAACTCAGAGCGCAAAGAGCCACGTGATGTTGTGTTATACGGTTTCGGTCGTATCGGTCGTTTATTAGCTCGTCTATTAATCGAAAAGTCAGGTCCTTATGCAGACCTTCGTTTACGTGCAATCGTTGTACGTGGCGGTAAAGACGGCGACTTAGAAAAGCGTGCAAGCTTACTTCGCCGTGACTCTATCCACGGTCCATTCAATGGCTCAATCACAATTGATAAAGAGCGCAATGCAATTAAAGCTAACGGTAGCTACATTCAAGTTATCTATGCTAACTCTCCTAGCGAAGTTGATTACACAGCTTACGGCATCGAGAACGCACTTGTTGTTGATAACACAGGTATCTGGAAAGACGAAGCAGGCCTTGGCCAGCACTTAGAAGCAAAAGGCGCAGCAAAAGTATTATTAACTGCACCAGCTAAAGGCAACATCAAAAACATCGTATACGGTGTAAACAACCAAGATATCAAATCTGAAGATAAGATTGTCTGTGCAGCAAGCTGTACTACCAATGCTATTACCCCTACGTTAAAAGCACTTAACGATAAGTTTGGTATCAAAAACGGTCACGTTGAAACAGTTCACTCGTACACAAATGACCAAAACTTAATTGATAACTACCACAAAGCTGAGCGTCGTGGCCGTGCTGCTGCACTTAACATGGTTATCACTTCAACAGGTGCTGCAAAAGCGGTTTCTAAAGCTTTACCTGAGCTTGAAGGTAAACTAACTGGTAACGCTATCCGTGTTCCTACGCCAAACGTATCAATGGCTATCTTGAACTTAAATCTTGAAAAAGGTACAACTGTTGAAGAACTAAATGCGTTCTTACGTGAAACAGCACTTCATTCAGACCTTCGTGATCAAATCGATTACACAGCGTCTACTGAAATCGTATCGACTGACTTAGTAGGTAGCCGTTACGCAGGTGTTGTTGATTCACAAGCGACAATCGTAGATGACAACCGCGTTGTACTTTACGTTTGGTACGATAATGAGTTTGGTTATAGCTGTCAGGTAGTACGCTGTATGCGTGATATGGCTGAAGTAACTTTCCCAAGCTTACCTCGCTAATACCTAAGTTATAAAGAATCTAGAAGCCAGCATTATGCTGGCTTTTTTAGTCGTGAAAGTTTTTGCAAATTTTCAGCATGTGATAGGCTGTTAAGGGTCTACACCATATTACTAACAAAACGTTCTAACTACAGAGCGTTGACTTAATTCTTAACTAACAAGCGAATAGCTAAGAATTATTTTTAACCAATAGGTTTATAGAATGAAAATCACCAGCAATTTTGACAGTGGTAATATCAAGGTTATTGAAGCCGTTGATCCACTGAATATTCAATTAGAAATTAATAAAGACAATCAGTCTGATTTTTTCCAGTGGTTTCACTTTCGTCTTGAAACAACTGCGTTTCAAAACCATAAATTACACATTAATAACCTAGAGAACTCAGCATACCCTGATGGCTGGGAAGGTTATCATGCGGTTGCATCATACGACCGTCAAACTTGGTTCCGTGTACCATCTGAGTACGCAAACGGCACACTATCATTTGAAGTAGAGCCTGAGTGTAGCAGCATGTACTTTGCTTACTTTGCGCCATACAGCTATGACCGCCACTTAGATTTACTAGCATGGGCACAAAGCCAGCATGCTTGTGAATTAGAAACATTAGGCGAAACCCTTGATGGTCGTGACATGAGTGTTTTACGAGTGGGTATTCCTAGCAGTGAGAAGAAAAAAATCTGGATCACGGCGCGCCAGCACCCAGGCGAAACTATGGCTGAGTGGTACGTTGAAGGTTTACTTCATAAATTACTTGATGATGAAGACCCACATGCAGCGGCACTATTATCTAAAGCGGTATTCTACATCGTGCCAAATATGAACCCAGATGGCAGTGTGCGTGGTCACCTACGTACTAACGCTAAAGGCGTTAACTTGAACCGTGAATGGCAAACACCGAGCATGGAAAATAGCCCTGAAGTTTTCTTAGTGCTTAACAAAATGCGTGAAACGGGCCTTGATATGCACTTAGATATTCATGGTGACGAGGCAATTCCTTATAACTTTGTTGCGGGTAGTGAAGGTATCCCAGGCTACGATGATCGCTTAAAAGAGTTAGAAGATAGCTTTAAAGCTGCGCTTTTAACTGTGACGCCTGAGTTCCAAGACGAACATGGTTATCCAAAAGATGAGCCGGGCCAGGCTAACTTAACTGTCGGTTCTTCTGCTGTCGCGCATGAATTTAATGCATTAGCTTACACGGTAGAGATGCCATTTAAAGATAACGATGATTTACCAGATCCAGATTACGGCTGGTCAGATCGTCGCTCGTATCAATTTGGTCAAGATACGTTAGCGGCTATTGTTAACGTGGTTGATAAATTAAGATAACGAACCTTACGGGCATCAGCAAAACTGATGCCCGTAATTGTATCTATTGACTGAAAAATGACGGTGTAGAGCAGGATGCATCAAATGTTAACGAGGTAGGTACATTTAGCATATTGAAAATTAACTGTTAACAAACTTGGTGGGTTTAAGTTAATATTCAATATGTTCAGCTGTGAAGTAACAAAATCTCATTTTTATTTCTCACAGTCATCGTGTCGCGCATTCTCACAAGCTCACGCTGAGTATCGTAACTAACAATAAAAAATATAATCATAGAGGATATCCATGGAAGCTTTAGTAAGCGCCGTTAATGACATAATTTGGAGTAGTGCACTCATTTATTTATGTCTAGGTGCAGGTCTGTTTTATTCCGTTTTAACCCGATTCGCACAAGTAAGACATTTTAAAGAAATGTGTAAATTATTGCTTAGCTCTAATAATTCAGATACGGGTATTTCTTCGTTCCAAGCACTTGCTGTATCGTTATCAGGCCGTGTAGGTGTCGGTAATATTGCCGGGGTTGCTGCAGCAATCGGCTTTGGTGGTCCAGGGGCGATTTTTTGGATGTGGATAGTTGCGTTCCTTGGCGCAAGTACTGCGTATGCCGAGTCAACTCTTGGTCAGATTTATAAATCAGAAGAAGATGGTCAATATCGCGGTGGTCCAGCATACTACTTCGACCGCTGCTTACAGCAAAAGTGGTTAGCAGTATTATTTGCAGTATCGGCGATTATTGCTTGTGGTGTGTTCCTTCCGGGCGTTCAAGCGAATGCAGTAGGTAATGCATTCACACAAGTTTTTGGTGAAGGCACATTGGTTAGCACCAGCTTTGGTGAAGTAGGTAGCTTTAAGCTTGTTGCGCTTGCAATCATCTTAATTGTACTTGCATTTATCATCTTTGGTGGCATTAAACGTATCGCAAACTTCACACAAATCGTGGTGCCATTTATGGCACTAGGTTACATCGTGTTAGCTTTAATCGTGGTGTTCTTAAACCTAGATAAAGTGCCAGGTATCTTCTCAATGATCTTATCTGATGCATTCACCGCGCAAGCAGGCTTTGGTGCTGCTATTGGTTGGGGTGTGAAACGTGGTATTTACTCAAACGAAGCAGGCCAAGGTACGGGTCCACATGCAGCATCAGCTGCTGAAGTTGATCACCCAGCTCAACAAGGCTTAGTGCAAGCATTTTCTGTTTATGTTGATACCATTTTTGTTTGTACAGCAACGGCGTTAATGATTCTAATCACTAAACAATACAACATTGTGGGTGAGTTACCTGCAGGTCAATTCATTGTGCAAAACGTTGATGCGGCAACAGAAGTAGGCTCTGCTGCTTTCACACAAATGGCATTATTTAGCGTATTTGGTGGCTTCGGTGAAGCATTCGTTGGTATTGCTTTATTCTTCTTCGCATTTACCACAATTCTTGCTTATTACTATATTGCTGAAACGAACGTTGCTTACTTAAACCGTTATTTCAAAGGCAACATTCCACTGGTTATTGTTAAGCTAGTCATCATGTTTATGGTTGCTTACGGCATGGTAAACAGCTCTGGTTATATCTGGAATATTGGTGATATTGGCGTAGGCTTAATGGCCTGGATTAACATTGTCGGTATTTTGGCTATTTTCTTTGTCGCAAAACCTGCCCTTAACTGCTTACGTGATTACGAAGATCAAAAGAAAGCCGGTGGCGAAATCACTTTTGATCCAGTTAAATTAGGCATTAAAAATGCGACTTTCTGGGAAAAGCGTCTAGCTGAAAAGGCGAAACAGAAACAATAAATCAGGTTTTTGAGTTTTTGTAGTGAATTTAGTTGTGCAGGTTTTCGAATCTTCACAAATGAATGAAATTCAAATAAGACATCGACTCATAAAACAAGTACAATAAAGGGCGCCTAAAGGCGCCTTTTTTATGCGTAGTATGGAGAAAGATATGGCGATTATTAGTTGCCCGCAGTGTGCAAAATCAATATCTGACAAACATAAGCAATGCCCGCATTGTGAATGCCAAGTCACCGATCTAAGCAATGAGCAATTGCAGCAAATGCAAAAAGAAACGCGCATTCGTAGACAACAAAAGTTTATGAATCAGTCTTTCCTCGCACTGATTTTATTTTTAGGGGGCTTTTTCTGTTATTACTTTATGCACCCCGAAGCAAAGTCTCTTGAGTGGTATGCCTATACATCGGCAATGGCAGTAGGTTTTGTGTGGTATCTTGTAAGCCGCATCTATTTAGTTGTTTTAAAAAAGAAAAAGTAACATGAATATTGATCACATCGTTAAAAATATCACCCCAGAAGTATTTGAACGTCTTCAGTATGGTGCCTCAACGGGTAAGTGGCCTGACGGCACTCCATTATCAGAAGAGCAAAAACAACAAACCGTTCAACTCGTGATGCTTTATCAAGCTAAAGTTTCGCAAAGCAATGAGCAGTTTACCATTGGCGCAAATGGTGAAATGGTGCAAAAGAGCAAAGCTCAATTGCAAAAAGAATTCGCATCAGAAAATGAAATAGCTAGGTTTAGTGAAAATGATCTTTAAACACCTGTTTACTCCAAAGTGGAAGCACCCTAAAAACCAAGTACGTTTAGCTGCGGTAGAACGTCTTGATACAGAGCGTGACCTTAGCATCTTAAATAGCATTGCCCTTGAAGACAGCTCAGCTGAGATCCGCAAAAAAGCATTAAACAAAGTGAACGATATTGTTTTATGGTGGCAAGCATACAAGCAAGACCAAGCACTTAAAGACGTTGCAGAACAGCATATTAACCAAGCGGTTTTAAATACCGATAGCCAGCTAGATGCAAATATCAAAAATGAGTTTATTGAGCGTTATGCACCAGTCAAAACTCTTGAGAAACTCGCCTTTGCAGAAAAAGAACTTCAAGTTCGTGTTAAGTTATTAAAGCGTTTAGCAAACCCAAGCTTAATTGATAAAGCTTTTAAAGAAGGCCGTGAAGAGCTGCAATTGCAACTTGTTGAGCTTGTGATTAATCATCAACTTGCTAAATCACTATTAAAGCATGCAAAAGGTGAGGCACACACACAACTGGCGACTCATCTTGACAATGAACGCTTAGCGATAGAAATGCCTGCCAAAGTAGAAGCTGATACACGTGTAGTATTAGCAAAGCTTAATGCGCTTCGTGATAAAAATGACTTTCAGTTAGTGTCGATGCAACATGCTGAGTTATTACAGCATTGGCAAGCTATCGAACTAAAATGGCTGAGCGATGAGCAAGTAAGCACGCTAGATAAAAAATATTCAGCGATTACGCAAAAGCTTGAATCTCATATTGCAGTTTTAAGTAAAGAGCATGAAGCAGCGCAGCAAGCGTTAGCTGAGCAACAACGTCAGGTATTAGCACTTGCAAGCCTTGAAGCAATTGGCGAAGAAATTGAAAATGCATTGCAATTAGGCTTAGAAACGCCAGAGCAAATTCAGCAAGATTGGCTCGAGGCAAAAGTTGCAGAGGCAAAAGATGCGTTAGCAGAGGCGAACTTATCTGAGAACAAACATGTTAGTGATGTAAAACTGCACTTAACAAATTTATTTAACCAAGTCGAACAGTTACCGCAACTGGTTAGTGCTATTGCTGAGTTTAAAGAGGCATTTGATCAATTAAACTCAGTTGCGACAACCGAAGACGAAAGCGAGTTTGACGGGCTAAAACAGCAGTTTGAGCAACAGCAAAAATTAGCACGCAAAAAGCTGGCAAGTATTCCTAGTCGTTTACAGGGTCGCTTTAAAGCCAATTTAGCTGAAGTAGTAAACAGCTGGCAGCAAGCGATGGCACCGCTAACGAATAAGTTTGAGAAAAATCAACAAACAGCGAAGCGTAAAGCTCGCGATGTAAAACGCTTAATTGACCAAGGTCGCTTTAATGTTGCCTTTGGTGTGTTTAAAGGTTTTGAAGAGCTATACGCAACACTTACAGACTATTACAAGCAGCCATTAAATAGCTTGAAAGCTGATTTAGAAACACAGTTAGCAGAAGCAAAAGATTGGCAAAAATACGCATCAGCGCCAAAGCGTGATGCATTACTTGTTGAAGTAAATGAACTTGTTGCAACCGAGTGCACAGACCCTAAACAACGCGCAGAGCAAGTTAAACAGTTACGTCGTCGTTGGAATGAGTTAGGGCGTTTAGATACTGATGCAGAAAAGCAGCAAGGCGAGTTATTCGATCAACAAATTGAATTACTGTTTGCGCCGTGTCGTGAGTATTTTGCAGAGCAGGAGCAACAACGTGAGCAAGCTAAAGCACAGCGCGTTGAAATAATCTCGCAAATGCAGCAGTTAACAGAGCTTGATACCTCTTCTGATGAGTTTGATTGGAAGCAGTTTGAAAGCAAGTTTAACCGTACCGCTAAAGCGTGGCGCTCTGCAGGCAATGTAGATCCTAAAACATACCGTGAACTACAAACGCAATTTAAAGCTGCGCAATCACAAGTTCAAGGTCAACTTGCTGCATTTCATAAAGCAAATGCTGAGCAAAAAGCTGCACTTGTTGAGCAAGCAACACAGTTATCGCAAAGCGATGATTTAGCTGCTGCGTGCCAGGAGCTAAAAGCACTTCAACAAACATGGCAGACTATTGGCTTTGCTGGAATGAAAGCTGAAAACACTTTATGGCAGCAATTCAGACGAGTTAATGACGACACCTTTGCTAAGCGCAGTGCCGAGTTTGAACAGCAAAAGCAAGTTCAGCAACAAAATGACGAAGTTGCCGCAGAGCAATTAAGTGAGCTTGAGTCTGCACTTGAGACCGTGGTGCACCTTGCACAGCTTAAAGATTTAACAGTGAAGCTTGCAGAGCTTGAGTACTCAAAAGCATTATCGGCACGCGTGACTCAGTTAGAGACAGCGATTAGCGCAAAAACAGCGCAAATCAGCAAACAAGCAGAGCAGTCTAAGTTAACGGCTTTATTTGCTGCTCTTGAGAGCGGCAGTGAACTGCCTTCGCAGTTCCAAGCTTCATTAATAACTAATCTAAACGCTGCGCAGCTGTTAACTCGTATCGAAATTCTAGCGGGCGTTGAATCGGCTGATAGTCAGTTACGTATGACAGAGCAAGTTGCGATGTTAGATGATAAACACCGTGGCGAGCACGCAGATGTTTATTATTACTTAAAGCAATTACTTGCAGTCAGTGAGGGTTCAGTTTCAGCTGACACACTAGCAAGGCTTAAAGCAATATTTGCAATTTAACGAATAAAACCGCTTTTTTAAGCGGTTTTTTTCCGTGTGTTTTTGAGGAAAACAATGAGAATTTTATTACTACTTACCTGTTTATTTTTAGGGGCATGTAAAAGTACAGATCAAGGGATGTCTGTTTACTCGTTTACCAATTCTGAAATTGAAGCAGCCCTTGCTAATCAATTACCAAAACTAAGTGAACAGATTAAGCTGATGGGCTTACCAGTTGATTTTGCGGTAAACGACCTAAGTGTCAATGTTGGCCCAGATAAGCGTGATGTGGTGGTTTTAGGGGCCGATTCTAGCGCTGTTATCAAAGCGTTTGCACTTAAGTATCCAGTACGCTTAAAACTACAAATTGAAGGCAGCCCATTTTATGACAGCGAGAAAAAAGCGGTCTTTTTACGTAATGTAAAACTGGTTGATACAACAATCGACACCGCGGGTTTCAAGGGCAGCTTAAACTTATTAGATGACCAAGCAATGCAAGTAATTAACGGCTTTTTAGCGGTTAACCCTGTCTACAAGCTAAATATGAATGACCCTAAAGTCGCACTATTGAGTAAATTGCCATTAGATATGAAAGTATCTCAGGGTGAAATTATATTAGTGCCAACACTATAAAACTATTCGATATATTAAAGCGGCTTCTAGCCGCTTTTTTTGTAATTGCTTGTTAAGCATGTTCAACCTTGTCATAATTGCTTCGTGATATTTCGCGAATTGAGTGATGGCTATGATCAAGGAATTTTTAAACGACCCCACATTACTGCTAAATGCCGTAGGTGAAGGTATTTATGGCTTCGATTTATCGGGTAATGCAGTTTTTGTAAACCCTGCTGCGGAGCGCATGACGGGCTGGAAAGCAGACGAACTCCTTAGTAAAAAAATACATCAATATCATCATCATACTCGTAAAGATGGCTCACCATACCCGGCGGATGAATGCCAAATATATTGCACTATGTTCGATGGCAAGCACCGTCATGTAAACGATGAAGTATTCTGGCGTAAAGATGGAAGCTATTTTGCTGTTGAGTATACTTCAACGCCAGTTTATAAAAATGGTGCCTTGATTGGGGCAGTCGCGATTTTTCGCGATGTATCCAAACAACAGCAAACAGAAGTGGCGTTACGTGATGCCTTAGCACAAGTTCAGCACTTATCTGAGCAGCTACAAGCTGAAAATGCTTACCTTATTTCAGAGTTAAACGAAGATTGGCAAGACTCTGGCTTAGTTGGGCAAAGTCATTCATTTCAAAGTATGCTCGAGCAAATTACCTTGGTAAGCCAAACCAATAGTACGGTTTTGATTTTAGGTGAAAACGGCACGGGTAAAGAGCTGGTGGCTCGAAACCTTCACCGCTTGAGCAATCGTGCTGAGCAACCTTTCATAAAAGTAAACTGCGCGGCGTTTTCCGCCAACTTAATTGAGTCTGAGTTATTTGGTCATGAGAAAGGGGCGTTTACTGGCGCTAATGAACGCAGAAAAGGGCGTTTTGAACTGGCTGATAAAGGCACTTTATTTTTAGATGAAGTGGCAGAGCTGCCATTAGAGGCGCAAAGTAAATTACTGCGTGTCCTACAAGAGCAAGAGTTTGAGCGCGTTGGGGGCAGTCAAACTTTAAAAGTTGATATCCGAGTGTTAGCTGCAACAAACCGTAACTTGTGGCAAATGGTTGAGCAGGGTAGCTTTCGAATGGACTTGTATTATCGCCTAA
This sequence comes from Pseudoalteromonas sp. CO109Y, assembly GCF_004208935.1. Lineage (NCBI taxonomy): Bacteria > Pseudomonadati > Pseudomonadota > Gammaproteobacteria > Alteromonadales > Pseudoalteromonadaceae > Pseudoalteromonas > Pseudoalteromonas sp. CO109Y. The sequence continues at coordinate 17,088 of NZ_SGPD01000009.1, forward strand.
ATGTCTTTCCTATTCGTGTGCCTGCGCTTCGTGAACGCAAGGAAGATATTCCACTACTTGCAGCAAATATTATTACGCAGTTAAACAAGCGCTTAGGTAAACAGTTAAAAGGGCTAAGCAAAGCAACACTCACTAAGTTAGCTAATTATGATTGGCCTGGTAATATTCGTGAGCTACAAAATATCCTAGAACGTGAAGCTATTCTGTCTAAGCAAGCTGTATTACAGCTGTCTGCACCTTTGAGTAACGAGCAATCAAATGAGCAGGTGGTTTCTCTTGATGCTGTACAAAAGCAGCATATTTGTGAGGTGCTAAAACGCTGTAACGGGCAAATATCAGGTGAAAATGGTGCCGCAACCTTGCTGGGCCTGCCAGAAAGTACCCTTAGATCAAAGATGAAAAAGCTGTCAATAAAGCGCTAATTCGTGATATATCGCGAGTATTCGCGATATATCGTGCTTTTGAACGTTCAAATATAAATTTAATTATTTAATATCAATGACTTATTTTGAATTTGTGTTGGCCTGATTGTTGCTCTGTCAGGCTATTACCGACACAAAAGTAAGTAGCAAAATGAAATTTGATATTAAAGAGCAAGACTTAATCATCAAGCCCTACAACCAAGAAGGGCCAATTTATATTCGTGAGCAAAAGGGGTATTTCCAACGTATCCGCCGTTACTTAGGCTGGGTGCTAATGCTGACGTTCATCGCCATTCCGTGGATCCCCTATGATGGCCGTCAAGCTGTATTACTCGACGTAGCCAGCCAAAAATTTACTTTATTTGGCTTAACGCTATTACCACAAGATTTTATGATCTTAGCCATGTTATTTATGACAGGGGCGTTTGCTTTGTTTTTCGTCACTAACTGGTTAGGTCGTGTCTGGTGTGGTTACACTTGCCCACAAACAATTTGGATGCTGATGTTTACTTGGGTCGAACATAAAGTGGAAGGTAACCGTAATCAGCGTATTAAACTTGATAAAGCTGATTGGTCAGTGAGTAAATGGCAAAAGAAAATCACTAAGCATGCAGCTTGGCTGGTGATCTCTTTGCTTACATCTATGTCATTTATGGCTTATTTCATTCCCGCTAAGTCTTTATACATGAGCTTATTTACCTTAGAAATGTCTGGGATCGTCAGTTTTTGGGTATTCCTGTTTGCATTTTGTACCTATGGCAATGCGGGATTCTTACGTGAAAAAATGTGTACTGTGGCATGCCCTTATTCACGTTTTCAATCAGTGATGTTTGATAAAGACACGTTAGTTGTTACCTACGATCAAGCGCGAGGGGAGTCTCGTGGTGCGCGTAAACGTAAAGCCGATCCTAAAGAGTTAGGCTTAGGTGACTGCGTAGACTGTAACCTATGTGTTGAAGTATGTCCGGCGGGTATCGATATTCGTAATGGCTTGCAGTATGAATGCATAAACTGTGGCTTATGTATTGATGCGTGCGATAGCACTATGGAAAAATTCAACTATCAAAAAGGCCTTATCAAGTACGCCTCTGAAAAACAAATGGAAGGCAAAACGACCAATCCATTTAGGTTAAAACTGCTTGGCTATGGTGGTTTAACAGCGCTGTTTGTCGTTGGCATGGTTGTGTGGATGGCAATGCGTACACCTATTGAGGCTTCTGTCATTCGTGACCGTAATGCCCTGTACCGTGTAAATTTTGAAGGATTAGTAGAAAACCCATATACCTTATCAATTATCAACAAAACACAGCATAGCTTGAGCTATTCAATCGGCATCAGTGGTATTGAAGAAGCAAGCTTACAAGTGCCTGAAACGATAACTGTTGAGGCAGGTCAGATGAAGCGTGTGCCTGTCACTGTGGTTGCAGATGGCTACGAGCTGAAATCAAAAGTAACGCCTATCAGTTTTCACATTCAAGCATTAGAAGATGCTGATATAGCAATAACTAAAGAATCTAAGTTTTACCGAGATTAACCCAATCACGGGTCTAGAAACGAAAATGGCTTGTTTTTAACAAGCCATTTCTGCAAATTCGAGCTGCTTCAGCACATAAGCCTTAGCGCTGTCTAAATCATCAAATAAGCAGTCCATTATTTGAATCGGTGATTGCGCTTGTGCAATGATGCGTTTCATCTGATTAAGCACAATAGACGAGCTAAACATATAAGCGGTGGCTATACAGTTAGTGCCTTGCAGGGCACGAAATAATTGGGTAAAACCACGTTCTGCATCAGGGGTGGTAGCAAGTAATTGGGTAGAATGACTAATATACGCCCACGGCTTTCCAGCTAAAGCAGTAATATGCTTTTTTAAATCGACTGCAAAGTCATTGACCAAACGTGCGTTAATATTACCAGAAAATTGCCCAATAATAATTGGACCATCGGTGATGATACTGACACTGCCATAGTGATTCTTAAATTCCAATTTGCTTCCCTTTTGAATTAAAAAGAGCGCGAATTTTATACAATTCTATGTATGTGTCTAGTTATTTAGTATACAAATTTCAAAAAACATAACTTTTTCATTAAATTTGTATATGTGTAAATTTTATCTAGTTATTTAGGTTTGGGGTGGATAAATCATTCACCCCAGATTTAAAATATAACTAACTATTTGTTAACAATATAGTTCAAAGCACCGGTAATTGAGGCTACTTGTGCATCAATACAAATTGCGTCATTGGCCTGTGGGCTATCAGGGTAAACCTCTGTTGTTGTGACATATTCTGCATCGGTTAAGCCCATACATAACCCCAGTTTTTTCGCTTGGTAATTAATTACACCAAATTGAGTTTGTGGCACACCAATCAACTGGTTATTCTCATCACTTGGTGCGATGTGGGTTACTTTTTCAACTGATTTTATAATCGCTGTTTGAAATGCATCATGCGGGCGCTCACTATCAGCAACAAGGTAAAAGCCATCCGGGATGTTCCAGTTATCGTGGGTCGTTGCATCACGTGCTGCAAGCGCAGGGCGAAACTCACTATTATCAGTGTCTGTAGTTTCGTGTAGGTCAATATGCACATAAGGTGCAATAGCGTTGTCGGCTAAATACTGCATGATTGCTGCAGACTCTTCAGCTGGGCTATCTGCATAGAAAGAGCGATTTGGATCAGTGGCATTTGGATTCCAGCGGTTAATCGTTTCATAACCCCATGGGCTGATACACGGAGCCACTAAAATATTAAAATCAGCAAAGTAGTCTTTGGCACTTCTCTTAGCGAACGCTAAAGCACCATGCACACCACTTGTTTCGTAACCATGAACACCACCGGTAACCAGCACAACAGGTTTATCAGCTTGCCACTGCTTGCTCTTTAAAATGTAAAGTGGGTATTTGTCGCTGTCGTAACTTAATGCGCCATATTGCTCAATACTGAAATCGCTTGCTAAAGAGTCTAGTTGCGATACAACATCATCTAAATAGCTACGCTTTACTGACTGTAATTCAAACCATGCTTTCTTATCTTCTTCGTTCCACGGCTTACCTGGGGTTCCAATAGGGTAACTCATAAAATACCTTGTTGTGACTTGCTGCAAAACGCCAAGCTTATCTAAGCTGTTAAGCTGCTGCAACTAGATAAGCTCAGTAGTAAAGTTACCTTGCTCGTACAGCTTTGCATGATGGTGCTTATGGGTCTCAAATAAGTATTTACGCAGTGCATCTTCACCCTGACACACTTTCACTATTTTTCCGGCAATTCCTTTGCTGGTCGTTCGTATTGGCTTTACGCTAAGTATAACGTGTTCTTCACTAGGTAAATTAAATGCCAACAGTATCTCTTTATTAAGATCGGGTGATTGACGCTTTGGCTTGAGTAACACGCCTGTGCTTGATAAAGACAATATTTGAAATTGCTCTGTGTGTATTTCGAGATCAGGCGTACGCCAGCTGCGTTCGATACCTTTGGTATCTATTACTTCTGGTGCGCTAAGTACAGGGATAAGCTGGCCATTCTTGTCCTTGGTAAATTCAAGCGGAAACCACAACTGGTAAATTCCTACTTCAGCAAGTAGTGTCAGTTTGGCATTGGTAAGTAAGCCGTTTAATTTATCAGGCAAATTAAGCCTAACAGACATTTTTGTATCGGTTGGATCGCTATCAGTCCGTTCAGCCTCGAATAAACGGTTGAAAAAAGAGAGTTCTTGTTCGGATAAATGTGCCATATAAAGCTCCTTTTAAAGCACGCTTACTTATATGTATCATAAATTGTTCAAATTATGCACGTATAACGAGCATTAATTGTGCCAGCTGCTTTGTGATTTCTTTTGCGGCGTATTTCACTTACACTGATAAAAAAACTAACAAGGATTTTATTTTGTCGAGCCTGACTGGTGTAAATAAAAGTTTAGTGATATTTGCTGCTTTAGTCGTTGTTTTAGCGGGTATTAAAGCTGCAAGTGTGATTGTTATCCCATTTGTGTTGGCAGCCTTTATTGCCATTATTTGTAATCCCTTAATTCGTTTCTTTGCTAAATACGGTATCCCTAAAGGAATTGCCGTTGTGTTTGTGATGTTGATGATTGTTGGTGTAGGGATAAGCCTTGCCGGGTTGGTAGGGCAATCGATGACCGATTTCTCTGAAAAGCTGCCTGAGTATAAAGCACAACTAAAAGAAGAGTTTGTCTGGGTGGTTAATGTCGCAGCGAGTTATAACATTCTGATTGATAAAGAGCAGATCATCTCTTTATTCGATCCGGGCAAAATGATTGATGTTGCAACCAACATGCTCACAGGCCTCGGTGGCGTGATGGCGAACCTGTTTTTGATCATCCTAACCGTGGTGTTCATGTTGTTTGAAGGACCTATGCTGAGTAAAAAAGTGCATTTAGCACTGGACGATCCTGAAATGAAAATGCAGCAGGTTGATCGCTTTTTAGATTCAATTAACTCTTATCTGGCTATTAAAACGCTGGTTAGCTTAGGCACAGGTATGCTTGCAGGCTTTATGCTTTGGGCTCTTGATGTTGATTATTTTATACTTTGGGCTGTAGTGGCCTTTATGCTTAACTACATTCCTAATATTGGCTCTATCATTGCCGCTGTGCCTCCAGTGTTACTCGCTTTGATCACTCAAGGCCCACTGGTTGCAGGATTTATTGCTGGTGGCTATTTAGTTATAAACACGGTGATGGGTAATATCGTCGAGCCGCGTTTTATGGGTAAAGGGCTGGGTTTATCGACGCTAGTGGTGTTTTTATCCTTGATTTTCTGGGGCTGGCTGATGGGGACCGTGGGTATGCTGTTATCAGTTCCATTGACCATGATAGTTAAAATAGCCTTAGAGACTAGTCAAGAAGGGCGATGGCTTGCTACCTTGCTTGGCAATGGCGAAGAGCTAAAACTTGAAGATTAAAAAAGGCGCTTAAGCGCCTTTTTATCTTTCAAAATGATTAAGTGTTATTGCGGATTGGTATTATTACTTTAGAGGTCGCTGTAAAACCTGCACATGGTTTTTTAGGATCTCAATTTCACATTGCTTGTAGGCAATAGCGGCTTTCGTACCATTTGGCATTTTTTGTAAATAACGCCAACGACAGCTGTCTTCTAAATAACGCTCTTGGTTCTTGATGCTGCGATTAAAAATCGGTAGCAATTGGCTGTTACCGGTATCTTCTTTAATTTTCTCAAGATCCATAGTGAGCTTATTAATCCACATCTTTTGGTCACGCTGAATATCAGCGATAACTTGATCAAGACATTGAATATAGCGTTTTGTGTCATCGGTATTGTTGCTTGCAAGCTCACAGGTTTGCTCTGCTTGAGCATGCGATGCACTTGCAATTAAAGCTAAAAAGCTGCCTTTTACGAGTATTGATGTTTTATTTTTTATCATGGTAATTAAACTCTAATATAAACTCAGCACCGGCTAGTTTCTCTGCGTCTTTAATGGTTAATGTGCCATTATACGAGTTGACTAAATCCGACACGATAGCCATGCCGACACCATGGCCGCTTTCGTAGGTATCGAGTCTGGTACCGCGAGTTAGTAATGATTCACGCTTGTGCTCAGGTACACCTGGGCCATCATCACTTATACTGAGCGTTAACTTTTTGTTCTGCTTAACCTTTATATCGACCTGTGAACGGCAAGCTTTACAGGCATTATCGATTAAATTACCAAGTAGTTCCATCAAATCTGTTTTATCACCTAAGAAATAGTCTTTTTCACTAACCTCTGAGGTAAATATAATATCTTTGTCGCGATAAACCTTGCTCATCGCGCTTAAGATTGAATCAATAACAGGCTTGATATGAGTTTGTTTCTTCCAGGTGTCAGACGCACCTGTTGCAGCGCGCTTTAACTGGTGTTCGATCATCACATTAATACGGTCTAGCTGCTCTTGTGCATCCGCATCATTGGCCAATGGGCTAGATTTAAGCACTGCCAAAGGTGTTTTTAATGCATGAGCAAGGTCGCTTAATGACGCGCGATAACGTTCTTTTTGGCGCTGCTGCGATTCAAGCAATAAGTTTAAATCGGCTTTAATGGTTTGTAGTTCAACCGGGTAAAGACCTTTAATTTGTTGGTTATCACCCGACTCAATGGCTTTAATTTCTTTATCGAGTCGTTGCAGTGGCCTTGCGCTCCAAACAAAACCAATCGCCATTAGCGCTGCAATGGCCACACCCATCACATACATCCAATTTACGAGTGTTTGCTTAAAGCCATCCATCAGCCTCAGTAGGGCATCATTACGCTTTAATAGAATAAAACGTGCATGCTCTGATTGGTCAATGTTTTCTAAAATAACAGTAAGCGTTAATTGCCAGTAAACAGTATTGTTGTATTCAACACGGCGAAAATCCGCAGAGCCTGCGGGGGCTTCAAAGTTATCAGGAATAAAGTTGATATTGGTCGCCGACTCAGAGTACCAAACCGGCAAGTCACCGCGATAAACCATCGCATAGGTGTCTGAGTTTAATCGGTTTAGCTCTGGCGTTAAGATAGTACTTGGCATAACGATGCCGCGTTCAGTGAAATCAACTTCAGAGATTAATGAATATAAGTGAGCTTCGAGGGTTTTTTCGGTCGCTTCGACCAAAGAGGCGTAGTAAGCCTTACCAATTGAGAAAAACAGAATTGGTAGGGCGACTAATAAAACAAAGACAAGGATAAATCCTTGCCTTACTTTAAGCGGTATTTGCGATGCTACCACTGACTTTTTAGCCTATAACCACGGCCGCGTAATGTTTCAACTGGGTTAAGGGTACCATCAGGGTCAAGCTTCTTACGTAAACGCAACACGAATACTTCGATTACGTTTGAATCAAGGTCGAAGTCTTGGTCGTAAATGTGCTCTGTTAGTTCAGATTTAGAAATTACCTTTTGTGGGTTAACCATTAGGTATTCTAAAACTTTGTATTCGTATGCCGTTAAGCTAAGTTCTTTATCGTTAACCCATACTTGCTGTGAGCGAGTATGAATTTTAATAGGGCCAGCTGTCATTTCTGGGTTTGCTTTACCTGCACTGCGGCGGATAAGTGCATTGCAGCGGGCAATTAGCTCTTCAACGTGGAAAGGTTTAGTTAGGTAGTCATCTGCACCTGCATCTAAGCCTTCTACTTTATCTTGCCAACGGTCACGTGCCGTTAAAATCAAAATAGGAATAGTAATACCTTGCGCACGTGCTTTGGTAATTAATTCAATACCATCTACTTTTGGTAAGCCTAAATCGACTACCGCCATATCTAGCGGGTATTCGGTAATATGGAATAAACCAGCTTCACCATCGTGACAAAGGTCAACGCTGTAACGCTCTTTTTCTAGGGCATTACGAAGGTTATCTGCTAAGTGTAAATCATCTTCAATAACTAAAATTCGCATTCTTAATCCTTTTTCACTTCGCCAGTCTTTTTGTTCACATGGACATCAACCACGTGGCCGTTCGTTTTTAAAATTCTTACGGTAAATACTTTATCTTGCTCTGTGATTTTTAGGGTTCGGCCGTCTTCAGATTTTTTGGCGATCGTCACAGCCTGCTTTTTAGTCACCTCTTGGGCTTGTTTCTTATTGGCATCAGCATGAAAGCTTGATAATGCAAATAAAAGACTAAAACTGAAGGCTAATAATATGCGCATGACGGGGAACTCCTAAACCAGACCCATTTAGTTTAATTAACCAATTAACTAAAATTCAAGTAATTACGTTAAATTCTGTAATTCAATAGCCAAATCTTAGTTAATAAGCCGTGAACAAACACTGAATTATTGATTCAGTTAAGTTCAGAGGTTAACCAAATACTTTTTTAAATGGTTTTACGACTGAGTTGTCGTAAACACCCGCCGCAATATACGGATCGTTTGCAGCCCATTCGCGTGCTGCTTCTAATGACTCAAATTCAGCAACCACTAATGAACCAGTAAAACCTGCTTCAGCCGGATCTTCACTATCTATTGCTGGTAATGGGCCTGCCGTAAATAAACGGTTTTGATCGTCTAACTCTTGAAGGCGTGCTAAGTGAGCAGGGCGTGCAGATTTGCGAGCTTCTAAACTATTTTCAACATCAGTTGAATAAATCATATACAGCATGGTGTGTTCTCAATGTTATTTTTAAAAAATAGTAGCATATTCTTAGCAATAGACGAGAGATTATTCGCGTAATAATCTTTACACAAACCCATATAACTTTAACTTATAAAGCTTGAAATACGCGGTGTAACACTGGTAGAGTCGCTGGGTTGAGAAAATAATAATAAGGTTTTTAAATGAGCGAAAAACGCGAGCATTTTAGCTCCCGCCTCGGTTTTATTTTAGCGGCAGCCGGTTCTGCTGTAGGTATCGGAAACTTAGTGGGTTTTCCTGTTTCAGCTACAAAAAACGGCGGTGGTGCTTTCCTTTTAGTCTATGCATTGTTTGTCATTTTCATCTGTTTGCCAGTGATGATGGCTGAAATGGCCATGGGTCGTAAAGCACAAAAAGATCCACTTGGTTCATACAAATTTTTAGCGGGCAACGATCCAAAATGGAACTTTGCTGGCTTTTTAGCCGTATTGACGCCATTTATGATTGCTGTTTTTTATATGGTGATCACAGTATGGATTTTCGGTTATTTATCGCAAACCGCTTTTGGTAATCTAGATGCTTTGGCACAGCCAGATAATTTTGGCTCTTTTATCAATAGCTACACCGTGTTTGGTTATATGGCCGTGGTTGCCATCATCGTTAACTTGATTTTAGTGGGCGGTGTTAAAGAAGGTATTGAAAAAGCGGCTAAGTTTATGATGCCAGCTTTATTTGTACTACTCACCGCATTGGTTGTATACGTACTAACACTTGATAACGCAATGGCCGGTGTTAAGTACTATGTTGTGCCTGATTTTTCAAAAATGGATGCCAGCGTATTAAATGGTGCATTAGCTCAAGCGTTTTTCTCGTTGTCGTTAGGTATGGGTATTTTAATGACCTATGCATCGTATATTTCTAAGAAAGATGACATTGTTGGTAGTGCAAAAATGGTTGCAGTTACTGATTCGATGGTGGCATTTATTGCTGGTCTAATGGTGCTTCCAGCTATTTTCAGTTTTAACCCAGATACTGACCCAAGTACTTTATCTGACTCGTCAGTATCGATGATTTTTGTATACCTACCAAAAATTTTATTAGCGTTACAAGCTGATATTGGCTACGTGGGTGCATCAATTGTTGCGTTTGTATTCTTCTTACTTGTCTTTTTTGCTGCAATTACGTCACTTGTATCAATTGTAGAGGTGCCAACAGCAACATTAAGTGACCGCAAAGGTATCAGCCGTAAAAAAGCACTGGCTATCTTAACTTTATCTACAGGTGTATTGACTGTGCTGTGTACCATGTCATTTGGTATGGTTGACTCGCTTACAAAGTTTGTTAGCTATGGCGGTGCAGATAAGAGCTTATTTGATATTGTTTATGATGTGTTTTACGACACAATTTTACCGCTAAATGGTTTAATGGTGTGTTTATTCGTTATGTATCGTTGGAAAAAAGCAAACTTATCGGCAGAGCTAAGCCAAGGCTGTGAAGGCTATGTTGGTAGCTTTACAGAGAAGTATGTGAACTTCTCGCTATCAACGTTTATCCCTGCCATTTTATTACTAATCTTTGTAAATACGGTGGCGACTAAGTTCTTCGCATTTAGTATTTTCGGATTTTAAAAACCAGCTCAATACTTGGCCGCGCATTTTGCGCGGCTTTTTTATACCTACCTTTTTATTTTAAAAGGCCCCGGCATCGAGCACATCACCCAAGCCAAGGGTAAACATCCACAGTCCCCATAAGCTGTGTTCAATCACGCACACGAAGGTCGAGCGGCTTTGCGCATAGGTGTAAGAAAAAAGCAGCCCACCTAAAAATGCCAACAATACGGCCAATACATTCGCATAGACAATGTGAGCCAACGCAAACACTGATGCGCTGACAATAATACGCACTGTTTTACTTGGCATAATGCGTTTATAACGATGGAAAAAATAGGTTCTAAAAATAAGTTCTTGCGGCATCACCGATAAAATGGGGTAGAGCAATAACAACATTAGCCAATCGTTAAATGAGTTTCGAGGCAGTGAAAACCAATTTTCTTGATTCATGATGCCGTAAAACATTCCAGAGAATAGCGCCCCTAAAAAGAAGAAACTAAATAAGCGACGTTTTACCGCACTAAATTGCCCAAGGCTTGTTAAACGAAAGCGTTTAAAATGGGGATCAGATAAAAGCAACATGCCGCACACGGCCATTAAAATAATAAGGGCAGGAATAAGCCAGTTAGCGAGGTAGGCACGAAGAAAGAAGCCTAATAGCGGCAAAGAAACAAATATGAGGGTAAATTCAAGCCAGCGGTATTGGTTAGCGTTCAATGTCGTCTCAGCGTGTTTTTTGTTTACGCTAACAAGCTAAGACGACAGATTTATGACATTAAGATTGCTTTGGATCTTTCTCTTCGTCATCTTCAGGTAAGTATTTGAACAGGGTGATGATCGTTGCTAACACGCAAACAAAGGTAATGCCCATTAAGCCAAACACTTTAAAGTTAACCCAAAAATCGAGCGAGAAGTTATAGGCAATGTAGATATTCAGCGCCGAGATACCTGCAGTCACGGCAACCCAAAATAGGTTAAGCTTATTCCAAAGGGCTTCAGGTACATTGATTTCTTGTTTACTTTCAGAGGCATTTTCTAAAATCGAGCTAAGTGCTTTTTTCACTAAGTTTTTGCCAAGTACATAGCGGCTTACTAACAAAGTAACACTGAAAATGGCATACACAATGGTGGCTTTCCATTTAACAAACTGCTCATCGTGGAACACTAAGGTGAGGGTACCTAACACCACCGCTATAGCAAAAAACACCCAGTGACGGGTTGGCACTTTACCATCTTTAAAATAACAGTAAGCAACTTGAATTAAGGTGGTTAGCATCAGCAAGGCTGTTGCCCAATAAATATCAACTAACTTGAAAACCGCAAAAAATAAAATCAGCGGGATGTATTCAATAATCGCATGCATAAATTTATAAATGCTCTAATTTAAAAAGATACTGGGTTGTATCAAGTTATCACGCAAGATACAAGGTTGACTTAACAGCCCTGAAAGCTTAGCCTCCCGAGCCAATCTGGCCTAAACCTGCGTTTAGGTTGTTTTACCTTATCTTTTTCCGCTTAACCTCAGATGATTAAGCGGCGTATTTTGGAGCACTTTTTATGAATAAAGCCGCGTTAGTATCGCAAATGGCTGCCCACAGTGAATTAACAAAAAAAGACACACAAGCTGCCTTAACCAGCATCTTAAATGCTATCGAAAAGTCTCTTTCTGAGGGTGACCAAGTGCAAATTAATGGCTTTGGTACGTTTGCTTTGAGTTATTACCCAGCACGCAAAGGACGCAACCCACAAACCGGTGAAGAAATTGAAATAGAAGGCGCTAACAAGCCAGTTTTTAAACCTGCTAAAGCACTCAAAGACGGTTTATAAGCAGGATTTGCAAAGCTGTTGTAGTATTTACAGAGCATAAATAGAACACCTGAAAATTTATTCAATATTTTCAATCTATTAAGTTTGGCATGTTGTCTGCTGTTAATCATTTAGGTTTACCTAAATAAGGAGATAACATGTCAAATTTAAATAGCCAACTGAATGGTAAAAAGATTGCCATTCTTGCAACCAATGGTTTTGAGCAAAGCGAGCTATTGTCACCACGAAGCGCATTATTAGAAGCTGGTGCACTTGTCGAAGTTGTGTCACTTGAGCGTGGCGATATCACCGCATGGGATGAAAACCAATGGGGTGAACGAGTCAGTGTTGACCGCGTAGTCAGCGAAGCAGACTCTGCAGAGTATGACGCGTTACTTCTGCCTGGTGGCTTATTCAACCCAGATACGTTACGTCAAGATAGCGAAGCAAAAGCCTTTGTTGATGGTTTTTTCAGTGCCGGTAAAAACAAACCTATTGCCGCTATTTGCCACGGTCCATGGCTATTAGCCGAAATTAACAAACTACGGGAGCGCAAAGTAACTTCATACCCAAGTATCAAAACAGATTTGATCAATGCAGGAGCTAATTGGGTTGATCAAGAGGTGTGTGTTGATAAGGGCATAGTTACAAGCCGAAGCCCAGCCGACCTGGAAGCCTTTAATCGAAAATTCATAGAAGAAATTAAAGAAGGCATTCACCGCCATCATTAATCATAAATTCTTAAGCACAAAAAAGGGCCTTTAAGGCCAATGCCAGTCAGTTAAGCTGACTGGCATTTCTTTTTTTATGTGGGTACTTTGATGGCTTAGGCTTTATCGC
>NZ_SGPD01000045.1:0-28775 GCF_004208935.1 Pseudoalteromonas sp. CO109Y
CCTAGAACCTAGAACCTAGAACCTAGAACCTAGAACCTAGAACCTAGAACCTAGAACCTAGAACCTAGAACCTAGAAGTATTCATTAACTATTTTGCAAAAACCTGTCACAAGTGAGCGTTTACTAAACACTCAGTCTTGCGAACCTTGTAATGCCATGCTTTAATTAGGCAGCGTAAAAATAAACAGTTGTGGTTTTATTTTAACTGGACGTTTTAAGAATAATTATTTGGGAAATAACAATGGCGCTTAGCTGTAAAACAATTGTAACGTCATTTGCGTTACTAGCAATGACTGGCTGTACAATCATCCCCGGTAGCCATTTTGAAGGAATCGAATCGGGCGAACAAATAGATAATCTTGAGAAGGAGCTCGATAAAGTTAATATCCAAATCATCGACTCTTCTCTCATTAATCAACAAAAGCAAAGTAAAACGAAACCAGCGTTACCATCAAGCCTTGATGGCATCGATACCTCTGATTACCAATACAAATTAGGTGTTGGCGATGTAATCACAATTGGCGTATGGGACCACCCTGAATTAACCATTCCTGCTGCAGTACAGCGTACTGCTGAGTTCGACGGCTTCCGTGTTCAAGCTGACGGTACAATTACTTTTGCTTACGCTCCAGATATTCAAGCAGCTGGTAAAACAGTACAACAAGTTCATAAAGAGCTTGTTAAGCGCTTAAGTCGCGTAATCGAAGACCCACAAGTAGATATTAAAATTGTTGGCTTTAGAAGCCAAAAAGCCTATGTAACAGGTGAGGTTAACAACCCTGGGGTACTCCCTGTAACCGAAGTGCCGCTTACTCTAATTGATGCACTAAACCAAGCAGGCGGTTTAACAGATGCCGCTGATTGGCGCACCGTAACCTTTACGCGTGGCGACAAAACCGAAGTGATCCAGTTAGATGACTTTTATGCACATGGCGATATCTCGCAAAACCGTTTATTAAAACATGGCGATATTGTGCATGTTAACCGCAACGACATGCAAAAAGTGTTTGTATTAGGCGATGTAAAACGCGCTGGTACAGTGGGTGTTAATCGTTATGGTTTAAATTTAGCGCAAGCTTTAAGTGATGCAGGTGGTTTAAACGAAAATACAGCAGATGCAAATGGCGTATTTGTATTACGTAAACGCAACTTAGAAACCGATGGCATCATTGCTGATGTATACCAACTACATGCAAAAAATGTTGCGGCATTGGTGTTAGCAGAGCAGTTTGAATTACAGCCGCACGATATTGTGTATGTAACTTCAGCACCGCTAGCGCGTTGGAACCGTGTAATCAGCTTATTACTACCTTCGGTAAGTACAGTTGACTCAATTAATGACGTTACAACTTCAAACTAAAGGTTAAATGTTATGTTTGATTCTGTACTGGTTGTATGTGCTGGCAATATTTGCCGTAGCCCAACCGCTGAATATGTATTAAAAAGTAAACTACAAGATAAAAATGTTAGTGTGTCTTCCGCGGGCTTAACGGCCCTTGAAGGTAAGCACGCAGATGCACAAGCACAGCAAATTGCTACGCAACATGGTATTGATATGAGCGAGCATCAGGGCAGGCAAATAACCTCAGCCCTTGTTGCACAGCACAGTGTTATTTTAGTGATGGAGCAGCGTCATATAAACGACTTGTGCTCTCGTTACCCGCAAGCGCGTGGTAAAACATTTTTGCTAGGTAAATGGGTTGGTGATAAAGAAATACCTGACCCATACCGTCAAAGCCAAGAGGCTTTTGAGCACGTTTACGCATTAATCGATAGCGCTTGTAGCGCTTGGCAAAAGTATTTATAAGGAAAGGGTAGTAGATGAATGCTCAGCCCACTGCATTAGCAGCAAGTAAAAATCAAAATAGAAGTCAAGAATCGCAATCGCAAGAAATAGACTTACTCGCATTACTAGGTGCATTACTCGACCGCAAATGGTTCATCATTTTTGTAACCGCTGTATTTGCCATTATTGGTGTGGCGGTCGCGGTATTAAGTACGCCAATTTATAAAGCAACAGCACTTGTACAAGTTGAAGAAAGCAGCCCGTCTGTACCTGGCCTTGATGATATGGCGGGTATGTTTGAAAGTAGCAGCGCCGCTGTAACTGAAATCGAGCTGTTAAAGTCACGTTCTGTGATTGGTGAAGCAGTCGACACACTAAAGCTTGATATAATTGCAGAGCCTAAATTATTCCCTGTTATTGGCGGTAAAGTTTATCGCAGTTTTGCTGCTGAGTCAGAGGGTGATGTAGCTGAACCACTTTTAGGGCTAAGTAGCTATGCGTGGGGCGGCGAGAGTATTAACATTTTCAGATTTAACGTACCTAAAGGGTTTTTGGGTGAATCATTTGAATTAGTTGTAGGTGAAGGTAAAACCTTTGAGCTTTTTAATCCGGACGGTGACTCTGTTTTAAAAGGTACGGTAGGTAAAGATGAAAGCGCTGGCTTTTATGAGTTAACCGTACGCGATTTGAATGCACGGCCTGGAACTGTTTTTATATTAGCTAAGAAAAATCGCTACAGAACTATTGTTGAACTACAGCAAGAGATAGGTGCTAGCGAAAAAGGTAAAGATTCTGGCATTATTGCAATGTCGTACGAGCACAAAAGCGCAGTGCACGCAGAAAAAGTACTTGATAGAGTGTCACAAATTTATGTACGCCGTAATGTTGAGCGCAATAGTGCCGAAGCGCAAAAATCACTTGAGTTTTTAGAAGTACAGTTACCAGAAGTTAAGAAGCAACTTGAATACGCAGAAGAGCGCTTTAACGATTACCAAATTAAACGTCAATCAATCAACATCAGCTTAGAAACCCAAGGTGTACTTGAGCAAGTAGTGGAGCTTGAAACTAAACTACAAGAGCTAGAGCTTAAGCGTTTAGAGTTAAGCCGAAAATTTAAAGAAAGCCACCCGACTTACCAAGGTGTGCTTGAGCAAATTGAAGCGGTAGAAAAACAAAAGCAAAAACTGGTTGGCGAAGTTGGTAACTTACCAGAAACACAGCAAGAGCTATTGCGGTTAAAACGCGATGTAGAAGTAAGTAACCAAATTTACACCTTATTACTTGGTAAAACGCAAGAGCTAGATATTGTGCGTGCCGGTACTGTGGGTAATGTGCGTGTGGTCGATGCAGCAGCGGTAGACACTACAGAACCAGTTAAACCTAAAAAAGCACTGATTGCTGTGGTAGCAACTTTGCTTGGTGGCTTTTTAGCAGTTGCAGTGGTGCTAATTCAAAAAGCAATGCACCGCGGTGTTGAAGACCCAACCGAGATCGAAAGTATTGGTTTACCTGTTTATGCATCAGTACCGTATTCAGACTTTCAAGATAAGCTAACGGGTTTTAACCGTGCGCGTAAAGTTAAAGATAAGCCTAAGTCTATTCTTGCGGTAGATAACCCTGCAGATTTATCGATTGAGGCCCTACGTAGCCTGCGTACAAGCTTACACTTTGCAATGATGGAGGCTAAAAACAACATTATTGCTATATCTGGCCCAAGCCCTGGTGTGGGTAAATCGTTTATCTCGGTAAACCTTGCAACCGTACTTGCACAAAGCGGTAAAAAGGTGTTAATTATTGATGCTGATATGCGTAAAGGTTACTTACAAACTCAGTTCGGTATGAAGTGGGATGATGGTTTAAGTGATTTACTCTCGGGCCGATTAAACCTTGAACAGGTAACTAAAACGTCGCAAGTTGAAGGGTTAGATGTAATTACCCGTGGTCAAATTCCACCTAATCCATCGGAACTATTAATGCATAGCAACTTTAGCAAGATGGTTGCAGAGGTAAGTGGCAAGTACGACATTATTATAGTTGACACACCACCTATTTTAGCGGTGACAGACCCTGCAATTGTGAGTGCTCATGCTGGTAGTACGTTATTAGTAACGCGTTTTGGCCAAAACCATTTACGTGAAATTGAACTTACTCGTAACCGTTTTGAACAAAACGGTATAGACGTAAAAGGTGTTGTATTTAATGGTGTAGTACGTAAAGCAAGCAATGCATACGGTTACTACGGTTACTACAACTACGAATATAAATCTGATAAGTAATTAAAGACGTTCTAGGTTCTGCTTGACTTAATTGTCACCACAAAAAGTGTTTTGAAGAACCTAGAACCTAGAACCTAGAACCTAGAACCTAGAACCTAGAACCTAGAACCTAGAATAATAGAGTTAAATAAAAAATTTTAAATAACCTCGGTGACTGAAGTCTAATATCTGAAATCAAAGCACCGATATCCGAAAACAGACATCTGATATCTAAAACTGATATCTGAAACCTGATATCTAACCTCTGATATCTAACCTCTGATATCTTTCACTTGATATCTCTCGTCCAACCTCTGATATCTAACCTCTGACTTCTTTTTAGCTTCTTTCTTTCGAAACCTAGCATACTTTCATGGAGTAAAAATGGAAATCTCCCAAGCCCGCATGACTCACCTAAAGCAACTAGAAGCTGAATCTATTCATATTATTCGTGAAGTTGCTGCCGAATTTGATAACCCAGTAATGCTTTACTCTGTCGGCAAAGATTCTGCGGTAATGCTGCACTTAACAATGAAAGCGTTTTACCCTGCTAAACCACCGTTCCCTTTAATGCATGTTGATACAACATGGAAATTTAAAGAAATGATCGAGTTTCGCGACAAAATGGCCGAAAAGCTAGGTTTTGATCTATTGGTGCATATTAACCAAGAAGGTGTAGATGCAGGCGTAGGCCCATTTACTCACGGTAGTGCAAAGCATACCGACATTATGAAAACTCAGGGCTTAAAACAAGCATTAGATAAGTACCAGTTTGACGCGGCATTTGGTGGCGCACGCCGCGACGAAGAAAAGTCACGTGCTAAAGAGCGTGTTTATTCATTCCGTGATAAAAACCACCGTTGGGACCCAAAAAACCAACGCCCAGAGTTATGGAATACCTTTAATGGCAAGGTAAACAAAGGCGAGAGTATTCGTGTATTCCCACTGAGTAACTGGACTGAGCTTGATATTTGGCAATACATCTACCTAGAAAACATCGAAATTGTACCACTTTACCTAGCAGCAGAGCGCCCAGTAGTAGAGCGTGACGGTACATTAATTATGGTTGATGACGAACGTATGCCACTTAAAGAAGGCGAAGTACCAATGAAGAAAATGGTACGCTTTAGAACCTTAGGTTGTTACCCATTAACAGGTGCGGTTGAATCTAACGCCACAACGCTACCAGAAATCATTCAAGAAATGTTACTTACTAAAACATCAGAGCGCCAAGGCCGTGTAATCGATCACGATTCATCAGGCTCAATGGAGAAAAAGAAAATGGAAGGTTACTTTTAAAAAGCCGTAAGCTCTAAGCTGTAAGTCTTAAGTGGATTAAAGACTTTACTAAATAGATACAACAAGGAATTGTTATGAATTTTGAAAATTTAGAAGTTTGGAAGCGTTCGGCAAGGTTGTCTTCGAATATTTATAAAGGAACAACTGAATTGCGGGATTACGGCTTTCGAGATCAGCTGACTAGAGCTGGCTTATCAGTACCTAGTAATATCGCGGAGGGGATGAGTAGAGATAGTAATAAAGAAAAACGTCGATTTTTAGATATTGCTCGCTCATCGCTTTCAGAAGCTCGGACTCAAATTTATATCGGAATAGAGATAGGATATTTATCTAACGATATAGGTTCTATATGGGTTGCAGAAACAAAAGAGTTACAGGCAATGCTTTGTGGCCTGAAAAACTCTATAGAAAGTATTTAGACTTCAAGCTTATGGCTTATAGCTTATAGCTTAAGTAAGGATGGAAAATGACTGAACAAATTACCCCAAACCTTCTTGAAACAGATATCGAAGGTTACTTAAAACAACACGAAAACAAAGATCTACTGCGCTTTTTAACTTGTGGTAATGTTGATGACGGTAAATCAACATTAATTGGTCGTTTATTACATGACTCAAAACTAATTTTTGAAGATCACATGGCGGCAATCAAAAACGACTCAAAAAAATTCAATACCACAGACGAAGAGTTCGATTTAGCATTATTGGTCGATGGTCTTCAGTCAGAACGTGAGCAAGGTATTACTATTGACGTAGCTTACCGTTATTTTGCAACCGAAAAGCGTAAGTTTATTATTGCTGACTGCCCAGGGCACGAGCAATATACGCGTAACATGGCAACTGGTGCATCTAACTGCGACCTAGCCATTGTAATGATTGATGCCCGTAAAGGCGTACAGACCCAAACTAAGCGACATAGCTATATTGCATCACTACTTGGCCTTAAGCACGTAATTGTAGCCATTAATAAAATGGACCTGGTTGATTACAGCCAAGATGTTTACCGCCAAATTAAAGCCGATTACAAAGCTTTTGCAGAGCAATTAGATATTCCTGATGTGCGCTTTGTGCCAATTTCAGCCCTTAAAGGCGACAATGTTGTTGATAAAGGTGTAAATCTAGACTGGTATCCTGGCGCAACTTTAATGCAGTTGCTTGATACGGTAACCATTAGTGACGATAAAAACTTAGATACCTTCCGTTTGCCTGTACAGTATGTTAATCGCCCTAATTTAGATTTCCGTGGCTTTTGCGGCACCATTGCCAGCGGCATTATTAATGTTGGCGACCAAATTACTGCATTCCCATCGGGTAAAACATCGTCAGTCGAGCGCATTGTTACTGCCGATGGCGATTTAGCAAGTGCCTTTGCTGGTCAAGCAATTACATTAACCTTAAAAGACGAAATTGATATTTCGCGCGGTGATGTGATTGTTAAGTCAAGCACTGACCAAAAGCAGCTGCCTTCAACTAGCTCAAACTTTGCAGCAACGATTGTGTGGATGGCCGATGCCGCTATGCAACCAGGCAAAGAGTACGAGCTAAAAATTGGTACTAAAAACACCTTTGGTAAAATCAGCAATATTAACCACCGTATCGATGTAAACACCCTAGAGCAAACAGATGCTAGCGAATTACAATTAAACGAAATTGCTAATTGTAGTATCGAAACATCAGCGCCAGTGGTTATTGACCAATACAAACAAGTGGTAGGCACAGGCTCATTTATCATTATTGACCGTTTAACCAATGTAACTGTGGGGGCGGGTATGATCACAAATACAACCGCCAAAACTAAAACTTTAAACACTGAACCTCGTATTTATACAGACGCTGAAATTGAACTAAATAAGTACATACGTGCTCACTACCCAGAGTGGAGAGCAATTGATATATGCTAAATAAGTTATTAAATAGATTTAAATTTATTTTTTATAAATTCTATTTCATGAGGCAGAAGGTTTTCTTTAGCCGAGGAGCTTATGCGGAAAATAGTGAGTTTTTTGGTTTTAATAGGGTTGGTTCAAAGTCAAAAGTATACAATTCTAAAATAGGAAGCTGTACATATTTAGGTTCTAATAACTGCTTTGATGGGGTATCAATAGGTAAGTTTTGTTCTATAGCAAATGATGTAAAAATTGACTTAGGTCAGCACCCTACATCACAGTTTGTTTCTACAAGTCCTATATTTTATTCTTTTCTTAACCCATCAATTAAAGGCTTTAATTACATTCCTGGTGCTATTGAAGAGTTTGAGGAGTCGCCTAAAACTATCAATGGTTACAACGCTGAAATAGGTAATGACGTTTGGATATGTAATGGTGTACGCATAAAGCAAGGAGTAATAATAGGAGATGGTGCTATAGTTGCTAGTGGGGCGGTTGTAACAAAGGATGTTGAGCCTTATTCTATTGTTGCAGGTGTACCTGCAAAATTAATAAGAAAACGATTTAATGATAAAGAGATCGAGTATTTGCTCGAGTTTAAATGGTGGAATAAATCTAGAGTTTGGTTAAATAATAATAGAGAACTTTTTAAAAATATCGATTTGCTAATTAAGGCTAAGTAATGTTTAAGGAATTCAGGAAACACATAGGTATTATGAGAAAAATATCTAAAGGTAACGCTTATGTTATTTATCAAATGGGTAAAGTTGGTTCGTCTTCAATAGAGAAAAGTCTGGAAAAATCGAAATTAAATGTTATACATGTCCACACATTATATGGATTGACTGAAAACTATAAGTTTTCCAAAAAAAGAAATAAATTAAATGAATTTAAAAAATATATTCTACGTTTACTTTATCGATTTGTATTGAAAAGAAGTGGTCAGGTAAAAATAATTACATTGATTAGGGAGCCCGTAAGTCGCAATGTATCGACATTATTTCAGGAGTTGCCAAAGATGCTTTACATTGACTCTAAAAATGATAACAGAAAAGAGTTAGATGCAAACTCTACCCTAAACAATTTTTTAGACCTATATGTAAATCAAGAGATACCTTTGACATGGTTTAATGATGAACTAGAAAGTGTAACTGGAATAAATGTATTTGAAACTAAATTTGATAAAACTGCAGGCTACTCATTCTACAAAAATAAAAATTTCGAGGTTTTGTTACTTACAGCGGAAAGGCTAAATAAAAATAAATCTGTTATTGAAAGCTTTACTAATACGAGTATTGACCTTTCAAAAGGTGCGAATATATCAAAGAATAAATGGTATTCAGGTTTGTATAGCGACTTTAAAAATAACTTTAAACCAAATGAGCTTTATATGAATAAGTTTTATAGTGACAAGCGAATTAAACATTTTTATTTAGACGATGAGATAGATGATTTTAGAGGTAAATGGTCTTGACATTATACTATGGATTTTGGTTTTTTAATTTATGAGTGGATGTAGTTTTAGTGTATTAACAGTTACATACGGCGATAGGTACGACTTACTTTTAGAAGGGCCATATAAAACTGCATTAGAAAATGGACTAAATTTATTAGTTGTATGTAATGGAGTGTCAGAGTCTTACCTTCAAAAACTTTGTAAATTAGAGGCAGAACATCGTATTACTATTAAATTAATAGTTCATGAGGCTAATCAAGGTTCAGCAGGGGGTTTTTATTCAGCTATTGATAATGCTAAGGTATTCAATACTGACTATTATTTATTATTAGATGATGATAATTATCTAGAATACAAACTTGATAATGACTTTCACTATAAAGATGCCTCTTTTTTTCCTAGGGATGGAAGAAGTTATATCAATGCAGCAATTAAAGGCGAAACACCAGATAACTACTTGGCTAAACCAAACTCATTCCTAGGTTTTAGTATAGAAAGGGCATTGAGAAAGGCCTTCCCTAAATCAAAAGGTTCTTTTGCCCTAGATTCTTTTTCCTTTCCATGGGCTCCTTACGGTGGGTTAATGTTAAGCCAGAAAGTCCTAAATTCGGGTATTATGCCTAATAAGGAACTTTTTCTTTATTGCGATGATACTGATTACACCTACCGTATTTCGAATATGTTTGGTCTTTATTTAAATACAAAAAATAGGGTGCTGGATGTTGGTGACTCGTGGAATGTATCAGCAGCTGGTAATGTTATAACTAGGCTTCAAAACGGAGAAGAACGGTGGAGAGTTTATTATAGTGTTAGAAACCAAGTTTTTTTTGATAAATCTGTGGCAAGGAATTATCTCTCCTTTTCACTTAATACTTTTGTTTTTTGCGTTTTATTTTTAACCTTTTACCTTTTTAAGGTTAATAAATCTAAGAATGGAATGATAGTAGCTAAAGCTATATTAGATGGTTTTAGAAATCGTCTTGGTAATAATGGGTTTGATCTATGAAAAAAATTAGGTTGCATGTTTTTGGCTACAGAGATATAAGTTTTTGGAGTGAATATGGCCCGATAGTAAGGGATTTAATGCTAGTTAATGCACTGTGTGGTGAAAAAATTGTGCATGATATCCATTTTTATAATAGGCCGACTAGTATATTAGAAACTTTATTGCTGAAGAAGAAAATTAATTATTCAGTTGCAGACTTGCCAAATAAATTAAAGTTTATTTCAAAGTTCTCTTTTGACTTTTTCGGCCCCATGAAAAAGAGGCTTTGGTTAGACAATATTTATGATATATCCTATAAAAATGTAGAATTGAATAAAGATTATATTAATGTCGTATTAGACTTCTTACCTATTGGGAAACTTCCTAGATGGGCATACGAAGCTGATTATTATTGGTATGATTTAATAGATAATTTTCAGAAACATAATCGCTACAGCCTTAAAGAAAAGGCCTTAGTGAAGGAGAAATACGAGTTTATTTCCAACCTTGATAACTGCTTTGTTACTGCTGTAAGCCAATCTGCTATTAGTGATTTTAAAAATAAAAAGAAACTTGTATTACCTAATGGGTTGAATTCATTTATACATGTAGAGATGGATTCTTATAAATATGACTTCGGATTTATGGGATTTATAACAGACAAACTCGATATGAGCTTAGTAGCTTTCCTTAGTAACTCTGGCTATAAAGTAGCAATATTCGGAGAGTTTTATGATCAAGATGTCAGGGGTAAACTGGAGAAGTTAGATGGTGTTTATATTCATGGTGCTTTTAAATTCTCTGATGTACCAAATATTCTAAAAACTTTTAAAGTCGGTTTGCTGCCTTATCTATTAGATAAGTTGCATGATGAATCTCCTTTAAAGTTATATCAATACATTTGTTCTGGAAAAAATGTATTGGCAAGTACTGACTTTGGGTGTGATATGGAGCATGTTTACGTTTATGAAAATGATCAAATAGAGGCTACAGCATTGCGATCTCTAAAAAGTCAATCTCCAAATAAAAGTTTTTCTAGAAGCTTTTTCGAGTCTAACTCTTGGGTTAATCGAGCAAATTTAGCTATAGAAGGGTTGTTAGACTGTGGTAATTAAATACGATAGAGCTGTTTTTATATTAATAGCGCTTTTACCATTTTCAACAATCCCTAAAGTGTTGTTTTCATTTGATTTTTTTCCTCTTTTTTTCGATTTCTTCTTACTTTTTCTATTGTGTTTTGGTTTGGTTAGGGGAAAGTTAAGTGGCCCTAAGTCAACTGTAACCTTAATCTTTATCTATTTGGTATTTAATATATTAACAATACTTTGGAGCCAAATCCCTGTTCTTTATAGCAATGTAACTGCAATAAGGCTGACATTATTTCCTATATTAATGTTTTTTTTGCCTTATTGTATTTCACTCTGTGAAGATAATTTGGAGTACTTTTCTCGGCTTCTATTACTTTGCTCTGTTTTTGTCTTTTTGAATGCTGTTAGACAATATGCTTTTCCTTTAGATGTTGAAGTATCGTTTGCTAATGATGCTGGCGGGGCTGCTAAGTTTTATGGGGATTCCTTCCAAGGTGCGTTAGATTCATTTCGAATATTTTCTACTTTCATAACCTCAGTACACCTTGTGACTTATACAAGCTTTGTATTTTATTTGTTTTTTTCATTTTATATTTTGAGAGTAAAAACCGGTGCTTTGATAAAGGTTTCTATGATATTAGCCTTGATTTCTTTGATACTAACCTTTTCAAGGGCTGGTTGGCTATCGTTCTTATTTGGATTTTTGATTTGTTTTTTCTTTTCAGCTCATAGTGTCTCAGTATCTAATAAAATTAAAATTATTCTGATGGCCCTATTTTCTTTTATATTGCTTATATTATTCATTGAAAATAATGAGCTTTTAAGCAGTAGGGTGTATACATTGGGAAGTTTGGAAAATGTTTCATCATTTCAGTCCCGCCTACTTGTTTGGGAAGAACGAATAAATTTGATTTATCAAAACCCATATGGGTTGGGAGTTGGAGCCGCAAGTTGGAGTGTTCATCATTTGATGCATGCTGGGGCGGACTCTAATTACTTGAAATTTTTTATAGAGTTAGGTTTCGCTGGCGGAGTTCTCTCTTTATTTGTGCTTATTTACTCTTATTTTTATATCTTAATTGGGGTAATAACTTTCAAAAGGAAGAATTCGATTAACTACGCGTTTGTGGTTTCAATTTTTGCCTTTTTTAACTCTACACTTATTCAGATGATTGCAAATCAAGTATTAGAAGCCTATCCAATAAATATGTATTTTTGGTTTTTTATAGGTGTAGGAGTTATCTTGGTACAAGGTCGTAATAGTGGTGAAAACAATGAAAGAAGTTAGTGTTCTTGGGATTCGTGGTGTACCTGCTGGGCATGGCGGTTTTGAAACGTTTGCTGAATATTTATGCCCGTTTTTAATTGACAGAGGGTGGAGCGTAACAGTCTACTGCCAAGAAGACGGTGAAGGTGAAATATACGAAAGTGAATGGCAAGGTGTTAAACGTATTCATATACCTGTAAAAAATGAAGGCCCATTAGGGACCATTATTTTTGATTTAAAATCGGTATGGCATGCGCGAAAAAATAAGGGCTTGCACTTAACACTCGGCTACAATACTGCTTGTTTTAATATTATCCAACGCCTATATGGTATTACCAATGTTATTAATATGGACGGCATCGAGTGGAAACGCCAAAAGTGGGGCAAAGTGGCAAAAACGTGGTTTTGGTTAAACGAACGTTTTGGTTGTTGGTTTGGTAATCACTTAGTGGCAGATCACCCTAGAATAGAAGATCATTTAGCAACGCGTGTATCGCGAGATAAAATCACTATGATCCCATACGGCGGCCCTGATGTAAGTGAAGCTAACGAAGCTGTGTTAGCTGATTACGGGTTAGTTAAAAATGAGTATGCGATTATTATTGCACGCCCTGAACCAGAAAACTCGATTTTAGAGGTGGTTGAGGCATTTTCGGCTAAGCCGCGTAGTCACAAATTGGTGGTGTTAGGTAAGTTTTTAGATTCAAACCCTTATCATCAGCAAGTTCTAGCAGCTGCAAATAATGATGTAATTTTTCCTGGGGCTATCTACGAGGCCGAAAAAGTTGCAGCACTGCGTTTTTATGCACGTTTTTATGTGCATGGTCACCAAGTAGGTGGCACTAACCCATCACTGGTTGAAGGCTTAGCAGCAGGTTGCGCCGTTATTGCTCACGACAACCACTTTAACCGTTGGGTTGCTGGTGATGGGGCTTTTTACTTTAAAGACAAAGCCCATTTGGCTAGTTTTTTTGAGCAGCAATACTTAGATGATGCGTTCGTAACAGAAAAAAGTAACGCTGCCAAACAGCAATTTTTAAACAGCTTTCAGTGGGAAAATATATTAACCCAATACGAAACGCTTTTAAGTAAATATTTAAAATAATGGATTTCAGTAGATGAATATTTTAGTAACAGGTGGCGCGGGCTTCATTGGTAGCGCTGTTGTAAGGCACATTCTTGAAAATACAAATAATACAGTTATTAATGTAGATGCACTTACTTATGCCGGCAATTTAGAGTCAATTCCTAGTGAGTTGCAATCTGAGCGCTACGTTTTTCAGCAAGTTGATATTTGTGATTACCAAGCGCTTAAACAAGTGTTCGACGAATATAAGCCTGATTTAGTGATGCATTTAGCAGCCGAAAGTCATGTTGACCGCTCTATCGAAGGGCCTGGAGCTTTCATTAACACCAATGTAATTGGCACATTTAATATGTTGGAATGTGCAAGGCACCATTGGCAAAATTTAACTGCTGATATGCAAGCTAAGTTTAAGTTTCATCATATTTCAACCGACGAAGTATACGGCGACCTTGAAGGTACCGAAGACCTATTTACCGAACAAACACCTTATGCGCCAAGTAGCCCTTACTCGGCGAGTAAAGCTGGATCTGACCATTTAGTAAGAGCATGGGGCAGAACATATGGTTTACCTGTTGTTGTAACTAATTGTTCAAATAATTATGGGCCTTACCACTTCCCTGAAAAGCTTATTCCGCATGTTATTTTAAATGCATTACATGGTAAGTCTTTACCTGTTTATGGTGATGGTAAGCAAATTCGTGATTGGTTATTTGTAGAAGACCACGCGCGCGCTCTATATAAGGTAGTAACCGAAGGCAAAGTTGGCGAAACATATAATATTGGTGGTCATAACGAAAAACAAAATATTGAAGTAGTCCACACTATTTGCGAATTACTCGAAGAGCTTGTACCTAATAAGCCTGAAGGTATCACTAATTACAAAGACCTTATTACCTTTGTAAAAGACCGCCCAGGCCACGATGTAAGATATGCAATTGATGCTACTAAAATGCAACAAGAGCTAAACTGGGTACCTGAAGAAACTTTTGAAACAGGTATGCGTAAAACTGTTGAGTGGTATCTAGCGAATACAAATTGGTGGCAGCGTGTGTTAAATGGCGACTACAAACTTGACCGTATTGGCGAAAATACAAAATAAAGGATGAATAAAATGAAAAAATATAAAGGAATAATCTTAGCAGGTGGTTCTGGTACGCGTTTACACCCAATCACTCAAGGGGTGTCTAAACAGCTTTTACCTATTTACGATAAGCCTATGATTTTTTACCCGCTTTCTGTATTAATGCTGGCGGGTATTCAAGATGTGCTAATTATCTCTACCCCTGAAGATATGCCAGCTTTTGAACGTTTATTAGCTGACGGCAGCCAGTTTGGTATTAATATTAGTTATGCTGTACAGCCAAGCCCTGATGGTTTAGCGCAAGCCTTTACTATTGGTGCTGACTTTATTGGCGATGACAATGTTTGCCTAGTTTTAGGTGATAATATCTTTTATGGGCAAAGCTTTGGTGCACAGCTAGCGTCAGCTGTATCTCGTGACAGCGGCGCTACTGTATTTGGCTATCATGTAACAGATCCTGAACGTTTTGGCGTTGTCGACTTTGATGAAAATGGCATTGCTACCAGCATTGAAGAAAAGCCAGCACAGCCAAAATCAAATTATGCCGTAACAGGGCTTTATTTTTACGATAACGACGTAGTTGAAATAGCTCGTAATATTAAACCATCGCCTCGTGGTGAACTTGAAATTACAGATGTAAATAACGTTTACCTTAATCGCGGAGACTTAAACGTAAATGTTTTAGGGCGCGGTTTTGCATGGTTAGATACTGGTACTCATGACTCTTTAATAGAGGCAGGCCAATTTGTACAAACAATAGAACATCGCCAAGGTTTAAAGGTTGCTTGCCTTGAAGAAATTGCCTTACAAAAAGGCTGGTTAAGCAAAGAGCAGGTTTTAACTGCAGGTAATAACCTTAAAAAGACCGGTTATGGGCAGTATTTATTAAATTTAGTAAAAGATAAATAAAATGAAGATTGTAGATACAAAAATACCTGAAGTTAAAATTATTGAACCAAAGGTGTTTGGTGACGATAGAGGCTTCTTTTTAGAAACTTTTCAAGCAGAGCGTTATGCAAGTGTTATTGGTGATGGCCTCACTTTTGTACAAGACAATCATAGTCGTTCTTGTAAAGGGGTTTTAAGAGGGTTGCACTTTCAAAAAACTAAGCCACAAGGTAAGTTAGTGCGCGTTGTTACCGGCGAAGTGTTTGATGTGGCAGTCGATATTCGTAAAGGCTCGCCAACCTTTGGGCAATGGGAAGGGGTGCTTTTAACAGGTGATAATAAAAAGCAATTTTGGGTACCCCCAGGCTTTGCACATGGCTTTGTAGTGCTTAGCGATATAGCTGATTTTGAATATAAATGCACAGACTATTACGACCCAACCGATGAAGGTGCTATTTGCTGGAATGACCCAGACTTAGCCATCGATTGGCCAATTGATTTTGAGCCATCTTTATCAGCTAAAGATTTAGAAGCCGGATTATTAAAGGATCTATAAATGAAGGTACTTCTTACCGGAGCAAATGGCCAGTTAGGCCTTTGCTTTCAAGATTGCGTAAGTGATTCTATAGAACTAACTGCTTTATCGAGCAAAGAGTTAGATATTACCTGTAAAGCTTCAGTGCAAAACGTCGTTGATGCACTGAGACCTGATGTAATTGTTAATTGTGCCGCCTATACGGCGGTTGATAAAGCCGAAAGTGAGCCTGAACTGGCACACGCCGTAAATTGCCAAGGCCCAGAAAACTTAGCATATGCAGCTGCTATGCTTGATATACCGTTAATTCATGTATCTACCGATTATGTTTTTGATGGCAATGCGACTGAGCC
Source organism: Pseudoalteromonas sp. CO109Y (assembly GCF_004208935.1). Lineage (NCBI taxonomy): Bacteria > Pseudomonadati > Pseudomonadota > Gammaproteobacteria > Alteromonadales > Pseudoalteromonadaceae > Pseudoalteromonas > Pseudoalteromonas sp. CO109Y. The sequence goes on from NZ_SGPD01000045.1 coordinate 15,966, forward strand.
TTATGTACCAACTGATGCGACATCGCCGCAAGGGGTATATGGGCAAACTAAACTAGCTGGTGAGCAAGCTATTAAGGCTATTACCTCAAAGCATATTGTTATTCGTACAGCTTGGGTATTTAGTGAGTATGGCAATAACTTTGTGAAAACTATGCTGCGATTAGCCAGTGAGCGTGATGAGTTAGGTATAGTCGCTGATCAACATGGCTGCCCGACTTATGCCGGTGATTTAGCTGCCTTAATCGTTGCTATAGTGACACGTATCGAAAGTAGTGATTTTAGCGATTATGGGCTTTACCATTTTTGTGGCGATAAAGCTGTGTCTTGGTTTGAATTTGCTGAATCAATTTTTGAACTTCAAGCTAAATTAAATGCTGATTTTTCAATACCTAAGTTAAATAAACTAACGACCGAGCAGTTTCCTACACCAGCAAAGCGACCTAAATATTCCGTTATGCAGGATAATAGGCTATCTTTATTAAAATTGCCTAATGCTAGTCACTGGCAAGACTCACTAAAAACTGTATTAAAAAAGCTTAACAAGTAGAAGAACAAAATGCCGCATAAGAATTCAGGGATTTTACAAAGTAATGCAACAATTGTTGCATTTATTCAAAGAATTTTGGATATCAGTATTATTGTCGGTTGCTTGTGGGGCACCGTTGCATTGCAAGGGCTGCCTTGGTTGCTGCAGCATACAACCGCGGCACTACTGGCTGTGTTTTTATTTCACTTTACTAGTGAGCTCGACAAGCTTTATATATCTTGGCGTGGCCTCTCTATTTATAAAGAGCTTAAAAAGACTATTTCGCACTGGTTTGTTAGTGCGGCAATTTTATTTTTAAGTGTTAACTTTTTAGCGCCGCAATATCTCAACCCCGAAGGGCTTCAGTTTTACTGGTTTGTATCTGTATTAGTTTCGCTGTGTGTATACCGTGTTGTATTGCGCCTTATTCTACGAGCGCTTCGCTCTCAAGGTATTAATACCCGTTCGGTTGTTATTGCAGGTGCGGGGACGTTAGGTCAACAACTCGCAAATAATATCGTAGCTAACTCAAGTTTTGGTTTAGTTTTTGGTGGCTATTACGATGACGCAGCACCAAAGCAAAAGTTAGTTGCGGCGCAAACAATTGGTAATTTAGAGCAGCTAGTTGTTGATTGTAAAGAGGGCGGTATTGATCGTGTTTACATTGTACTTCCACCGCAAGCTTATGAGCGCCGTAAGTGGCTAGTTAAAGAGTTGGCTGACAGCACTGCAAGTGTTTATATCGTGCCAGATGTATTTACTTACCAGTTATTGCACTCACGTAGCGATACCATTATGGGTATACCTACAATTAGTATTTACGACTCTCCGCTTGATGGTAGTAATGCCATTATTAAGCGTATTGAAGATATTGTACTCTCCACACTTATTTTAATAATGATATCCCCTGTTTTATTGGGGTTAGCCCTTGCGGTTAAGTTTACCTCTAAAGGGCCGGTATTCTTTAAACAAAACCGCTATGGTATTGATGGTAAGCCGATTAAGGTATGGAAGTTCCGTTCGATGAACGTAATGGAAGACGGCGCTAAAGTAACCCAAGCCACTAAAAATGATTCGCGCTTTACACCAATAGGCCAGTTTATTCGTAAAACGAGCTTAGATGAATTGCCTCAGTTTATTAATGTGTTACAAGGGCAAATGTCGATTGTTGGGCCAAGGCCTCATGCTGTAGCTCATAACGAAGAATACCGTAAATTGGTAGAAGGTTACATGCTACGCCATAAGGTTAAGCCAGGCATTACTGGTTGGGCACAAATAAACGGTTGGCGCGGCGAAACCGACACATTAGATAAAATGGAAAAACGCATAGAGTTTGACCTAGAGTACATTCGAAATTGGTCATTGTTCTTCGACTTAAAAATAGTGTTTTTAACTATTTTTAAAGGCTTTGTGAATAAAAATGCGTATTAAAATTTAAGGAAAAAAACATGAAAATTGCTGTAGTTGGAACAGGCTATGTTGGCCTGTCTAATGCGATGTTATTAGCGCAAAAAAACAGAGTGGTTGCATTAGATATTGATGAAGAGAAAGTGGCACTTCTATGTGAAAAAAAGTCACCGATAGTAGATGTTGAAATAAGTAATTTTTTACAAAATGAACAATTAGACTTTATTGCAACTACTGATAAGCATTTAGCTCTTAGTGAAGCTGAGTTTGTAGTAATCGCTACACCTACCGATTATGACCCTGAAACAAATTACTTTAATACTCGATCTGTAGAGTCTGTAATTACAGATGTTTTAGACATCAACCCAACCGCAACCATGATTATTAAATCAACAGTGCCTGTTGGTTACACAAAATCTGTTAGCGAGAAGTTTGGTACTGACAATATTATTTTCTCACCCGAGTTTTTGCGAGAAGGAAAGGCGCTTTACGATAACTTACACCCGTCACGCATAATTGTGGGTGAACAAAGTGAACGCGCTGAAACTTTTGCGAACTTACTTGCTGATGGGGCCGTTAAAGAAAACATTGATATTTTGTTTACTGACTCTACTGAAGCAGAGGCAATAAAACTATTTTCTAATACTTATCTTGCAATGCGCGTGGCTTATTTTAATGAATTAGATAGTTATGCAGAAAGCCATGGCCTTGATGCAAAACAAATTATTCAAGGTGTTGGCCTAGACCCGCGTATAGGTAAGCATTATAACAATCCGTCGTTTGGTTATGGTGGTTACTGCTTACCAAAAGATACCAAACAATTACTAGCTAATTATCAAGATGTTCCGAATAATATGATTCGCGCAATTGTTGATGCTAATACGACTCGTAAAGATTTTATTGCTAACTCTATCCTAGCACGTAATCCAAAAGTGGTGGGGATTTATCGTTTAGTCATGAAGTCAGGCTCAGACAACTTTAGAGCATCGGCCATTCAAGGCATTATGAAACGCATCAAGGCGAAAGGCATTGAAGTGGTAGTTTACGAGCCAACCTTTGAGGGAGATGCATTCTTTAACTCACGTGTGATTAAAGATCTTGATGAGCTTAAGAGTATCTCTGATGTAATCGTGTCTAACCGCATGGCTGAAGAGTTGAGTGATGTTACTGCTAAAGTATATAGCCGAGATTTGTTTGGTAATGATTAATCTAAATAACTTAACCTCTGAATAGTCTTAATTAAATGAAGTCCAAAATTAAAGCGCTACTTGCAGATAAAGAGCATCGTCATACAGTAATTAACTCCTTATTAGCTCTAGCTATAAGAGTGCTAGGTGCAGGGATGTCATTTGTTTTTAATCTAATTATAGCAAGGCAATTAGGGGCAGATGAGGCTGGTTATTTCTTTTTAGGTTTAGCTTTAGTTATGTTGCTATCTGGTGTCGCTAGACTTGGTTTTGACAATACTATCTTACGTTTTACATCAGCTGGTGCTGAGAATGGGTATACAGTAAAAGCAATATTAAACTTTGCACTTAAATATGTTCTGCCAGTTGCATTTATATTTGCTGTCATTACTTATGCATTTGCACCTTGGCTCGCTGATAATGTATTCAATAAGCCTGGGCTAACCGATACGTTACAATTAATTGCCCCAGCAATAATTGGCTTGAGTATCGTATTTTTAGTGGCAATGAGCTTACAGGCTCGCCATAAACTTATTGCTAGTATCCCTTGCCAAAATATTGCCCATTTTATGCTTTGTGGTGCGGCAGTTATTGTATTCTCGGCTGACTCTGCAAGTACAGCAGCGCTTTATTTGAGCTTATCATTAGGGGGAACTTCTAGCTTTTTTTACTGGTTAAGTATAAAAAGCTTAAATAATAGTGGTGAAAAGCCAGACCCACAACAGCTTTGGCATAGCGCAAGGCCTAACTGGATCATCATAATGATGAGTCAAGCAGTGCAATGGTGCGCACCTATAATCATAGGTGTATTTTTAGTTGCTGAGCAGGTGGCTTTTTTTAGTGTTGCCCAGCGTATTGCACTATTAACTACTTTTATATTAATGGCGGTAAATTTAGTTGTTGCACCCAAATTTTCGGCCTTTCATGCTAAGGGTGATGATGTAGGTATTCGCAAAACTGCGTTATTCTCTGTTCGCTTATTAGTATTAAGTGCATTTCCCATCGTGCTATTTATGCTGTTTTTTCCTGAATTTTTAATGAGCCTTTTTGGTGATGAGTTCAAGCAAGGTGCTCTTATTTTACAGATTCTTGTTTTAGGGCAGGCGGTTAATGTAATAACAGGCTCTGTTGGCTTTTTACTTATGATGAGCGGCTATGAGCGCGATATGCGTTTAGTTACACTTATTAGTGGCTTTGGTGTTTTAATCAGCGTGCCTATTTTTACTAAGCTGCTTGGTGCTGTTGGTGCAGCGTCTGCCACTGCATTCTTTATTAGCTTGCAAAACTTACTTGCAGTTTATTTTGTAAAAAAACGTTTAGGCTTCAATACTTTAATGTTTTGGCAGAAGATATGATTAAAAGGTATTAGATTTTAAAAGTAAAATATTGGATATTGTTTTGAAATCAAAAGTCATAAACAACTTAAGGATAAATAAGTGGTTCTACAGCAATGGTTGATAGTGGTTATATTTGTTACAACCATTGTAGGCTTAATTAAATTTCAAAAATTTCCTGAGCGTGTTTTTGCTGCTGCTTGTTTAGCATGCTTTGCTACAAACTTGGTTTCTACCGAACAGCTTTTGAATAATGCAGTTAACCCAGGGTTAGTTACCTTATTGCTATTAGTGGTGTGTGCATTTGCCTTTGAGCGCACCAGCTTTTTACGCAAACTAGCCAATGTTTTATTTAATGGCTCTGTGGTTAAGTCTTATATCAGGACCTTATTGGCAACGATTGTCGCCTCTGGTTTTTTAAACAATACCGCAGTGGTTGCTACTTTAATTAGCCCGGTTAAAAATAATAAGCTCATTGCTCCGACCAAGCTTTTACTTCCCCTTTCTTATGCCGCTATTTTAGGTGGCACCCTCACGTTAATTGGTACCTCAACTAACTTAATTGTTAACTCTATGCTGATTGAACGCGGAGCAGAGGGCTTTAAATTTTTTGACTTTTTACCTATTGGCTTAGCTGCCGTGGTTGCTTGTGTATTGGTAATGGCACTCACAATTAACCGCTTAAAAGGTAAAGTATGTAAAGATGAAACCTCAAGCGATTATTTTGTTGAAGCAAAAGTGAATACTGGCTCACCGCTGATAGGTAAAACAGTAGAGCAAAATGGCTTACGTAGTTTAGAGTCACTATTTTTGGTTGAAGTCGTGCGCGATAACCGCTTAATTTCGCCCGTAGCGCCAACGCAGATGATCCGTGAAGGCGATAAGCTTATTTTTTCGGGCGATGTTACTAAAGTGCTGGTGCTACAGCAATTTGAGGGGTTAAGCCTATTTGCAGAGCAAGATGGTTTACTGCGCGATAACTTAACCGAAGTCGTTATTAAACCAGGTGCTGCAGTGGTAGGCAAAACCCTAAAAACCGCCGGCTTTCGCGCAAGGTTTGATGCCGCTGTAGTTGCAGTGCGCCGCGAAGGTGAAAAGCTTTCGGGTAAGTTAGGTGATATCACCATTCAAAGCGGCGACTTTTTGATTCTTGCGGTTGGCCCTGACTTTGCTAAACGTACTAACTTAACTAAAAACTTTTTTATACTGAGCGGTGTCAAAGCCGATAACATGCTTAAAGGCTTAAAAGAGCGTATTGTTACTTGGGGCTTTGTGGCAACCATTGCGGGCTCGTTAATTTTTGATATTAGCTTATTAAAAAGCTTTATTTTTTACCTAGCCGTGCTGGTGGGTTGCCGCTGTTTATCGCTAAACGAAATTAAGCGACGCTTTCCGTTAGAGCTTTGGCTTATTGTAATGAGCGCTTTAACCCTCGCTACAGCCCTCGATAACTCAGGGGTTTCTACATTAATAGCCGAGCAAGTCGAGGGCTTACTTGCTGGGCAAAGCGTTTATATTGCCTTTATTGGTGTGTTTTTACTTACTCTCTTATTTACAGAGTTAATTACTAATAACGCAGCAGCAGCGCTGACATTCCCCATTGCATTTACCATAGCTCAAGGCCTAGGCGTAAGTTATATGCCATTTGTACTTGCAGTCGCCTTTGCCGCGAGTGGCAGTTTTATTAGCCCTTACGGCTACCAAACTAACCTAATGGTTTATAACGCCGGCAATTACAAACTAACCGATTTCATAAAGTTTGGCCTACCGATTTCTATAACCTACAGCCTAGTGGTACTGACCCTGATACCTGTGTTTTTTCCGTTTTAGGTATAAGGCGCTAGGGGCTAGGTAATAGGCGATAGGAGCTAGGTGATAGGTGATAGGTGATAGGTGATAGGTGATAGGTGATAGGTGATAGGTGATAGGTGATAGGTGATAGGTGATAGGCGCTAGGGTGCTAGGCGTTAGCTAGAAATATGTCTTTAGGCTCTAGGCGCTAGGTTTATTTTGCGATAAGGTTTAGTAGTGAATGGATTTCACTTAATGGCGAAGTGACTAATTATGAAGTTTGAACAAATGGAAGTGTAGAAGAAGCATCACGATTAGCATGTGAAATATATAAAGTAATGTTTGTTTGCAAAGATTACGGTTTTAAAGATCAAATAACACGTGCTGCATTATCAATTCCTTCTAATATCGCTGAAGGCCTCGAAAGAGAAACAGAGAGTGATGAAGCTCGCTTCTTATATTATGCAAAGGGCTCTGCAGGAGAGCTCGTAACTCAATTATACATTGGTATTGAGATAAAATTTATCGATAAGCATGTTGGCTTGCAATTAATATCAGAAGCTAAAGAAGTTGCTGCTATGATTGCAGCGTTAATAAAATTAAGAAAAGGCTGCGTAAAAGAATCAGCCATTGAATATCATTTTGAAGAACCTAGAACCTAGAACCTAGAACCTAGAATCCCAAGAGGTACCATGACCGAGAACATTGTATGGCACGATCAAACTGTTTCGCGTGCTGAAAAAGAACAACATAAAGGGCATAAGCCGGTATTACTTTGGTATACGGGACTAAGTGGCTCTGGTAAGTCGACTATTGCGAATGCGGTTGAGGCTAAGTTATTTGAATTAGGTTGTCATACTTATCTGCTTGATGGCGACAATGTACGCATGGGCTTAAATAAGGGCCTTACTTTTAGCGACGAAGACCGTATTGAAAATATTCGCCGTATTAGTGAAGTAGCTAAGCTGTTTGTTGATGCGGGTTTAATTGTATCAACGGCGTTTATTTCACCATTTAAAGAAGACCGTGCTCGTGCTCGCAGCATTATGAACCAGGGTGAATTTGTAGAGGTATTTATCGATACGCCATTAGAGGTTTGTGAAAGCCGTGACCCTAAAGGTTTATACAAAAAAGCCCGTGCCGGTGAGATCCCTAATTTTACAGGTATTAGCTCGGCGTTTGATATACCAGAGCAACCAGAGATTCATGTAAGAACAGCAGAGCAAAGCATTGAGCAAAGCGTTGAACAGATTATTGGTTATTTACGCGAAGCTGGGATTATAGAAATCTAGAGCCAGAAACCTGACGTCTAAAATCTGATATTTGTCTTCTGACCTCTAATCTCTGACGTCTAAAATCTAACATCTGTAATCTGACTTCTAATACCTTTTTGAGATTTTATGAACTACGATATTTTTAACGGTGATGCCGATGGCATCATGGCACTTTTACAGTTACAGCTCGCTAATCCTGTTGAAAGCGTGAAAGTAACCGGCGTAAAACGTGATATTCAACTATTGAAAAAAATCACCCCAAAAGCCGGTGATAATATACGTGTACTCGATATTTCAATGGAAAAAAACATGGCAGAGCTGCACGACGCTCTATGCGTAGGTGCACGAGTTATGTATGTAGATCACCATAAAGCAGGTGATATTCCAAACCATGCAAACTTATTTGCTCACATCGATTTAGATGCAAACATGTGTACTAGCTTAATAGTGAGCGATCTTATCGATAAGCAATACCACTTATGGGCAATCACAGCTGCTTATGGCGATAATTTATTTGCAAAAGCTGATAACGAAGCTGATAAACTAGGTTTAACAGAGCTCGAAAAGTCACAACTTAAAGCATTTGGTATGTATATTAACTATAACGGCTATGGCAGCGAGGTAGCCGATTTACACTTTGCTCCAGAAGATTTATTTAACGAGCTACTAAAATATAAGTCACCTCTTGATGCCATTAACGACCAAGAGTCGGTTTACTACGTATTAGAAAAAGCTTACAAAGCCGATATGCAAAAAGCGGCTGACGCTAAGGTTTTACATAATTGCGATACAGCAAAGGTTATTTTACTTGATGACGCCCCATGGGCGCGCCGTGTAAGTGGCGTATTAGGTAACGACCTTGCTAACCAAGCACCTAATAAAGCCCACGCAGTACTTACTTATAATAACAAAGGAAGTTTTACCGTAAGTGTAAGAGCACCACTCAATAATAAACAAGGCGCTGTTGATGTATGCAGCCAATTTGCCACCGGCGGCGGCCGCGCAGCTGCAGCAGGTATAAATGAACTAGATCAACAACAAGTTGAACAGTTTATTACTACTCTAGTTAATTTTTATAGCTAACCCCTTGCTAGTGGCACCCCAGCCACTAGCATCTTTAAGCTCCTAGCTCCTAGCTCCTAGCTCCTAGCTCCTAGCTCCTAGCTCCTAGTTCCTAAATCCTAGAACCTATCGGTTCTTGTTCATCCTCCGTCAATATTATTACTGCTAACTTGGTTATAAATCTTTTTTTACTATTGCGCAAAATGAGTTAATAACTCATACTTTGTAATTATTTATTCTTACCACAATAATTAAGGGACTAAACATTATGAAAGTTGTCATTCCTGTTGCAGGCCTTGGTACACGTATGTTACCGATGACAAAGGCAATTCCTAAAGAAATGCTACCTCTGGTTGATAAACCGCTTATTCAATACATAGTAAACGAATGTGTTGCAGCCGGTATTAAAGAAGTTGTATTGGTTACTCATAGCTCTAAAAATGCTATAGAAAACCACTTTGATACCAGCTTTGAGCTCGAAGCAACCCTCGAAAAACGTGTAAAACGTACCTTACTTGAAGAAGTACGCTCTATCTGCCCACCCGATGTAACCATAATGCACGTACGCCAAGGCGAGGCTAAAGGATTAGGCCATGCTGTTATGTGTGCAAAACCAATTGTTGGCGATGACGATTTTGTTGTTGTACTGCCAGACGTAATTTTAGATAGCTACACAGCAGATCAAAAAACCGAAAACATTGCAGCTATGATCAAGCGTTTTAATGAAGTTAAAGCAAGCCAAATTATGCTAGAGCCAGTACCACAAGAAAATGTTCATAAATATGGTATTGCTGATATCGGCGGCGTTAAAATTAAAGCGGGCGAAAGTGCGCCAATTAAAACAATGGTCGAAAAACCAAAAGCTGAAGAAGCACCATCTAACCTAGCTGTTGTTGGCCGTTATGTTCTTTCTAAAGCGATTTGGCCATTACTTGCAAAAACACCAGCGGGTGCCGGTGGCGAAATTCAACTTACCGATGCTATCGATGAGTTAATGAAGCACGAAATTGTTGAAGCATTCCACATGAGTGGCCGTGCCCACGACTGTGGCGATAAATTAGGCTACTTAAAAGCGATTGTTGAATACAGCATGCGTGACGAAAACTTAGGTGAAGAATTTACTGATTTTGTAACCGAAATGGTAGCTCCAGCAGAGCGTCATTTAAAAGCGGTTTAAAAAGAAGATATTAGATTTCAGAGGTCAGGTATCAGACGATAGATATAAGACTTCAGAAATTAGATGTCAGACTTCAGAAGTTAGATATCAGGCTTTAGTGGTTAGAAGTTAGTTAATTGCTTTTAACCACTTGCTTTACCTCACCCCAAATATAATCTTGTTCACCTAGCACCTAGCACCTAGCACCTAGCACCTAGCACCTAGCACCTAGCACCTAGCACCTAGCACCTAGCACCTAGCACCTAGCGCTTCGCTATTAACTTCTCGTTTTTCATATCTAATGTTATATTTAATCTAATTTAAGGATTTCTATAATTTTAACTCGGAATAGGTTATGTCAAAACTCAATCTCTTTTTAGGTAGTGCAATAGCTTTAAGCTCACCACTTGCACTGGCTGATAATGTTAATAATTACCAATCTTTTGCAGCTTTCACAGGATTAATCAACACCCCCAATGCAGAAACTGTAGAAAAAGGCCATGGTATTGTTGGTTATAATAACCAGCTTGCCCCTTCATCATTTGGTGCTCGCTATTCTAACGATGAAAATGGTGCTCGTTATGTTGATGGTCATAACTTTAAGTTTTCGGCAGGCTTATTCGAAGGGTTTGAAGTACAGGGCATGCTAGCAGCTTATAGTATTCATACTAATAAGTTTATAGGTTTAAATGATGAAATTCGTGACTTATCGTTCAATGCTAAGTATCAAATACCTTATATTCCTAAAGATTGGTTTAATGTAGCTATTGGTGTGCGAGACTTTGGTGGCCGCGCTAAGGCAAATGCCTACCAAACATATTATGCTGTTGCCTCTAAAGAACTATGGGATTTTAGGTTTTCAGCGGGTTTTGGCGACAGTAACCAACCATTGGGGCAAATGGATGGTGCATTTGCAGGTGTTGAATGGCAAGTTTTCGACTGGTTTGCACTACAAGCAGAGCATGATAGCGAAGCATTTAATGCTGCTGCAAGGGTAACGATACCTAAAGAGTGGTTATACGATTTTGGTGAATTAACTTTAAGCTCTCGCTTTTATAGCAGCACAGATAACTCTGAAGAAGATACCTATTGGGCTGTTGATTTTAAACTACCTTTCTCAGATGAAGCCAAAGATAACTATAAACCAGTTAAGCCTGCGCCGTATGTTGCTCCTGTAAGTTCAAAGCCTACAGCAAAAGTTAAAAGTAATGGTCTAGACTTTGTTGAAACAGCAATGGCGCCTGAGCTTGCACAGCAAGACAAAGCTCTGACCGTTGCTACAGTTAAACAAACACCCACACAAGCAACTCAAAAACTAGCAAGCTCAAGTTTAAATAGCCAAGTAATAGTTTTAAAAGAGGCACTACTTAATGATGGCTTCGAAAATGTTGTAGTTGGTTATAACCTTAATACCGTATTTGTTAACTTTGAAAACTCAGTATTCAACCGCAATGACATCGATGCAATTGGTGTGGTACTTGGTCGTATCGCTGAAAGTGTGACGAGTGCTAATACTCACTTTAATGTTCAGCTTTCTAAAACAGATATTCCTTTAATTGCTATACAAGGTAAAGTTGATAACTATCGCATGTTTATCGAACAAGGCGTGAGCCCTGATTTAAATGTACAACATGGTAAAGCGAGTATTCCTGAAGGTGTAGTATGGGCCGGTAAAGCAGAGGCAAGCCCTTACTTTAAACCAAGAGTTACTGTTAGCCCTGTTCTTTCATCTGCTTATGGTACAGAGTTTGGTACATATGATTACTCTTTAGGGTTAAGAGCAAATGTTGATTTGCCTATGTGGCAAGGCGGTGGTATTAACGTTAGCGCACAAACTGGCGTATACGAAACCGATGACTATAAAGACAATGGCGTATTTGATGTTTACAGTATTCAAGAAGGTCTTGTTAACGCAACTCTTTATCAAACCTTTAAATTGCCATATGGTTTTTATAACCAAACACAAATAGGCTTCTTTAAAGATTACTTTGATTACAAAGCTATTATCAACGAAACAGCTTGGTTAAGCCCTGAAGGTCGCCATAAAGTGAGCGCCAAAATCGCTTATTTTGATTACGCAGACTACCGCGCCTCACGTGAGTACGAAACACTCACATATCAGTACAACTGGGTTGAACAAGATATTACTTTTCATGCTACAGCTGGTAAGTATTTTTATGGTGACAGCGGTTATCAGTTAGAAAGTCGTTTTTGGTTTGGCGATAGTTATGTGGCCATTTCATATCAAGATTCAGATGCACAAGTTGCTGGTGTTGCGATTAATATCCCTCTTACGCCGCGTAAAGATATGAAAGTAAGCCCAATTGGTCAGCTTAAAGGCTCTGCTAACTGGCGTTCGGGTGTGCAATCACAAGTTGGAACTAAGAATGTATTAGTATTTAATCAGGGTTACGCACCTATTACTGAAATTAACCTTGATAGAACAATACTTAAACGTGGCCGATTATCTTCGAGCTATATTTATAGCAACCTAGCGCGAATGAAAGAAGCGTATGAGAGTTATAAATAGTAGCGACTCGCAGTAGCGGGGGAGAGAAGCGAGAGACGAGATTCGAGAGACGAGATTCGAGAGACGAGATTCGAGATACGAGTTAGATACTGATGCCAAGGAGTGGCTATGTACTACGAGAGATTAGATGTATGGAAAAGATCTTTTCAATTAAGTCTTTTAGTTTATAGAAGTTTTTATTTACTCAAAGATTTTAGTTTAAAAGATCAAATGTGTCGCTGCTCGGTTTCAATTCCAAGTAACATCGCTGAAGGGTATGAGCGCTTTTCTAAAAAAGAAAGAGCTCATTTCCTTTCTATAGCTAAAGGCTCCGTCGGTGAACTCAAAACACAAGTTATGCTTGCTTTTGAATTGGGTTACTTGCACAAGGAAAACTACTTACTCATAACAAATGAGTGTGAAGAAATTGGTAAAATGCTAGGTAAATTAATGTACTTACATAAAAATAATTAATTTAGCCTTGTATACTCGCAACTCGCAACTCGCAACTCGCAACTCGCAACTCGCAACTCGCAACTCGCAACTCGCAACTCGCAACTCGCA